>NZ_JBFTLN010000012.1:0-263691 GCF_056396465.1 Chitinophaga sp. 05T412
ACCAACTACCACTTCCTACTGGTGAATGGTACGTTGACAATAGGACCCGCTACACAAATCATCAACTTCCCGGCGATTAGCACCAAAACATATGGCAACGCACCATTTGCGCTCAACGCCAGCAGCAGCAGCGGTTTGCCGGTGAGCTATCATGTGGTCAGCGGCCCCGCTACCATTAGTGGTAATATGGTAGCCATTACCGGTGTGGGTACTGTAACTATTGCCGCCAACCAGGCAGGCAATAGCAACTATCTTCCTGCCGCACCTGTCACACAAAGCTTCACAGTCAATAAAGCGGTGCTCACGGTGAAGGCAAACAATGTCTCCAAAGTATATCTGCAGCCTAATCCGGCATTGACCTATACCATTACCGGGTTTGTGAATGGAGATAACAACAGTGTAGTCAATGGCGCCGCCAATATCAGCACCCTGGCGGATATCAACAGTACGCCGGGTACTTATCCCATTACAGTTACGGCTGGCAACCTGAGCGCCGCTAATTATATTTTCAGTGTTGTAAATGGTTCGCTGACGGTGACCCGAGCTACGCAAACCATCAACTTTAATCCTATCTCCGGAAAAACATATGGTGATGCACCGTTCGCATTAAATGCTACCAGCAGCAGCGGTTTACCGGTGAGCTTCACGGTTGCTTCCGGACCGGCTACCGTTAGTGGCAATATGCTGACGATCACCGGTGCAGGCAACGTCACTGTTACCGCTACACAGGCCGGCAACGCCAATTACAGCGCAGCTACACCGGTGAATGTTCCTTTCGCTATAGCCACAGCTGCCCTGACCGTAAAAGCGGATAATAAAGAAAGACCAGCCGGCGCTAATAATCCTCCGCTTACTTATATCATCAGCGGATTTGTGAATGGCGATAACAACAGTGTGGTAAGTGGCTCACCGGTGTTGAATACGACCGCCAATACCAGCAGCCCGGCAGGTAACTATCCAATTACAATTACTGCTGGTACGCTGAGCGCTACCAACTATCATTTTGTAGTGGGAGATGGTTTATTGAAAGTGGATCTGGCGACACAAACCATCACCTTCCCTGCTATTGCCGCCAAAACATACGGGGATGCACCATTTACGCTCAATGCCAGCAGTAGCAGCGGTTTACCGGTGACCTACCATGTAGTCAGCGGACCAGCTATTATCAGCGGCAATACGGTAACCCTTACCGGCGCCGGTACGGTGATGATATCTGCCAATCAGGGTGGCAACGGCGCTTATGCACCTGCTACCTCTGTTACACAAAGCTTCACCGTCAACAAAGCAGCGTTAACGATAAAAGCCAGCAATGACACCCGCACCTATACCGGTAACGCCTATACGGGCGGTAACGGTGTAAGCTATAGCGGATTTGTGGGTAGTGATAATGCGGCGAAATTAGGCGGTACACTGGTGTATAGCGGCAGTTCCCAGGGCGCTATCAATACCGGTACGTACATCATTACACCGGGAGGTTTCAGCAGCAACGACTACCTCCTCACGTATACGAATGGTCAGCTTACAATCACCCGTGCCAGCCAGCAAATCACCTTCACGGCGATTGGCAGTAAGAACCAGGGAGATCCTGACTTTACACTGATAGCAACCAGCAGCTCCGGATTACCAATAACCTTTAGCAGCGACAATGCCACTGTGATCAGTGTCAATGGCCAAACCGCACATGTAGGTAATGCCGGTACAGTACATATCAGCGCCGCGCAGGCAGGTAACAATAACTATGATCCGGCAACAACGATTACGCAAACAGTCACCGTAACAGCCTTTACTGCACCGGTTATTACAGCGGGTGGCAGTACCACCTTCTGCGAAGGCAATAGTGTAACCCTGCAGGCCAGCGCCGCGCCAGGATATGAATGGTATAATAATAATGTGAAGATAGCAGGTGCTAACAGCAGCTCACTGACTATCACTGAAAGTGGCATTTATACGGTGAAAGCAATCTACAGTAACAACTTTAGTATGCTATCTGCGCCAATAACCGTTACCGTACATCCGTTACCGGATGGTAATATCACGGTGAGCGGCAATACTACCATCAGCAAAGGTGAAAGTATTATACTGACGGCATCTGGTGGTAACAGCTATGCCTGGTCGCCGGCTGCGGGATTGAATGATCCGGGTATTGCAGCGCCGGTAGCCCGTCCGGCGGTAACCACCACTTACCAGGTGATTATTTCGAGTGTGTTCAACTGCAGCGTTACCAAAGCAATTACCATCACCGTCAACGAAGATTTCAAACTGGAAGCGACCAATATACTCACGCCTAACGGCGATGGTAAAAACGACCTGTGGGTAGTGAAAAATATCGATATGTATCCGCAGAACGAAGTGAAAATATATGATCGTGCGGGACGGATGGTTTATGAGAAACGTGGCTATACGAACAACTGGAATGGAATGGTAAATGGTCATCCACTGGCGGAGGGCACCTATTACTATATCATCACGCTGGGTGATAATAAACCCCAATTCAAAGGATTTATCACCATCATCCACCATGAAAATTAAGTAATGATTATGAAGCAGTACATCCAATACATTTTGTTGCTGAGTGCATTTGCACTCAGCAACTTCTCTGCCGCTGCACAAAGTGTAGGTAACCCGGAGATGCTGGCAGAACCACTGGCCGCACAATATTTTCAGAATCCCTATCTCGCTAACCCTGCCATGGCAGGCATTGATACGGGACTGCATGTAAATCTCGCCTATCGTCATCAGTGGTCTGGTATCAATGGAGCGCCGGAAACCAAGGCGCTTACGGCCGACTATCAACTATTTAAAAGAGTAGGTATCGGCATGAATATATTCAATGATAAAGCGGGCCTGCTTAACAATACGAAAGTGGCTTTCAGTTACGCCTACCATTTACCATTGAGTTTAACCGGCGCCAGTGTGCTGCACTTCGGTTTGTCGGCCGCTTTTATTGCCCGGCGACTGAATACCAAAGATGTCAATGGCGATATCACGGACCCCGATATCAATGCGTATAACCGGCGCGATAATTATTTCGAAGCAGATTTTGGAATGGCCTATACCTTCAGGGGACTCACCGTACAAGCGGCCCTACCCAACCTGGTAAGCCTGGTAAAAAATAATTCGGCCGACCTGGGCATAGACCGCTCTGTGTTCTTTGCCGCTGCAGGATATAAATTCAATACCGGCAGCCAGCTGTCGTCTATTGAACCGAAAGTATGCTTCCGCGGTATTAAGGGATATGACAATATCATAGACGCCGGCGCCAACTTTTGCTTTCTCAATAATCAACTGAATGCCTTTGGAATGTATCACTCCTCCCAGAGCTTTAGCGCCGGTGTAGGCGCCAACTACCGCTCTATAGCCGGCTTACAGCTGATTTATAATTCCCAGACCGCCGGACTTAGTAATTACACCAGCGGAGCATTTGAAATAAACCTCACCGTAAATCTATTCCGATAATTACTAACGTTACCAAATTGTAAAATATCATCTCCCACTCCGGATAACGGCAACGCCTATATGGCGAATACGTCCTGTAAATACTTAACCCCGTACATCCTATTTTAATTATAAGTACCTTCGCAGCAGGGTCATCATTTATTTTTCAGACATAATAATTTCCTCTCATAAGTAAGCCAGATAAGCTTATAAATATATTTTTTATATATAGTGAGATAGTAAAAAAACATACGTTCATTACTCCATGCGCCAGACAAATATGAAAGGACTTATCCTTAAAGTATTAAAAATAGTTTCCATATCGCTTGCTGCTATCATCCTGTTATTATTTTTATTGCCGATACTTTTTCCCACCACCATCTCCAATAAAATAAAAACCTGGACCAACAGCAGTATCACAGGGGACCTTAACTTTTCGAAAGCGAGGCTTTCCTTCTTTAATCACTTTCCCTCCCTCACCTTAACCTTATACGATTTTAGTTTGAAAGGCGCGGCCCCCTTTCAGGCCGATACGCTGATATCCGCCAACGAAGTAGCATTGGGCATTAACTTATCCAGCGTTTTTTCCAGCTCTATTAATATTGATGAAATATACCTGACCAAAGGAAATATACATGTGCTGGTAGATACCGCCGGTCACCCGAACTATAACGTCTACAAATCATCTGATACCACCACTTCCAATAAATCCGACAGCGGCAGCGCCTCTATGCAAATTGCACGCATACAACTGGAACATTGTAACATTATTTATAATGATCAGTCGCTCCCCATGTACCTCCGGGCCAAAGAAGTGAACTACCTCGGAAAAGGAGATCTCAGTAAAGCCGTGTTTGACCTGTATTCTAAGATCAGCATCGGTTCTTTCGATATCAATTACGCCAATACCCAGTATATTTTATCGAAGAAACTGAATGGAGAACTGATCACTAAAATCAATACCAACTCGCTCGACTTCATCTTTGAAAAGAATGATTTAAAGATCAACGAGCTTCCGGTACGTTTCAAAGGAGAATTCGGCTTCCTTAAAAACGGGTATAAAATGGACTTCCGCCTCAGCTCCATGGAATCCGAGCTGCACGCCATTTTTGGCGCCCTGCCACCGGAATACGCCAAGTGGACCGAGCATATGAATATCACCGGCACCGCCGATGTAAATGCGACACTGATCGGGGAATATCTCGCAGAAAACAATACCATGCCGGATCTTACCTTCAACATGAAAGTCAGAAACGGTACCATCACCCACGATAAAGCACCGGCGCCGGTAAAAAACCTGTTCCTCAACTTTCAATCTACACTCGCACACCTGAATACCGATAGCCTCTATGTGAATGTGGATTCTATCTTCTTTAATCTTGATAAAGACTATTTCAGCGCGGTAGTACGCCTGAAAGGCCTGGCTACACCGGATATTTATGCTAAAATGAATACCGATATAGACCTGGAAAAATGGAACCAAACTGTAGGACTGAAAACCATTGATCTGAAAGGGCGCCTCCAGGCACACCTACTGGCGAATGGACGGTATGCCAAAACTGTGGTGTATAAAGGCTTGCAACATCGCCCGGATACCGTGATCAGCAGCATTCCTGTGTTTGATTTTGCCGCCACCCTCCGCAACGGGTACCTTAAATTTGCATCCATGCCGGAAGGGGTAAAAGACATCAGCTTTAACGCCAAAGCCTCCTGTCCGGATGGCCAGTATACACACACTTATTTCAGCATCAACGACCTCAATGCCACCATGCTGAGTAACTATATCAGGGGCTATTTCCAGTTATCGAATGCCCAGCAGCCGCTCATCGACGCCAAACTGGAATCCGTGCTGCACATGAGCGACCTGAAAAAAGTGTACCCGATCGACAGTCTTGATATGACCGGCGATCTGGCCATCAACGTAGTCACCAAAGGCACTTATCTGCCCGCGAAACGACTCTTCCCCGTTACTACCGGACAACTCACCATGAATAACGGTGCCGTACAAACGAAATATTATCCGCATCCGCTGGAGAAAATTAATATAGACGCTTCCGTTACCAATACCACTGGTACGATGCAGTCGCTAAAGGTAGACCTGAAGCCTGTTTCCTTTGAATTTGAAGGGCAACCATTTGTGCTGAAAGCCGATCTGAATAATTTCGATAACCTGCGATATAATATCACCTCCAACGGGGTAATAGATCTGGGACGCATTTACCAGGTATTTGCGATCAAAGGATACGACCTGAAAGGATTTATCAAAACAAACCTGTCGCTTCAGGGTACCCAGGGCGACGCCCTCGCCGGCAGATACAACAGACTCAATAACAGCGGCACCATGGTGGTCAAAAACGTTGCCCTGACTGCCGCCCAGCTGCCATTACCATTCGTGATTAACAACGGTGTTTTCCGTTTCGATCAGGACAAAATGTGGTTTGATCAGTTCAATGCCACCTATGGCAAATCACTGATTAACCTGAACGGATACCTCAGCAATGTAATCGGCTATGCCACTACGAAAGATCAGCCGCTGCGCGGTTCTTTTGACCTGAAAAGCGGATATATACTGGTGGATGAAATGATGGTGAATGGCGTGCCTAACAACAGCCCGGCCGCCCCTGCCTCTTCGGGCGTGGTGATCATCCCTTCCAATTTATCGCTTACGCTCAATGCTGCAGCAGATAAAATTCGCTTCAAAGGAATAGACGTCAGTAATTTCCACGGACAACTGGTGGTAGACAGCAGCCGGCTGAAGCTGAACCAGACCGGGTTTACCATTATTGGCGCACCGGTAGAAATGGATGCCACCTATGTAAGTCTGCAGCCAAAGCGGGCTTCCTTCGACTACCATATCACCGCAAAAGAATTTGATATCAAACGCGCCTACAACGAAATAAAAATTTTCCACGACATGGCGTCCTCCGCTTCCTATGCCAGTGGCGTAGTTGGACTGGATTATCACCTGAGTGGAAAACTGGATGAGAACATGAATCCCGTATATCCGTCGCTGAAAGGTGGTGGGGTATTATCTATCAAAAAAATAAAACTGAAGGGCTTCAAGCTATTCAATGCGGTGAGCAGCAGTACAGGAAAAGGTGACATGAAAGATCCGGATCTTTCTGAAGTGAATATCAAGTCGGAGATTAACAATAACATCCTCACCATCAGCAGAACTAAAATGCGCATCGCCGGCTTCCGGCCACGCTTTGAAGGACAAGTAAGTCTGGATGGCAAGCTAAACCTGAAGGGACGACTGGGGCTGCCACCATTTGGTATTTTTGGTATACCCTTTAACGTTACCGGTACCCAAAACAATCCACAGGTAAAACTGCGCCGCGGTAGTGATAACAAGCTGGAGGAAACAGAAGATCCAGATGAAGAAGATAAAAAATAGGGCGTATTATTTTATTACGCCCAGTTGTTTCATCATGGTCAATTCATCGGTTACCCGCCAGTGTTCAGCAATTTTTCCGTCTACAATTTCTTCCATATTAATTTGATTCACGCTCACCGGTTTGCCGGTGGGCGGCGTACCAAACAGGGTATCCGTTTGCGTGCCGGTCATGATGACCCTGGCTACCACCCTGTTGGGAGTTACCACCATATCCTGGATGGCGTAATGCAAATCCGGAAAGCCTTTCCGGATTGCATTAACAATAGGTTTCAAGCCTGCAGCACCTTTAGGCGGATTAGGTGTAGAGGGCGTATGATTGATATAGTCCGGGCTTAACAAGCTGTCTAACACGTCCACATTTCCTTTGTTCCATACCTCATTAAAATAGCGCTCTACCAGCTGTTTGTTGTGTGTTTCCACCGTGTTGTCAACTGCGGCAGTAGTAGCGGTGGTATTACCACAAGCGGTACAAAGCAACAACAGTACTGCCCCCAGGGCTAACACCGAAGGATTCACCACCGGGCGCTTCCAGATGATATTATCCAGGGCATATTTACCGCTTCCATTTACTACCACGGCAACGGCCAGGCCGATGAACAACAGGTGATATTCGTAGCCTTCTCCTTTCTGGGTGCCGAACCAGTTCATAAAGAAGCCATTTTCTGCATGGGCCACAAAAATAATTCCGATGAACAGCCCTATAATGGCTACCGACCAAAGCCGGGAAGCAAATCCCACGATCAGGGCGATGGCGCCGAAAAATTCAATGAATATTACGGTGAAGGCGACTATCCAGGGTAGATGGAGGGTTCCGGTAAAGAAGCCCATTTCTCCGGCAAAGCCGGGGCCGCCGAACCAACCCAGCATTTTTTGGGCGCCATGAGGGAATAGTATCAGTCCTAATGTGAGCCGTATGATGAGGCCTGTCCAGTCGTTGTTTGTTGCGAAGATGTTCTTTTTCATTTATCTGCCTTTATTTGATGGTACAAAGTAACGGGGCAGAAAAATCAGAAAAATTAAAGTAGTTGAAGAAATCAGGGCTGGCTTAATTTTTTGCGGAGCATACTTAAAAATACGGGAGTGAAACCCAAATACGCGGCTACCTGCTTCTGAGAGATCCGTTGTTCCAGTTGCGGATATTTCTGTATAAAATCAAGGTAGCGTTGTTCTGCAGTATAGGACAGGTTTTGATTGATACGTCGCTGTTGCGCAATGAAGGCATTCTGCAACAGTATCCTGAAAAAGCGCTCAAACTTTGGCACTTTTTCATACAAGCGTTCCAGGTCTTCCTTTGAAATCTGCAACAGCACTGTGTCTTCGAGGGCGTCGATATAATACTCTGAAGGAGTGCCGGTAAAGAAACTAAACAAGTCGCTGGTMCACCAGCCTTCCACACCAAACATCACAATATGTTCCTGGCCACTATCATCAATGGTGTACATACGAATGCAGCCGCTGAGAATGAAATTCTCCGTTTTGCATACGTCTCCCTCCTGCAACAGGAATGCTTTCTTCTTCAGCGTTTTTTGGGTTAGCAGCGAAAAGAAAAAGTCGATCTCTGTTTGCTCGAGATGAATATGCCGGGCCAAGTTGTTAAGCAACAAATCCTCCTGCTTCATATTAACGGTATCGTATGATTTACAAATATCACCCGGTGATGCTGCCATTGCGGAGGTCTCCAAAAAACTGTCTTACATCTTCCGCAATTACGCCGGGTACTTCCCATTCGGGGAAATGACCGCCCTGTTCCATGATGTTCCAGCGTTGTACGTTGTAAGTACGCTCTGCCCATTCTCGTGGGGCCGGCACCGTTACACCATCGTGTAAAGGCATCATAATGGCGGTGGGAACGGATACGCGCGGGGGCTTGCCGGGCTCCAGTACAGTTCCCAGCACCGCCTCTCTGTACGACCGGATCGCAGTGGCACCGGCGCCGGTGAACCAATGCAGGGATATATTGTCGAGCAGTGCATCCCGGCCAAAGTGTTCATCTATTTGTTCGCCACCATGGCCCCAGCGCTGGAATTTCTCAATAAACCAGCTGGCCAGGCCGATGGGAGAATCGGCCAGTGCGGGTGTGAGCGTTTCCGGGCGCAGCGCTTGTATGCGTGCGTACAAGGTTTCGTTGGGCGCCCAGGCAGCCACCTGTTGCTGATAGGCTATTTCTGCTTCGCTAAGATCCGTAGGCATCGGCGACATGAAAGGCATTATTCCTGAACGATGTAATCCGATGATGCGTTCCGGATAGTGAAGCCCCATTTGCTGTTGTACTAAGCCGCCCTGGTCTGAACCACGACAGGCAAAGCGCTCATACCCGAGGCCTTCTGTCATTAGCGGAACGATGAGATCTGCTATTCGTTTAAAGTTCATGCCGTGCTTACGGGGAACGGAACTAAAAGGATAGCCGGGCATAGACATCGCCACCACATCAAAAGAAGGCGTGCCATCGGTGCCGGCGGCCGTCAGTAATGGAATCAGCGGTAACAGCTGCACAAAACTACCTGGCCATCCCTGCATCAGCAGTAACGGAATGGGATTGGGCCCCTCTCCTTTGGCATGAATAAAATGCAGTTGTGTATCGTCTATTGTAGCCTGATAATGATCGAATTGATTCAGCTTGGCTTCCCTTTCCCGCCATTGATAACCTGACAGCCAATATGCCGCCAGATCACGCAGATATTCCCCACTGGTACCATCTTCCCAGGTTGCATCTTCCATAGGTGATACCCAACGGGTATGACGCAGGCGGTAATGCAAATCGATGATGTCTTCTTCCGGAATGTGGATACGCATAGGTTTGATGACGATATCTGTTTTCATAGCTGCTGACCTGGGTTTAAAAATTTCGGTAGATAAAGCTAATATTTATCGCGCATTCTGCCACGCGTTTTTTGTCATAGATTCCGGATGTTTTATAGCTACCACATAACAAACCATCACAACATTGGTTATACCACACCGGTTAGTTGTATCTTAGTCATCATCTTAAAAAATCACTGGTTTTTGTTTATAATTATTATCCGATGAAAAAGCTATTACTTGCGCTATTGCTCCTTCCTCTTACTTTTTATGCCCAAACACGTAATACCGGCCGGCTGGCACTAACAGGAGCCACCATCTATACAGCTCCCGGAGTCAGGCCCATTACGGATGGCGTAGTCGTGATTGAAAACGGGAAAATCACTGCCGTTGGCAACAGGCAACAAACAAAGATACCGGCCGCCGCCACCGTGCTGGATTGCAAAGGAATGGTGTTGATGGCCGGCTTCTGGAACTGCCACGTGCATTTCATGGAGCCGAAATGGAGTCATGCCGACAGCCTGCCAGTGGAACAGTTGAACCGGCAGCTCAATGACATGGTGAACAGTCGCGGTTTTACCCATGTATTTGACCTGGCGGCGCTGGACTATCCTAACCTGCTGGCATTGAAAGCAAGAATCAACAAAGGTGAGGTGAATGGTCCGGCGATGCTTACGGTAGGCGTACCCTTTGTACCCCCAAATGGAAATCCATTTTACATCGAACCATTGAAGCTTCCTGAAATCACTACTCCTGCAGCCGCGGTGACGTATGTCACCCAACAGATTAAGGCTGGTGCAGATGGGATCAAAGTATGGTCAGCGTCTCCGCATGCACACCAAACCGTTCCGATGCCATTGGAAATACTGAAGGCGGCCAGTGCCACCGCTCATCAATTTCACAAACCGGTTTTTGCGCATCCTACTGCGGATACCGGTGTCACTATGGCCGTTGAAGGTGGTGTCGACATCCTGGCGCATCCTTCTCCGGATGGCTACCGCCCCTGGGAGGCAGCGGAGATAAAGCTGTTACAACAACATCACATCGCGGTGATTCCCACTTTAAAGCTTTTCAAATTTGAGCTGGAAAGAAACAAAATTGAGGCGGCTACCAATCCGTTAATGACGACAGCGCTGCAACAAGTGGGCGCTTATGCCAAGGCCGGTGGTGAAATACTGTTTGGCACCGATGTAGGCTATGTACCAGACTATAGCACCGTAGATGAGTTTACCTTGTTGTCCGAAGCAGGACTGAGTTTTGATCAGATACTGACCGCACTAACGACTGCGCCTGCACGAAGATTTGGACAGGCATCCCACAGCGGCCGCATTGCCAAAGGCATGGACGCCGACCTGGTAGTACTGAAAGCCGATCCCCATGCGGATGTCCGTCATTTTTCCGACGTAGTATATACCATTCGTAATGGAAAGATGATGTATGATAGTCGTACCACGACTGATCACTAATGCGCGGCTATTGAAAGGCCTTCAACAGGTTATCTTTATACGCCGGAGATACTTCCACAGCGGTGCCGTCGTTCAGGCTGACATAGCCGCCGGCGCCCTTGTGGTAGGACTGTACAAAATGGATATTAATGATATGTGATTTGTGTACCCGCACAAACGGGAGGGGTAACATCTCTGCAAAATGTTTGAGAAAACGGCAAACCATTTTTTTACTACCATTCGTCAGGTAGACGTCTGTAAAATTGCCGTTTCCTTTGAGGCGAACTATTTCCCCCATCTTCACCACATCAAATCCATCCAGGGTAGGTAAAATCACCTGCTGCATCCCCGGATTATTTTCGCGGGCATTTTCCATGATGATACGGTTCCGGTTCAGCCACTGCTGCTGCTGTAGCTGTTGCTGTACCTTGTTCACCGCAAGTATCAACTCCTCAATGCTGACCGGTTTCAGTAAATAATAAGCTGCACTCTGATTCAGTGCCTTCAATGAATATTCGGAAAAGGCCGTAACAAAAATGGTTTCAAAGGTAAGGTCCTGGCATCCTTCCAATACATCAAAGGCATTCCCGAAAGGCATTTCCACATCCAGGAAAACCAGCTGTGGCTGCAGCTCCTGTATCAGGGCAATGGCTTCCCGGCTATTTTGCGCGGTGCCCACAATGGTTACCTGCGGGCAAAATTTCAGCAGGTAGTTCTGCAAAGCAGCCATGGCGGCGGCTTCATCTTCAACGATAACTGACCTGATTTTTTCTGTTAACATCATGACTATCCATTAAGGGAAGTTGCAGTACGATTCTGGTGCCGGTAGCACCGTTGCCGGTAATTTCATTCATCTCCAGCCGGATGTGGAGATGGTAGATATCGTTGAGTAATTGAATCCGTTCCCGGGTATTGGTGATCCCCCTCGACTGATACGCTTTCTGGTGCACTGTTTTCAGCTTCTGGCTCTCCGTTAGCCCGATACCGTTATCCGTGATGATCACCTGCAACAGCGGCCCTTGTTTCTCAAAAGTCACCTGCAGCAAGCCTTTGGTGGCTTTATAGCGAAGGCCATGCCACACCGCATTTTCGAGATGTGGCTGTATGAGCATATGGGGGATCATGACCGCATCTGTATCCAGGGTGTCGTCGATGTCCATCTCATAAATAAATTTATCACTAAACCGCAGGTGCTCCAGTTCCAGGTAATTTTTCAGCTGTGCTATTTCTATGGACAGTGATACAAAATCTTTGCTGGAATGCTCCATGACGTTGCGCATCAGGCCGGAGTAAGATGTCAGATACTTGTTGGCTTCCACTTCATTGCTTTCCGCAATATATTGATTCACGCTGTTGAGGCTATTGAAAATAAAGTGCGGATTCATTTCCCGGCGCAGGGACTGCAACGCAATTTTTTTATTCTTGATTTTAATAGCGTACAGGGAGCGGACAATGAAAAACAACAACACGGCCATGGCCAACACAGAGGCAATCAGGAAGTAGTTGAGGGTATTTTTATTCCGGATGAGCGCCAGTTGCAGCGCCTTTTCCTTTTCCAGGTCCTTTATCCTTCCTTCCGTAATATCAAAGATACTGGCATCTACCAGTGAGCTATCAGTTCTGATAAGGGTATCCAGGTGGTGGAGGAAATTGTCGTAACGGGCCAGGGCTACGCCATCCATGCGTTGATCGCGGTAGTATTGCGTCAATGCCAATAAGCAGTCTTTTGTTTTGGAGGTATTACCGCTGTTGTAGGCCAGGGTGTAAGCGGCTTCCAGCAAGGGTCCTGCTTTCTCCGGCTGGTTATCCTGGCTATATAACTGGGCCAGCTCCTGTGTTTGATCTATCTGTAATTCTATATTGTGTTGCTCCTTGGCTTTTTCCAACAGCGATTCACTCAAGTGGATGGCGTCTGCTACTTTATTATCGGCCACATATACGCCGACAATTTTCTTGCTGATGGCGCTGATCTCTTTGGTATTGTCACTTTTCTCGATCGCTTTTTYAAAGCTGGCAATGGCTTCTGCCGAATTGTTTTGCAGCAGTTGACTATTCCCCAATTGTTTGTAGGCATCTACGGCTTCTTCTTTCTTGCCTTCCCTTTCAAAGATGGTGGCATTGGACTGGGAGTATTTGGCCTGTGCGCCTGGATTGGTGGCATTTTGCAGGCGATTGACATCGTTGGTATTGATGGTATCCAGTCGTTTATMAATGGTATTACTTGCGGCCGACTGATAACTTTTTATAGCAGATCCAATCTTGTTCTGCATTTCCTGCACTTTTGCCAGCGAACGCGCGGCGGTAGCGGCGGCATCTTTATTACCCAGCCGGTTGTAAATATCTAATGCCTTTTGCAGATAGCTTTCTGCTTTGGCATAATCCCGCTGATCCGCCAATTCTTTGGCCAATGTCTCATAGAATCCGGCTGTTGTCAACTCTCCGTCGTCGCCGGAAAGTGACAATCGCAGGTCCTTCGCCGCTTTTGACTTGCGGGAACCGCCCCCCTTTTTTAACGGATAATCCTGTGCGTCCACCTTTGGCGCCAGCAGCAGTATGCCGAACAAGATTAATATGCCACTACAGTAACGTATCATGGTAATAGATTCCTCCGCAAAATAGTTTTTTTCCGAATGGGCAGGGGCATATTTCACCCATTCAGGACCGTGTTTCACCAAGTGGTGCTCATCGGGCCGGCAAAGACCGTTTATTTTCACCACATCATCTTAAACCAAACAGTATGAAAACAGCATTACTCGCCTGCGCACTGCTGGCATCCGGTTTCGCCTTATGGCGTTATGAAGCCCGGAACCCTATACGGGAAAAGGTCCCCGGTCCGGCCATTCATCCCGTTGTTGTTCCCCAGGACGCTCCTTCCTCCCCTCCTTCTGCCTCTCCTTACGCTTCTCCTTCCGCCGCCGACAATACACATATACAGGTAGCCCTGCTACTGGATACTTCTAATAGTATGGATGGATTAATAGACCAGGCCAAATCACGGCTCTGGAATATTATCAATACCCTCACCACCCTGAGATACAAAGGCAAAGCGCCGGTGATTGAAATTGCATTGTATGAATATGGCAATGATGGTTTGTCAAGTGCACAGGACTATATCCGCCAGGTGACACCATTGACCACCGACCTGGATCTCATCTCCGAAAAACTCTTTTCCCTCCGCACCAATGGCGGTTCTGAATACTGTGGCGCGGTGATCCGGTCTGCCCTGCAATCGCTGCACTGGGGTACGGATGAAGCAGATATGAAACTTATTTATATTGCCGGCAATGAACCCTTTAACCAGGGCGAAATCAGTTATAAGAAATCCATAGCGACTGCCGTGAATAAAAATATTTTCGTGAATACCATTTACTGCGGCGATAAACAAAGCGGTATCGGCGAGCTCTGGAAAGACGGCGCCGACATAGGCCGCGGGCAGTATTTCAATATTGATTCCGACAGAAAAGTAGCCTTCATTAATACCCCCTATGATGCGCAGATTGAAGCCTGCAACGACCGGATCAACAAAACCTATATTGCCTATGGTGCGCATGGCGCCTCCAAAAAAAGTAACCAGCTGATGCAAGACAGTAATGCAAAGTCCCTCTCCTCCGCCAATTCTACAGAGCGTTATGTCAGCAAATCAAAAGCCATCTACAAAAATGAAAGCTGGGACCTGGTAGACCGGGTAGAGCAGGATAAATCCGTATTAAAAAACATGACCAAATCCGAATTGCCCAAAGAGCTGCAGGATAAAACACCCGAAGAGCTGTCTGCCATCATTACATTGAAAAGCCAGGAAAGAGTAAATATTCAGAAAGAAATTGCCACCCTGGCCAAACAACGCGAAAAATTTATCGCGGAAGCTTCTAAAAGTGTAGCCACCACAGATGATCTTGGCGCAGCGATTAACGGGTCCATTATACGGATGGCCAATGCCAAAGGATACCAGGTGGAAAAATAAAATACAAGAAAGCGAGCAGAAAGCAAAAAGCTATTGTAGCGAGTGACTTTTGCGGATATAATATACGCTTAGTTCACCCGCTACAATAGCTTTTTGCTTTCTGCCTTCAGCTTTCTGCTCAATTAAATAATTGTTAATCCTCCCGCAAACGCTCGTCCGTAGCAAATAGTATCCATCGATTTTCTTTTTTTGCTATCAAAGTTTTATTACTTTTGGCACCCTAATGAGAGTAGTTATCTTTTTTCTGTATGTATGTTTTCTCCTCCTAAAGGGGGATGGCTGCGTATTTACAGCTACTCAACACCTTCACCTCTGCCGTATCACCAACGAAAATATTCAAAGGGCGCCACAGCTAAAATCAGATGACAGCAGTCAGCCGGATATGAGTACATTACTCCCCGACCTCGACGACGACATGGATGATATCCTGGTGCGTGATGACGTAGAAGAAGAGGACCCCAGCAACTTTTTTGTCCGCAAATACCGGCTGCTGGCGCGGTTTTGCCTGGCAAACAACCAACTGTTTACATTAAGTTATCTCCATAAGTGTTTTAATGCGCCACCAGACTTCCTGGGGCATCTTCCTAATATTTACATTACACAACGGGTACTTCGACTCTGACCGGTTATTAGCATCGGTTACTCAAAAGTGAGATCATGCCAACCTGATTGGAAGTATATGTCATATACTTTCTGCTACAGTTAAGCCTGGGAGCTATCCCGGCTGCTGATAACCTTTTGCGCCTGCCAGCGCCTGTGCCATACCAGCATACCATCGCTTAATATCCATTTAATATCATGAATAGAATTGTCATGTTCGCGGGCTTATTTGCCCTTCTGAGCTGTAAACAAAAAAAAGAAGAAGTAAAAGAAGAAGCGGAAAAGTATACCGTTACCAGTCCGCTCAAAATTGATACTTCATTTACCAGTGAATATGTTTCACAGATAAAATCCATCCGGAACATTGAAATCCGTGTACAGGAAAAAGGTTATCTGCAAAACATTTATGTAGACGAAGGCCAGTTTGTAAAAGCCGGCCAGCTCCTGTTTAAGATTATGCCTAAAGTATACGAGGCAGAATTGGCGAAAGCACAGGCAGAAACCCGTGCTGCTGAAATAGAATTGCAGAATACCAAAACCCTGGCTGATAAAAACATCGTTTCCAAAAACGAGCAGGCCCTGGCGCAAGCCAAGCTGGATCAGGCCAAAGCGGAAATGTCGCTGGCCCATCTGCACCTGTCGTTCACCGAAATCAGGGCGCCATTCGATGGCACCATCGACCGTATTCCGTTCAAACTGGGAAGCGTAATCGACGAAGGCGGGCTGCTGACCAGCCTTTCCGACAACAGCCAGATGTTTGCCTATTACAACGTGTCTGAGCCGGAATACCTCGACTATCAAACCAATGCCAAAGGACGCGGCGACAATAAAGTAAGCCTGCTTTTGGCTAACAACCAGCCACTCCCCTACAAAGGAGACGTAGAAACCATAGAAAGCGAATTCAATAGCGAAACCGGTAACATCGCTTTCCGTGCAAAATTCCCCAACCCGGAGAAGCTGCTGAGAAATGGAGAAACCGGTAAAGTATTAATGACCATTCCACTTAAAAATGCGCTGGTCATTCCGCAGAAAGCTACCTACGAAATCCAGGATAAAATCTATGTGTTCGTAGTAGGCAACAACAACGTGATACACTCTAAAAACATCACTATCCGCGGCCAGCTGCCGGATTTGTATGTGGTAGAAAGTGGTCTTACTGAAAATGATAAGATACTGCTGGAAGGTGTTCAGAAAGCCAAAGATGATGACAAAATCAACTATGACTACCGGAAACCTGACGACGTTATTGCTCATCTGCGATTAAAAGCAGAGTAGTCATTCATTCTTACTAATCGTATACAATGCTAAAGAAGTTTATACAGCGGCCGGTCCTGTCCATCGTGATCTCGCTCATCATCGTGTTCCTGGGATTGCTGGCCATCAGCCAGTTGCCGGTAACACAATTTCCGTCCATATCGCCGCCTAAAGTGAACGTTACCGCTGAATACCCCGGCGCCAACGGTGAGTTGATGATCAAATCCGTGATTATTCCACTGGAAAGGGCCATCAACGGGGTACCCGGACTTAAATACATTGCCTCCGATGCCGGTAACGACGGGGAAGCCTCCATACAGGTGGTATTCAACCTCGGCACCGATCCGAACCAGGCATCGCTGAACGTACAAAACAGGGTGGCATCCGTGGTGAACAAGCTCCCGCCACTGGTAGTACGCGAAGGGGTAAAGATTACCCGCGAGGAATCCAACATGCTCATGTACATTAACCTGTACAGCGATGATCCCCAGGCGGATCAGAAATTCCTCTTCAACTTCGCCGACATCAACCTGCTGCCGGAACTAAAACGTGTAGACGGTGTAGGCTTCGCGGATATCCTCGGTAACCGCGAATATGCCATGAGGATCTGGCTAAAACCAGACCGCATGCTGGCCTATAAAATCTCCGCGGATGAAGTAATGAAATCATTGGGCGAACAAAGCCTGGAAGCCTCTCCGGGTAAGACCGGTGAAAGCTCCGGTAAAAGATCACAGACCTTTGAATATGTGTTGAAATATCCGGGCCGGTTCACTACCAAAGAAGGATATGAAAATGTGATATTAAGATCCAGCGCCAACGGAGAAATCCTTCGCCTGAAAGATGTGGCTGACATAGAATTCGGCAGCTCCATGTACGATATCTATTCCAACCTGAATGGCAAACCTTCTGCAGCTATTGTACTCAAACAATCCTATGGTAGTAATGCCAGCCAGGTGATCAAGGATATCAAGGCCAAGATGAAAGAGATCAAAGCCAGCTCCTTCCCCAAAGGCATGAACTATGAAATCAGCTACGACGTATCCAAGTTCCTGGATGCCTCTATGGAGAAAGTAATACATACCTTACTCGAAGCCTTTGTGCTGGTAGGTTTGGTGGTATTCCTCTTCCTGGGCGACTGGCGCTCTACCCTGATTCCTGCCATGGCCGTACCGGTATCATTGATTGGTACGTTTGTATTCATGCAGTTCCTGGGTATCACCCTCAACCTCATTACGCTGTTTGCCCTGGTGTTGGCCATCGGGGTGGTAGTGGATGATGCCATTGTGGTGATTGAAGCCGTACACGCCAAGATGGAGGAACAGCACCTGTCGGCCCTCAAAGCTACGAAGAAAGCCATGCATGAAATTGCCGGCGCTATTGTGGCCATCACATTTTTGATGGCAGCTGTATTTGTACCGGTAGCGTTTATGTCGGGCCCCGTGGGTATCTTCTACCGGCAGTTTTCCATTACCATGGCAACCGCTATTATTCTCTCCGGTGTGGTGGCACTAACGCTGACGCCTGCACTCTGCGCCATGATCCTGAAAAATAATCATGGTAAGCCGAAGAAGAAAAATGTGCTGGACAAATTCCTGGATGGTTTCAACAATAACTTTAACCGGGCTTCCAACAAATACATACAAATACTGGGGACCATCGTTAACCGGAGGATGGTGACCTGGGGAGTGTTGGTGGCTTTCTGCGCCGGCATCTGGTTCATGAATAAAACCGTGCCTTCCGGGTTTATCCCGAATGAAGACCAGGGGATGTTCTACGCCATTGTTCAGACGCCTCCCGGATCTTCGCTGGAAAGAACCAACCAGGTGGCCGAGAAGCTGCAGAAAATTGCAGAGGGTATTGAAGGCGTACAATCCGTTTCCTCGCTGGCAGGATATGAAATCCTCACAGAAGGAACCGGCTCCAACTCCGGTACCTGTTTGATTAACCTGAAAAGCTGGGAAGAAAGAAAACATTCTGTTCAGGAAATCATCACAGAGCTGGAAGAAAAATCTAAAGATATTACCGGCGCTACTATCGAATTTTTCCAACCACCTGCTGTACCCGGTTACGGTGCTGCTGGCGGATTTGAGCTGCGTTTGCTGGATAAATTAGGGAGCGGTGATTATAAAAAGATGGAAACCGTGAGCCGGGATTTTGTAAAAGAATTGAACAAACGTCCCGAACTGGCCTCTGTGTTTACCTTTTATAGCGCCAGCTTCCCGCAGTATATGCTGCGCATCGATAACGACCTTGCCCAACAAAAAGGCGTGAGCATTGACAATGCCATGAATACGCTGTCGACCTTGATAGGTAGTAACTATGAAATCAGCTTTATCAAATTCGATCGTCAATACAAGGTGATTGTACAGGCATCGCCGCAGTACAGGGCGTTGCCGGAAGATATCCTGAAACTGTATGTAAAAAATGAGCGGGATGAAATGGTGCCCTTCTCTGCTTTCATGAAAATGGAAAAGGTGTACGGGCTCTCAGAGATCACGCGGCATAACATGTACAATGCGTCGGAGATCAGTGGATCTGCCGCACCTGGCTACAGTAGCGGGGAGGCGATTAAAGTGATCAATGAAGTAGCACAGAAAACGTTGCCCAGAGGCTACGGTATTGACTGGGCAGGTATCTCAAAAGATGAAGTGGCGCAGGGTAACCAGGCCATTTATATCTTCCTGATCTGCTTAGGCTTTGTATACCTTATCCTGGCGGCGCAATATGAAAGTTTCATACTCCCGTTGGCGGTAGTGTTGTCGTTGCCTCCCGGTATTTTCGGGGCATTTTTCCTGCTGAAATTATTAGGTCTGGAAAACAACATCTATGCGCAGGTAGCGATGGTGATGCTGATTGGTTTGCTCGGAAAAAATGCGGTGTTGATCGTAGAGTTTGCGGTGCAGAAACACCGGTCGGGCGTATCCGTGCTGAAAGCAGCTATGGAAGGGTCCAAAGTGAGGTTCCGTCCTATTTTGATGACCTCCTTCGCCTTTATTGCCGGGTTGATTCCATTGGTCATTGCTACCGGACCTGGTAAAATTGGTAACCGGACCATTGGTACTGCTGCGGCAGGCGGGATGTTGTTCGGAACGGTTTTCGGCGTGCTGGTGATACCCGGACTGTACTACATCTTCGGCAGGATTGCTGAAAGATATGCACTTGTTAAAAATGAGGAAGAGAATCCATTAACTGAAGAAATTGATCACAATGTATAAATTCAGGATACACAGCGGCATTGGCCTGTTGAGCGCCTGCCTGGCAGTGGCCAGCTGTAAGGTGCCTGCGCTCCTGCAATCTGCCGGAAACAAGGCGGTTCCGGTATCCTATGGCAATGGCCAGGATAGCGCCAACATATCGGACTTACAATGGCGTCATTTCTTTACAGATCCATATCTGGTCAGCCTGATTGATACAGCGCTGAATAACAACCAGGAGTTGCAGGCGACTTTACAGGAAGTGGAAATTGCCCGCAACGATATCCGCTCAAAGAAAGCGGCGCTTCTTCCCACCGTAGGCCTCAGAGCGGGAGCCGGCGTTGAGAAGGTAGGCCAGTATACCAGCCAGGGTGCTGGTGATGCTTCTACCGAAATTGAACCCGGCAAAGAAGTACCAGACCCATTGATGGACTATAGCATAGGCGCCTATGCTACCTGGGAAGCCGATATCTGGAAGAAATTACACAACGCTAAAAAGGCGGCTGTTACCCGATATTTATCGACCATTGAAGGTAAAAACTTTGTGCTCACCAGCCTGATTGCAGAAGTAGCGAATTCCTACTATGAACTGCTGGCGCTGGACAATCAACTCGCCATCGTTCAACAGAACATTACGCTGCAGCAAAACGCGCTGGAGCTGGTGAAAGTACAGAAAGAAGCTGCCCGGGTGACGGAGTTGGCGGTACAAAAATTTCAGGCAGAAGTATTGAAATCACAAAGCCTGGAATTTGATATCCTGCAGAACATCAAGGAAACAGAGAACAGGATCAACTTCTTGCTGGGTCGCTATCCGCAGGAAATTGCCCGCGATAAAAGTAATTTCCTGGAAGCATTGCCACCAGCAGTGCGTACGGGTATTCCGTCACAACTGCTGGCCAACCGTAGTGATATCAAACAGGCAGAACTTAACCTGGAAGCGGCCAAACTGGATGTTAAAGTAGCCAGGGCGGAGTTCTATCCTTCCTTTGGTATTTCAGCGGCACTGGGATTACAGGCCTTTAAGCCTTCTTACCTGGTGAAGTTGCCGGCCTCCCTACTTTATTCGCTGGCAGGCGATCTGGCGGCGCCGTTGATTAACCGCAATGCTATCAAAGCAGAATTCAGCAATGCGAACGCGAGACAACTGCAAGCCATGTATAATTATCAGCGCACCATTCTGAATGCTTATTTCGAAGTATCCAATCAGTTGTCTAACATTAGCAATCTTGATAAAAGCTATACGCTGAAATCAAAGCAGGTGGAGGCATTGACTAAATCAATCGATATTTCCAATGACCTGTTTAAGTCAGCCAGGGCCGACTATTTCGAGGTACTGATGACGCAGCGGGATGCACTGGAATCTAAGCTCGAACTGATAGAAACGAAGAAACAACAACTCAACGCGGTCGTAAATATTTATAAAGACCTCGGTGGAGGATGGAAATAAATTACGAATTACGAATTACGAATTACGGATTTGTGAGAAGATTATAGCGATTTTACTCGCGTTTACAATCTTCTCACAAATCCGTAATTCGTAATTCGTAATTTATTTCTTATTCTTCTTTCAAACACAGCAACGGATTCACCATCGCGGCTTTTACCGCCTGCATTCCTATAGTAAGCCACGCGGTAAGTAACGCCAGCACACCTGCTATCACGAAATACCAGATGGTTAAATGGATATGATACACAAAACTATCCAGCCAATTTTTGCTGATGAGATAACTTAATGGTAAGGCAATGGAGATGGCTACCAACACCAGTTTCGTAAAATCGCCGGTGAGTAACAGGATAATATTCAGCACGCCGGAACCATGAATTTTCCGGACGCCAATTTCTTTCATGCGCCGTTGCGCCGTGAATGCCGCTAACCCCAATAATCCCAGACAGGAAATGAGAATGGCCAGACCGGCGAAATATTGCGACAACCGCTGTATGCGTCTTTCTCCTACATACTGCGCCTGGTAATCCGCATCCAGGAATTGATAATCGAATGAGTAGCCGGGGTTCATGTCCCGAAAAATCTTTCCTACATCGCCTACTACGTTTTTTTCTTTACCGGCGGCCACTTTGATCATGATGTTGGTGGTTTTCCGTGGCGCTATCTTGAAAAATAAAGGTTGTACTTCTTCATGTAAACTCTGAAAGTTGAAGTTGCCCGCTACACCAATGATCTGCCTTTCCTTTCCCCAGAGATTAATGGTTTGTCCTACGGGATTTTTCAGTTTCATCACCCGCACCGCTGCCTCATTAAAGATGATGGCATTGCTATCAGTGGGATAATCCCGGGAAAAGGCACGTCCTTCTTTCATGGGGATGCCCAGCGTTTCAATCATGTCGTAGTTCACGGTAACATTCTCAAACTTCACCAGCTCCTGGTCACTCTTTCCCTTCCAGCTGAGCCCTACGGTAGTGCTATGTGTGCCTACAATCACGTCTTCCATGCTGGAGGCCTTTATCACACCCGGTACATTTCTCACCTGCTCCAGGAAAGACTCCAGGTGATCATTGAGCGCCCCTTCTTTTTGGAAATAGATGATGTTATCCTTGTTGAATCCTAACTGTCGCGACTGTACGTAGGCCACTTGTTTATATACGACCAATACCGCCACCAGCAATACAATAGACACAGTAAACTGGAATACCACCAGCCCTTTGCGCGCCCATAATTCTCCGATGGAAGCATTTACTTTGCCTTTTAATATTTTTACCGGGTCAAATCCGGAGAGATAAAGCGCCGGATAAGCGCCCGCCACTACACCCGTAAACAGCGTAATGCCCAATAGTGAAAGCACGATGGCCGGATCGGGGCGTAACACGATCTGCTTTTGCATCATCTCATTAAACCCGGGTAATACAATCAGCATGAATAAAATGGCCAGCCATAAAGCCAGAAAACTAACCAGCAACGACTCGCCCATATATTGTATCATCAATCCTTTGCGACTGGCGCCAATCGCCTTTTTTACACCTACTTCTTTTAACCGGGTGGTAGCTTTAGCTGTGGAGAGATTGGTGAAGTTAATGCAGGCAATCGCCAATACCAGCAAAGCGATCACGGCAAACAATTTTACATATCCTATTCTTCCGCCTGCCTGTTTTCCGTTTTCGTAATTCCCATACAGATAGCCATCCGCATAGGGTCTGGTGAAAAGGGTACGATAGTCATTTCCATTGCCATGTTGTTGCAACAGGTGCGCAATCTTTGTATTAAAACCGGCGATGTCTGTTCCCTTCTTCAGTACCACAAAGGCGTTGCAGCCGTAGTTACCCCAGCTCAGGGCATCGGGATTCATTTCTTTAAACACCTCAAACGGCAATACGAAATCAAATTGTGCAGAAGAATTACCTGGTACATCCTTAAATACCCCGGATACAATCGCCTGACTGGTGCGGCCTTCCAACTGCCACTCCATGGTTTTACCCACCACATTATCAGTGRTCGCAAATAGCCGGTGCGCCAGGCTTTCAGAGATCACGATATTATTTTTTGTGGCCAGTACCTGGTTTTTATTGCCAGCAATTAAATCATAGGAGAATACATTGAAATAATCTTTCCCGGCAAATTGTCCTACGGCTTTTAGCTTTTCGTTATTGTTGGCCGCGACCAGCAATCCGGGAAACCAATTAGTGGGGGTTACAGGTACCGCATAGGCTACTTCCGGCAGGTTGGCCGGTAAACTCTCTGCCAGCAGCGCTGCCGTGCCATCTGTGGTCATGATATCGCCGCTATGCTGTTGATTTTCCATGAGCTGATACAACTCCGGATTGTTCCGGTGGAACCGGTCTACTTTTAACTCATCCTGTACCCACAGAAAAATCAGTAAGGCGCAGGCCATACCGGTAGACAATCCCAGCAGATTAATTAAAAAAGTGCCTTTGTGCCGTTTGGCATTTCTATAGATCAGTAAGAAGTATTGTTGAAGCATACGTATCAATTTCAGCTGATAGCACCATGTGCTTTAGCGGATGCGTCCAAGAGGATGCCATTATTTTAACCTTCTATAAATCAATGATATTAATATTCCTGCCGGCGGAAATATGTTCGCTTATGAACAGCCGATCTGCGAATGTGAACAAGCACACCTTTTAATTACCGGAAGCTAAGTGTAGTATCATTTGTAACGCAGGGTCTCTTTCCCATACCCTGGCCCGCAAATCCCCGCTGATGAACATATCCGGCTGTACCGGGCCATTTTTCACCCGGTGACAATCCGCACCGTGACTAAACGAAGTAGTAGATTGTATCCGTATTTTACTGTTGGGCATCACGATAGCAAAAGCTTCCCCAAAGTCCTGTGTATCTTCACCGGTAGGCTCTCCTACGAGGGTGCCAATATGATAGGTTTTGACTACATCCGCCAGCGCCATGGCACTGGAGAAGGTGAAAGGACCAGTGATAAACGCAACCTTTCCTTTGAATTTTTCATTCACTACAAATTTGTTGGCTTCCGGTTCACAGTTGCTGCCACTCTCCCATACGGAACCATTCGGTTCTTTCAGATAGGCAGCGGTGGTGTCGCCATCTGCTATCAGGTAGTCTTTATACGCCTGGCTGATCTTCCAGCTTTTATTCCCCCAGCTATATTTTTTATCAGTAAGATAACTTAGTAAAACATCGCCCAACAGGGTATTGCCTCCACTGTTTTGTCTTAGGTCGATGGCGACCACTTTGAGGTTTTCTTTGCGAAAGCGCTGAAAACAGGTGTCCAGGAAAGCGCCGAAGGTTTTTACATCACCGCTCAGGCTTCGCACATCAATGTATCCTAAAGCGCCTTCCATTATTTCACTGGTATAAGGTTGAACGATATGCGGCAAAGTAGCTGCCAGGGCTTTTTTAAAGGTAACGCCGGCGGACAGGGTTACTTCCCGCGATGTTCCGGTGGAATCTTCATAACCGAGTACAAATGGCGGCTGTATGCCATGCAGGAACAGAAAGTAAGGCATCAGGCGACAAGCTGCTTCGGCTTTGAACGCAGGAATACCCGCCACACCACGTTGTATCTGCTCAAATAATTGGCTGAACTTTTTCCCGTTGATGGTGATGATTTCCGTGCCCACGGGGATGCGCAGATCTTTCGCCAGCAATAGCGGTGCATAGATCTGATGCTTGTCTTGTACAATTTTATACGGAAAGAATTGTTCCTTTTTAAATTCGTCCATAAACGCGGCCTGTACCAGGCTGGGCGTGCTATGTGCATCTTTCGTTAATGCGGTAATCTGGTAGCAGCACAGCACAAAGTCGCGGATATTAATGCTATCCCCGATAGCACCTTTCAACTTCTTTACCTGGCGATCATAAGCACTTTGTGAGATGTACATAAAAGGCGCATAATGCGACGCCTGCATGGTACGAATATAGTAATCGATATCTTCCAGCGCCTTTTCGCGGGAAAGCATGGATTGGGCATCACTGTGGCTAACTCGCAACAGGAGGATCAGGGATAAAAAAAATCTTTTCATGTAGTGGCGGTCAGGTATCTAATATAAGAAACGCCGCTGATAAACAGGGCGTCCAATTTTGCAATAATTAACTATCTGTCTGCTCTTTTTAACCTGCTGACGTATCACATCTGTTTGTTAATTACTTTTAAGCCGCACAAATAAACAGGTATGTTTTCACAGGAAACTTATAGCAGCAGGAGAAAGTGGCTGCAATCAGCCATCGGACAGGGTATTATTTTATTGCCGGGTAATGACGACAGCGGCATGAACTACAAAGATAACATCTATCCTTTCCGGCAGGACAGCTGCTTTTTATATTATGGGGGCATTGATCGTCCGGGGCTTACATTGATAATAGATGTAGATAATAACCGGGAGATATTATTCGGCGATGAAGCCACCATCGAAGAGATCATGTGGGCGGGGCCGATTCACTCCCTGGCCTCTCAGGCCGCTGCAGTGGGATTGACCGATATCCGCCCATCATCCGAGTTACCTGATTTCTTATGGCGCTATGTTAACCAGCAGCAGGCGATCCATTTCCTGCCGCCATACCGGGGCGAAGCTACGCTGAAACTAAGCAGCTGGCTGGGTATTCCCGGTGGTGAAATACCACGGCGTGCATCCGTTAAGTTGATCAGAGCTATCGTGAGTCAACGGTCCGTTAAAACGGCGGAAGAAATAGGGCAAATTGAGGAGGCGGTAAACACCACCATCGACATGCAACTAAAAGCCATGGAGCTGGCAGCAGCAGGCGTCACCGAAACTGAAATAGCAGGGCGACTGCAAGCGGTAGCCATCGCCGCAGGCGGTAATATTTCTTTCCCTGTTATTCTTACGGTCAACGGGCAATTCCTGCACAACCATCCCCACCCTACGCCTTTGCAAAAAGGACAACTGGTGCTGTGCGACTGCGGCGCAGAAAACCCCATGCGCTATGCCGGCGATCTGACCCGTACTCATCCCGTAGACAAAAAATTCACCACCCAACAAAGAGAGATTTACGATATTGTGCATCATGCTTACCAAACCGCTGCTGATGCCGTGAAGCCAGGTATACGCTTTAAAGACATACACCTGCTGGCCTGTGAACAACTGGCTGCCGGTCTCATTGAACTGGGGCTCATGAAAGGCAACGCCAAAGAAGCCGTTGCCGCGGGTGCACATACCCTCTTCTTCCCCTGCGGCCTCGGACATATGCTGGGCCTGGATATTCATGATATGGAGAATTTGGGAGAAGCCTACGTAGGTTATACCGATACCCTCGAAAAAAGTACCGCCTTTGGATTAAAATCTTTGCGACTGGGACGAGAGCTGGAAGAAGGATTTGTATTCACTATTGAGCCGGGCATTTACTTTAATCCGTTACTGACGGATGCATGGCAGGCCGCCGGTAAGCATACCCATTTTATCAATTACGAGCGAGTGGCAAATTACCGCAATTTCGGCGGCGTGCGTGTAGAAGACAACTTCCTCGTTACCGCCACCGGCAGCCGTATGTTGGGCCGTCCGTTTGCCAGCACCGCCACCGACATTGAAAACCTGCTCCAGTCATAAATTTCCGTTAGCATGAAAAACAAACTATTCCTGTTCCTCTCTGTGGTGGTATTAGGCGCCTGTCAGGAACACAAAACGGCCGACAACAGCGACCAGCAACTATCTGTGCTCGCCGAAAAGTATGTACGGCTCGGACTCAATATCGGACAATACGATACCGACTTTGTGGATGCCTACTATGGCCCGGATTCGTTGAAACCAACCAGCCGGCAACCCATCTTTCCAAAAGATAGTTTCCTTCAGGCGGTAGATACCCTGAAAGCAGCGCTACAACAAGTGGCTACCGAAACAAAAAATGATACTGTCCGTGTCCGTGCGGATTGGATGATGCATCAACTCACTGCTTTCAGCCGTCGCATTAAAATATTTTCCGGCGAGTTCAGCACCTTTGATGCCGAATCCAAAGAGTTGTTTGATGCCGTAGCTCCTGCTTACCCGGAAAGTTATTATCAGTCGCTCATCGCCAAACTGGATAGCCTCCTTCCCGGCAAAGGCCCGGTAGCAGATCGTTTCCAACAACTGGCTAACCACTTTATCATCTCCCCCAACAAACTGGATACTGTTTTTAAAACAGCCATTGCAGAAGCGCGTAAACGTACCTTGCAGCATTACCAGCTGCCTGCCGATGAATCCTTTACACTGGAATATGTATCCGGCAAACCCTGGATGGGTTATAACTGGTACAAAGGCCACTATACCAGCCTGATTCAAATCAGCGCCGACCTGAAAATCTTCATCGAAAAAGCCATTGACCTGGCTTGTCATGAAGGCTATCCGGGGCATCATGTGTATAATATGCTGCTGGAAAAGAACCTGTACCACGACAAAGGCTGGGTGGAAATATCGCTGTATCCATTATTCAGTCCACAGTCGCTGATTGCGGAAGGCAGCGCCAACTTCGGCATTGAAATGGCTTTCCCCGGCGATGAAAAAACCACCTTTACCAAAAATGTATTGCTGCCACTTGCAGGCGTAGATACTACCGGCATCACCACCTATATCAACGCACTGGCTATCAAAGGCGCGCTCAATTACGCCCGCAATGAAGTGGGAAGAGGATTGATCAATGGTACCATGTCCGATTCCACTGCCCTTCGCTGGCTATTGGACTATACCCTGCTCAATAAAGAAGCCGCAGATAAAGGACTGCTCTTTGTGAAGAAAAACCGCAGCTATATCATCAACTATAACTACGGACAAGACCTGATCAAAAATTATATTGCCGCCGTACCGGAAGAAAAAAGATGGGAACGTTTCGGGCATTTGCTGAGTAACGAAATTACCCCCAGCAGCCTGCTGAAGGCGGATAGTGCTAAATAATAGTGAATGAAAGGAGCGGATATTTGTCTTTGTACAGGATTAAACTGATTAGATTGATTTTTGTTTTTAAGATTTTGGAAGATAGATAGCGTATTGCTTATCCATCTTTCAAAATCTTATTTAATCAAAAAAATATAATCAGTCTAATCAGTTTAATCCTGTACAAAGACAAATATCCGCTTCGATCACTTCCGCACTATTATCAATGATGAAAGCCACTTCGACATCCCCAGCAGCAAGGCCCCGGCAATACCTACCACTATAACGAACAGCAGGAAGAAATCATAAGCGTTCCGGATCGCATACCCACCCAGGGCGATGACACGGCCAGGCTCCGGATACAATGTACTCAATACACCCGCTAGTTTGTTAGCCGCCGCAGTAGCCAGGAACCATACCGCCATCAACAGAGAAGAAAATTTCAGCGGAGATAGTTTATTGACCAGCGACAATCCTATGGGAGATAAACAAAGTTCTCCGAAAGAATGCAACGCATACATGCCGGTAATCCAGATAATGCTCACCTTTGTTCCCGGTCCGGCTTCTTTTACCCCGAATACAATCCATAAATATCCCAGCGACAACAACAACAACCCAATGCCCATTTTCACCGGGGCAGCAGGTTCATATTTACCCATGCGCGGCCATAGCCACGCAAAGAATGGAGCAAATAATACAATGTAAATAGAGCCCAGCGACAGGAAAAGACTAGGCGGCACATCTTCCAGGGCCAACACCTTTTCTCCGCTCACCAGGAAGTAGCCGTTCAACCCGATGATGCCAAAAAAGAATAACCACAGTAACGCATATACGGTGTTACGCAATACCTGGTCCGCTTCAGCGGACAACTGCCGGCGGGCCTTCTGATACAGCAAATAAGTTCCATACACCAGGAAAACACTGAGCAGCTGTATACTCCATATAGGAATGCGCCATCCCAGGTGCCGGTTGGTTTGTTCATCTGCAAAAAAAGTAAGCGAGGCGCCCGCCTGTTCAAAGGCCGCCCAAAAGAAGATCACGAAAAAAGAGATAATGAAGATCACTTTAATCCGTTGCTTCTCCAGCCAGGTAAGCGATTGGTCCCGGAAGATAATCACCGCAATCAGCACTACGGCTGCCAGTAGCAGGTACGACAGGTAATTGACCACTTCCGCATCCAGGTATAATAGCCCGATCATCACCAGAGAGATCACCACAAGGCCTCCAATCATGACTAATGGCTGTAATAGCCTTGTAACCGTTTTTTCCGGTGTAAGACCCAGCACCTTCCCTTCCGGACTCACCACATACCGGTGATGAAATATGGCCTGCACAATCACGCTGATGATCATACTCACGCCTCCGATCAGGAACGCCCATTTGAAATCGGCCGGATTGCCGGTATCGCCGGCCAGTCCGCAGATGATAGGTCCCAATGCCCCGCCGGTATTAATGCCCATATAAAAGATGGTATACGCAGTGTCTTTTCTGTTATCTCCATCGGGATACAGTTGTCCCACTAAGGAAGAAATGTTCGGCTTAAAGAAGCCGTTACCCGCAATCATACAACCCAGTCCACTGAAAAACAGCAACAGGGATGGCTGCTGCGCGTGTTGAAATAAAGAAGCGCTGACAAAAAGAATCAACTCCCCTACCGCCATCACAATACCACCGGTAATAATAGAGCGGCGATTCCCCCAGTAACGGTCGGCCATGTAGCCGCCCAGCAAGGGTGTCAGGTAAATCAGGCCGGTGTAGCTACCATACAGGTTGGCGGCAAATACTTTGCTGAACAACAATGCTTTGGTCATAAACAGGATCAATACGGCGCGCATACCGTAGTAGTTGAAGCGCTCCCACATTTCTGTGGCAAAGAGAATATACAGCCCTTTAGGATGGGATGTTGGCAGGGAGTTGTGGGACATAACGTTTCATTTTCGGCATCCCATGATTGCAGGACGCCCTTCCCAAATATGCGCTGCTTTGGCAGATATCTGTTTGCAGTAATTACCCCGATATACGTTCATATTAACCCAGTGTTATTTTTACAGATACGGGAATTTTCACGGGTACGCCAACCAGGACTACCCATTATATTTGTCTTGCTATCACTGCAAACCCTATTTTTTATGACAGCTCCTCTCATTCCCTCAAAAAGCGTCAATGCCTGGATATATCTGGACGAAGACGAACCCAAAGGCACCGGTTACACCACCCTCAACAGCAGCTACCAATCCCTCGTCAACAACAACGTGTATAAAAATACAGACATGCTGATGGTCTGTTTTTTTGCCGTATTCCTGGACCCTGGCGGCTACTATACCATCGACATCGGCAATGCCACCACCGTGCATCCGGATGGCTCCACCACTGCACAATATCTGCAGTATGTAATACAGGATGCCCGCGCACAAAACCCTGACGTAAAAATTCTGGCCACTGTGAACTACAACACCGACACGTTGGCGCAGATATTTTCGTCCGACTCCAGCCAATGGCCAACAGACGTGGCTAATTTCGCCGCCAATGTGACCAATTATCTCGTTCTAAACCAAATGAACGGGCTGGACATCGACTGGGAAGGCAGTTTCTCTACTGCCATCACGCCGCAGCAGTTCAGCATGCTGTTCAATGCCATCCGGCAGGCCTTCGATGCCACTACCGGCTCCTACCTGTACCTAAGTTTCTCGCCAGCCAACGTAGGTAACCTGGACGTTGCTACCATGAATGCCTGCTTTGATATCGTGAACCTGCAATTGTACTCCGGCTTTACCTTCGTGAGTGACTTTGTAGATATTGGCATCAATCCTTTGCTAATGGCGTATGGCGCCAAATTTGAGTCGAATTACCAAACCGCCAACAACGCCTGGGAGCAGGCGCAGGCAGGTTTTAAGTTCAAGGGCAATCAATATGTATACAATAATATTACCCAGTGGCGGCTCAATTCCAATAACTATGAATATGAACAGAGCCAGCAAATACTACTGTATCAATTCGCCTATGGCGTCTTCTCTTCTTCCTTTAACGACGGCACCATTGTGAGCAATGCAGGCAACCCACCGATTACCACACTCGCTATCAACAGTGGCGAAGTACTCGACGCTCTGCAGGCCACTAACACCTGGATCACCAACGGCAACGCCAATGTGCTGGGCCTGTTGCAGCACGGCGGCAATGGCGGCCATAGCCAAACGATTAACCTGGCATCAGGGGAACTTATTACGGAAATATCCGGCTACAGCGGCGTTTGGTTTGGCTGGCAGGTCACGGCACAGGTCACGGTTAAAACCAGCCTGGGAAAGGTGTATGGCCCATTTGGCACCATGAATAATGTGTCTTCCTCCACCCCGTTCAATTATACCGCACCCAATGGTCAAAGCATTGTGGCCTTCATTGGCCAAACCATTCAAGTGCCCGTAGCCGGCGGCGGAACCACCATGGTGGTAGCGGCGCCCTTGACCGTCAGCTTTGGATAAGCCAATGGAGGACTGTTGATTGTGACAATTATTTTCTATATTCGTCACCATCAGCAATCAATCTATTATATGAAAGGATACGCTTTAGTACTCGCATTATTCGTTTCGGTCTCCGGCTTTGCCCAGAATACGATCAACAACTACAAGTATGTACTGGTACCAGAAAAATTCAATTTTTCCAGGGAAGTAAATCAGTATGGATTAAACACATTGGCCAAATCACTCCTGGAAGAAAAAGGATTTGCCACTTATATTGATAATACAGAAATACCCAAAGAAGTTGCTGCCAATCGTTGCAATGCGCTGACTACCGAAGTAGTGCAGAAAAAAGGATTGTTTGTGACGAATCTCACGCTGATCCTGAAAGACTGCATGGGTAACATCGTTTTCAAAAGTAAAGAAGGCAAGAGCCGTGAGAAAGAATTTGCTACGTCTTATAACCTTGCATTAAGAGATGCCTTCACCTCACTGAATGATGTACCTTATGCATATAACGGCACCGTTAATGAAAGGGTGCAATCGACTGTAGTGGCGGCCGCACCAGCACCAGCACCGGTACCGACAACTGCCCCGGCAGTGGCTCCCGCTACTACACCAGCTGTAGCAGAAGTAAAGGAAGCTGCAGGCACCTTGTATGCGCAGGCAACCGCCAATGGTTATCAGCTCATTGATACTTCGCCTAAAATTGTATTGACGCTGTTAAAAACTTCCGCACCGGATTGTTTCATCGCCGACAATGCTGCCGGTCATGGTATTGTGCTGAAAAAGAATGGCGACTGGCATTTCGAGTATTACAAAGATGGCAAGCTGATTTCTGAAAAGCTGCTGATTAAATTCTAAGCCTTACCGCATTCCATACGTCGATAGCTTATCTGCGCTGATCATAGCAGCAGGTAAGCTATCTGCTTTTAAAGCGACTGACGATTTATCCAATCTTCCTTTGTGAGCTCAAACTTAATTTCCTTTTCCCCATGCCAGCCTGCCTCCTTCCAGCCCGTCATCCGGTAAAAAGCAGCGGCCCTTGTACCCGGACTGGTACCTAACCAGATATAGCCCTTCCCGTTAGTAAAGAACCAATCGAGCATTAAGCGCTGGAGTTCTTTTCCGATGCCCCTTCCTTCATATCCTGGCAGCAGAAACAGTGCCCATACATTATCTTCCAACATATCCACTATAGCAAAACCAACAATGCGTTCACCGGCCTCACATACCCATCCCTGGCCTCTTTCGGTTAAGAAGGAGATATAGTCGGCTGTTGTTATCAGATTAGGGTTAGATAACCTGTTTTCGGTAACGGCCGTTCTAACGGCGTGTATTTGGGGAATGTCTTCGATGGTAGCTACTCTGAAGTGCATTGTGTTATACTTATAGCTTCGAAAATACGATTAAAAAAGGAAGCCGCCCTTTTAGAGGCGGCTTCTTTACATCTCACGTCAAATTATTTGTGGCCGCTGGCTTAGTGCCAGAACCGGCTGTTGGTATTATGTCTTCTGAATTTTCTGACTGCCTCGAAGTTCTTGGTGAGCTKGGAAGTCCGTTGTGGATTTTTCGCGGCTTCGTAAGCGCCGACTGATTTAAACGCCATCACCATGTCATAGTCCATGCCTACCTGTCCCTGATCGAATGGTACATTGCCGTAATTATTCCGGAACCATAGTTTCCATTTTGGACTACCAGGAGTGTATACAAACAGCGTATCGTTCGGGAAAGGACCAGGCAACAGGAAGGATACAAAGGTATCCTGTGCAGGGCTGTGGCAGCTCATACAAGAGGATAAGGCCAGGTTGTTGTATTTCTTACCGGTGTTAATATCAAATGCCTCCTGGGCTACTGCACCATCATTGGGGCCACTCAGGCGGCCACCCCAACCCAATGTTTCCCGGCTGTATTCAGGCGCCAGTTTGTTGATGATGGTTTCTTTCAGTGCAGGATAAGGCGGTTGCTGCGGACTGTTTACATCCGGATCATTGCCCCACATGGCGCCCAGTGGCACCATTTTATCCCAGAAAGATTTAGCAGGTTTGAGTTTGTCGTACACAAAGGTAGAATACACCCATCCGGTTTGCGGAGAAGTAGCACTATCCTTCACAATAATATCCATCTGGAAGAAGCTGACCTTCCGCATCTGGTATCCTAAGCGGGGATCAGCCCTGGTGGGAATAGTGTCGAAGACATTAAACGTTTGTGCACCGTCCATTGGTGACCAGTCCGGGCCATTCACATTGGAAAATGCCAGCTTCACCACCACACTGCCTTCTTTAAACTGTGCGGCATCATTCATCAGGTTCACCTTCTGACCTGTTTTGCCCCAGATTTGTCCAACAGTATAAGCAGAAATAGAATCATACAACACTAATGCATAGCCCGCTTCTGCTTCTTTCAATGTTTTAAACATATTGGCCGGATTACCATTTCCCAGGTAAGCACCCAGGATCGCTTCCCGCTGTGATCCCAGCCAGGGTTCATTGAACCAGCCGTATTTAGCGGATGTCCAGGTAGCATTGCTGGTAAAGAAAGGTATTACACGGGCAGCAATATAATTTTTCAGAGAATCCATATATGGAAATACATTCGAAGAGTCGATCGGATGCCCGTTCAATGCACGGCGCCAGGGCGGATCTACAAGTGGTGTGAAGCTGGTTGGATAATCATGACTGAGCACAAATAACGGGTCAGCATACTGTTGTTTGGTGGGTACGGAGTCCCGGTGATTCTGGAATGCGCCGTCTGCAAAAGAAACATTCATCTCCGACGTGGCATCCGTGTCTTTTTTGTTGTTGCTTGCGCAGTTATAAGCGAATACCACCAGGCCAAACAGGGTAAACACAAGACCGGTAACGCTGTACTTTTTTTTCATAGCATGTAGAATTTTGGTTAAAGCAATAATGAGTGAGATGTAAAAAGTTATTTTGAGAATGGGGGAATAAACTTGCTTGCAGATCCGTTCGTATCACACGACATCTAAATATAGGTAAAAAAAACAAATTATCCGCATTTTAATAGTTAGCAATGCCAATCACATCTCCCTAAACCTCCTGACTACGGGCCATTCCCGGCATCAGATAAAAAGCCCTACCTTTCCACCGCAACTCCAGTATTTGGCAAAAATATATTATGACGGATTTTGATTTACTCAAACAGCATATCGGGCATTACATTCCCATCACTGATGCGGAATTTGAACAGTTTACCGCGCTTTTCCATCAGCGAAAAATAAAGAAGAAAGATTATCTGCTGCGGGAAGGCGAGATTTGCAAATACGAGGCTTTTGTTACCAAAGGCTGCTTTCGCATTTACTATTCTGATGATAAAGGAGATGCACAAATCCTGTACTTCGCGGTAGAGAGCTGGTGGGCAACGGACATCGACAGCTTTACCAATCAACGCCCCTCCCTGCTTAATATTGAGGCATTGGAAGATAGTGAAGTACTGCTGATCAACAAAGCGGATAAAGATACATTGTACGAAACCGTTCCTACAGTAGAAAAGATGTTTCGTATCATGAACCAAAAATCACTGGTCACCTTCCAGCGTCGGGTCATTTCTTCTTTAGGGAAAACAGCCGATAAACGTTACCTGGAATTTATTGAAAAATACCCGGCGCTGGAGCAACGCCTTAGCCAGCAACAATTAGCGGCTTACCTGGGTATCTCACATGAATTTTTAAGTAAGATCCGGAAAAAGTTATCCGGTAAGTAAATAACCATGCACATTTTTTGAACTAGTTCAAATTTCAGGGAGCAGCCGTGGTCTACTTTTGAGGTCTAAAATGACAACAAACATGAACTCAGCACTGCTCATCATTGACGTACAAAATGACTATTTCGAAGGGGGCGCCCATGTCCTCGTAAACGCAGCAGCCGCCGGCCAACAGGCGCAACAGGCCTTACAAAGCGCCAGACAGCAACAAATGCCCGTGATTCACATCCAACACCTGGCCGTGAACGAAGGCGCCGATTTCTTTCTGCCAGATACGCATGGTGCAGCCATCAACGCTCACGTGGCTCCCTTGCCGGGCGAAACGATCATCACCAAAAATTATCCCAACAGCTTCAGAGACACTTCCCTGCTGGCACATCTGCAGGAGCAAGGAATCACGCAACTGTATATCTGCGGCATGATGACGGATGTTTGTGTGGATGCTACCGTGCGGGCAGCCATGGACCTGGGCTTTACTACTACCGTCATCGGTGACGCCTGCGCTACCCGCGACCGGGAACTCTATGACACACCCGTAAAGGCGGCCACTGTGAATCAGGCGTACCTGGCGGGTATGACAGCGCTGAATGGATTGTATGCCCGGGTGATTACCGCCGCGGAGTTTGTGTAAAGCAACAGGCCTCCGGAACCAACATGATTCCGGAGGCCTGTTATGATATCAAACATTATTTCTTAGGCGCATGCACCGCTTCTATCGTAGCTTTTATTTGCGCACGAAAAGGTTCATATGATTTTGCCGTACTTAATTTCTGCAGATAACCAGCTACCACAGCGCCTGTTTTAGTATCGCCATGTTGTGCTACAAAGGAAGTATACTCCTGCCTGTTTTCCGGCACCAGTGATTTAAGATCTTCCTGTCTGTCGAAAGCCGGTGTATTATCTTCTCCAAACAAATAATCGATGCAATACCATTCATACAACTCCTTCGCAGCAGGCGCCAGTGCGCTATTCGGATAAGTATCCAGGAATTTTTCCCAGTTGAGGGCCCTGATACCGATCAGCGAAAACGGCACCGCTAATCCCGCATCTGCGCTGTATAACACGGTATCTTCATCCGCTTTCAGCTGCAGGAAGGCGGTATAATCCGGCGGCAGCGAGGATTTAAACAAATGTGTATAGAAATCGGGCACCGCACGCAGATCCGTATAACCCTCTCCTATTTCCCAGGGTTCTATACCGGCAGTGGCGAGTAGTTTGATGCGTGCAACCACCTGTGGAGGCGGTACGGTAATTCCTTTTTCAGGGATATAATATTCCACGTATTTATCCAGCCAGGGCGATTCATTGTGCATCAGTCCTGCAATTGCGGTATCTACATACATAGATAACGACTGGTACATTTTCACGGCGGTAGCGGTATCCATACCCGCCAATTGCCTGCTGATGGCTTCTCTTCTGCGGACTAACTCCGCAATGTAAGCTTCCGTTGGCAATGTATCGGGAACGACGGCTTTGCTAACCACCGGAGAATCTGTGTGAACAGCAACGATGCTGTCTTGCTGGCTTCCGGCTTTCTGGCCGTTTTCATGGCAACTGCCAAGCATCATGATGGGGATCACGAATACCGGCATCCATCGCTGGAACTTCATAGATATGTTACTCATAGTAAAAAATGGAATTAACGTCACGTCTATACGAAAACGCAAGATAATGCAAACGGCGATATTCCGGTAAATGGCGGTTAAAATAAACTGCCTTGTATTACCGCCGGCGCCATGGTAGGCGGAAATACTCCCACAATGGTAAACGGCTGCTTTGAGCTGGCATGTACATTTTGTGTAGTCCCCAGAAAGAAGTGCAGATCTGTATTCCGGGCATATTCCTGCAGGTATTTCTTTCTTACCTCATGAATGGCTTTCTGTTCTTTATCCGGGCCATTGAACTTTTTCAGGCTTTTCCAGTATAAAGATGCCAGCTGCCAATCTTCTATCGGTAAGGTTATTTCCTTGTTTTCCTGGTCCATAAACCGGTAGGAAAATGTATACGGCAGTTTTTGCATGGCCTCAAACGGGTCCTCGGGTTGTTCAAACACCTGTCCGTAATTGGTTTCCGCCAATAGTTTGGATCGTCGCTCCTGGCTCCACTCCCGCTCTGTTTCCTCTACTTCAAATCCCAATATGCGGGTAGGTTTGAATACTACCAGAGAAGTATAAAATGCTTCGTGTTTGGATTCTACCACGAGGGTAGACAGGTTACGATAAATATTTTTCAGGACAATCGCTTTACGATCGCTCCAGTGGTCTGCTTCACCCAGGTGACCGATCTTTTTTACCGGTGCATCCGGTACTACGGGGCTAAAACTTTCCAATCGGAAATCCCGGTTACTCCGCATCAGATCAAATTCTACCCAATCGTATAGCTGATATTGTTCGTCGTAAGTTTTCTTTGTAAAAGGAATGGGGTATATCCTGATAAAGGTTCCATCTTCCCTAAAACCTCCCAGGCTCAACTRCTCATTATAATGGGAAGATAATGTAGGGTATGCTTTAACAGTAATCAACACTTTCGTCAACGGCATGCGCAAGAGATTTAAAACATCCGGCAAAACTAGGTTAATCGTTGAAAATAAAAAAGTTAGCGCAGGTGAATATTATTTTTCACCCTGTTCTTCCCTATATTTGGAGCTGGCGCTTTTGTTATGGAACGTATTCAGTACTTCAGGCAATTTCATCCTATCAGTGACGCAGATTATGCCCTGCTCGCAGAACAGCTGCAATCCCGTTCGTTTAAGAAAGGGGATACTATCACCGTGCCTGGTCAGATACAACGCGATCTTTATTTCGTGAATAATGGCGTACAGATGGCTTATTTCGACAATGGTGATAAAACCTATGTGATCAGTTTCAGCTACCCGCCTAACCTTTGCGCTATTGCGGAATCCTTTTCATTCCAGGTGCCTTCCAAATACTATCTCACTTGTTTGACCGATAGTGATGTTGAATATATTTCCTATGAACAGTTGCAACAGCTGGTGGATCGGTCGCAACAAATAGAGCGGCTGTTTCGTCGCATGACAGAAGCTATGTTTGCCGGAATGATAGACCTACATATTCACCTGCGTGCACTCACTATTGAGGAACGCTATAAAGCGTTTTGCCAGAAAACCCCGCAGCTGCTGCATTTGGTGCCGCATAAATATATTGCCTCTTATCTCGGTATTGATCCGACTAACTTCAGTAAGCTGTTTAATCAGGTGAAATTCTGACATTGGTCTACACCAAGAATGGTTTGCAGTTGGCTTGCGACCTTTATAGCTACGCAAACAATTCTGCTATGACTACCAATCACTATGCCCATGTCAACGGACTGGATATGTACTACGAAATACATGGAACGGGGCAGCCATTACTGTTACTACCCGGCGCTGTATCCGGCACCGGTACCGCCTTTGGGGCACTTATTCCGTTGCTGTCGGCGCACCGGCAGGTAATTGCGGTGGAATTTCAGGGCTATGGCCATACTGCCGATATTCCGGATCGTCCGCTTTCTTTTGAGCAATTTGCCGCAGACGTAATCGCCCTGTTGCAGGCGCTACACATCGAACAGACTGACATCTTCGGATACAGCACCGGCGCTGGTGTAGCGTTGCTGGTGGCCATGCAACAACCTGCGTTGGTGCGTAAGCTGATCCTCGCTTCCGTTACCTGGAACAGCGATGGACGGCATCCCGGCCTCCGCGATCTGGAGCAACTGCTCACCGCGGAAGCGATGCAGGGCACGCCGTATGAAGCAGAATACTTAAGCACTGCTCCGAGGCCACAGGACTGGCCTTTACATCTGGCTAAAGTCACTACATTCAATCAACAGCCGCAGAACTGGCCAGCTGAGGAGATCCGGAAAATAACATCGCCGGCATTGATCATTGCCGGTGATGCAGATATTGTGCGTCCCGGGCATGTGACCGAATTATTCAGATTATTGGGTGGTGGCGGCATTGGAGAGTTTGGCCTGGCCGCTTCTCAGCTGGCGATATTGCCGGGCACCATGCATACTGCGCTGACACAAAAAACGGATTTGCTCATGGCGATGATCCCGGCGTTTCTGGATACCAACATGGCCACAGATGAATAACCGCTCCTTCTGTCAACCCTTGCCATCAAACACAAAAGCGTTGCACGGATCTACCGTGCAACGCTGCTATTTTTAAGCGGCGAATCGCCTACTTACTACTATTTACCGGGTTAGGGCGCACCTCACCGCCACCGGGCAGTTGCACAAAATAACTGGTTCCATAGGCATTTCCCGGACGAAAAAAGTCAGTGGAAATAACCTGAGCGCCACTCTCAAAAGTAGCTTTGGCGCGCGTTTGGTCGTTCACTTTCGCCTCGTAAGTATCAATATCCGCACGGGATCTTACCATATAGCCATCTTTTACGTATTGCTTGATTTCCTGTTGCCTTAAGATCGCATTGTCCAACAGGAAAAATGCCGCGTAGCTATCTTTCTCAGTTGACTGCACAAACATGATACGCTTTTCAAGATTAGGTCTGTTTTCTACGTATGGCGTGCGTAATTCCATGCCCGCAGCAGAAGGCAGTAACAGGAAAATAAATTTACCTCTGGCCGTCTTTACTGTAGGCCAATTTTTGGCTAGCACAGCTTCTTTCAGGGTAGCGTAATTGCCACGTACATCATCTGGTGTAATCAATTTATCTCTTCCCAGCACGCTCACCACTTCTTCATCCAGGTCATCGAAAGCCTTTGCTGTAAAGGGTAACACCTCGGCTGAATTGGGGAATAAAGGAATACCTTTGTCTTTGGCTTCTACCATAATGGAAATAGGCAAATGATCAGGATGTTTGTCGGACCAATCCTTGAGCGCACGCAATGCCAGTTTCAGCGTAGGATAATGTGAGCGAAAATCAAAATCCGCCATATGCAATACCTTGAATCCTGGCTTATCCAGGTCGGTACTGTCGAAAGGAAGCAGGCTCTTTACGCCCTTTTCCATCAATGCCCGATAGGAAGCCGGATGATTAAAGCGATTGCCGGTAGGGTCATAGTACACGTCTATTTCGAGACTGCGGATACCTGCATCCAGCTGCACATCAAAAGATGGATGATTATAACTTAACCCCTCACTGAGTTTCGTCAAATTGGGATGATATTCCTGGTAAGCTGCAGCCTGTTCTTTAGTGATGTTCTTCGTCATCTGCTGCATCATTTTTTCAGCAATCGGATCTGCCCAGGCCAGCAGTGTAGGATCTACCGGACGCGCATAACTATTGTGGGTGCCCAATACCTGTATTTGATTGATCTTAAGACCATCGACAGAAGAGGCGCCTTGTTTTGTTTTTTGTGCATAAGCGCCACTGGTGGCCAATACCGCTGCTGCTACCGCGGTCCATTTTGTTATCTTTTTTTTCATTTCGTATATACTTGAAAGTTAGAAAAGTTTTATGCTGGCGCCTACTTGTCCACGGATAGAAAACCAACTGGCTTCTTCGGCCCTGTTGTAGGTACCATGATAATATCTGACAGGTGCATTGGTGAGGTTATTTAATTCCGCAAATACTCTGACTTTGGGCGTGATACTATAGGAAGACGAAAAGTCAACGGTGAAGTTTTCAGCATACCAGCGATAGTGATCCGGACCTGCCGCCTGGCGGATCACATCCAGGTACTTTCCTTTGTAATTGCCGGCTACTCTTGCGGTAAATTTGCCATACTCATACAGGATAGATGCATTAAAAACATGCTTTGCCTGTTTAGGTATCACGCTTTCATCTTCTACTTTTTGTCCGCCTGTAAAGCGTGGTATTTTTACTTTTGAATCCGTAAAGGTGTAGTTCAGATCAACACCAAAGCCTTTCCAGAAACCCGGCAGATTGGTAAACCGTTTGGAGAATCCGGCTTCCAGCCCACCCAGCCAGGCTTTCTGCATGTTTATAGGTTCGCTGACCCGGTATAATATGCCATTGATATCCTGTGAAGATTCGTTGGTATAGATCAGGTCCGTTAGTTTTTTATAGAATGCACCAAAGGTGATAGATCCTACGCCACCAAAATAGTGCTCTGCCATCACATCGAAGTTATTGGCGAAAGTGGGCTTCAGGTCAGCGTTACCGCGGGTGATAATACGATTGGTTTCATCTACTGTAGTAGCGGGATTGAGATTATTGAAATCAGCACGTGCAAACGTCCGGGTATAAGCCAGCCGGATAATGTCATTGCTGGTAGCATTTAATTTAAGGTGTAACATCGGCAGGAAAGCATTGTAGCTATTATCCTGTGTCAATGGTGCTACGGTACTGCGTCCCGCTTTTGTCACCACCTTATTTCCGTTAAAGGTTACCTTACTGTACTCATTGCGGATGCCGCCTATAATGGTGATTTTATCGGATACTTTATATTCCCCCATGGCATATACGGCATATACATTTTCTTTTCCTGTAAAGTATCTGCCCGCGCCGGAAGCGTTGGTAGCGGAATCTACTTCCACTGGAAACAGGCTGTATTTAGCAATTCCAGCGGGCGTGATGAGTTCCTTTACCTGGTCAATTGGCATCTGGTCGATCATCACATTTTTATAAGGAGCATGGATGGCGGTCAGAAATCCACCGTTATAAGGGAATGGCTCCGTACCTATTTGTGTGAGGGTAGGCGCCTTACCGGTGATACCGGCCATGTATATACTGAGCGGTGTTTCTACCAGCTTGTCTTTAAAAATGACCTTACCTCCGAATTTCAATTTCAGTTTTTCGCTGGGATGGTAGTTCAGATTGATCCCAAAGCGTTTGTTAGCTTCCCAGTTGGTACTTCTCACCATCACTACCTGCGATAATCTCATCGCGTCCGGGCTGATAGGCGTCGTAGCTGATAAGTGCGGCAATACCTCATCGATCTTATCACCTATACCATTGGGGGCATCCATCGCCAGATATTTCTTACCATCAGTCAAGCCTTCATAGGTGGCTTTTTGAGAGAAGAAGGCCATCGGATAGGAACCCGGATCTCCAAACTTAAACCGCGACTTATCGATACTCGCTGCCCAGTCGAGGTTGAATGTACCAGACAAAGTAGACTGGCCACTTAATTCTGCCGAATACAAATTCGTATTGTATTTGGCAGATCGGGTAGTAATAGTGGAAACACCCGTATTGAAATAGAAGTAATTCTCTCTCACCATCTGTACATCCTGGTATTCTGTATAAATGCCTTTGGCCTGAATCTTATGGCGGTCGTTGAATTTATATTCGATGCCACCATTTAATCCTGTAGTGCGGCGGGCGGCGAGATAATCCCGTAGTTGCAGATCTGTAATGGAATACGACTGCTTGCTATCGGGGTTGGAGAAATCATAATTGACATTATACCGATCGGTGCCACTGGTACGTTTCCATACTACTGCAGAAAAGAGATAACCCAGTTTGCCTTTGGCAATGCGGTCGCCATATACTATCGACGCATTGTAAGATCCTTTATCTGATTGCGCATTATATCCTCCTGCTGCGTTGATGTTTAATATCCGCTGCTGTGGCGCGGCTCTGGTAATGAAGTTAATGGAGCCTCCAATAGCGTCACCTTCTATATCCGGAGTGAGGGCTTTTGAGAGTTGTACATATTCAATCAGCTCTGAGGGAAAAATATCCATTTGAACGCGCCGGTCCGTGTAATCCAGGCTGGCAGAGGGTAATCGGTTGCCATTTAATAAAGTGGCGCTCCATTGTATAGGTGTTCCTCTTACGGATACATACCTGCCTTCTCCTCCGTCGCGTTCAATAGAAACCGCCTGAATTCTTTGTACAGCTTCTGCTGCATTGCGGTCCGGCAGCTTTCCGATGGCGTCAGCCGCCAATACTTCCATGATACCAATAGCGTTTTTCTTGATGCTAATGGCTTTTACTTGCGAACCAGCAGTGGCTCCGTTGACGATCACTTCTCCCAAAACACCCGCCGCAGGCGCTAATTCAATATCTCCGATATTGTTCAGCCCTGTTTTCACATCGAGATCGAGTGTTTTGCTGGTGTAGCCGAGGTAACGAAAAGTCAGTGTAACCTTTCCCGTGTGTTTGAGTACCAGGGTAAATCTTCCGTTAAGATCAGTTTGTGCACCCAGGCTTCCGGCAGTAACAGTAGCTCCGGGAAGTAACTCGCCCTTTGATACTGTTACCCCGGTAATCTGTTGCGCCGTAGCAAATACTGGTGCAAGAAAGCATACGAGTAAAAGAATCCTATTCATTGTGCATTTTTAATTTGCACAAAGATGAAAGGAGACGCAGGCTTAATCGTCCTTCCCGATAAATACGTACGTCCATATAAATCAGACTAGTAGCACTTTATCCGAAACGATTAAAAAACAACCAGTTACGTCAGATTAAGGATTTGTTAAGCAGCCACTTAACAGTTGTACACTGTTTAAAAAACACCTTTTTACGAGAGAACATCTACAGAAGTACTACCATTTTTCAGCCAGGTAGAAGGGGTAATACCAGTTGTTTTTTTGAAATACTGGTTGAAGGAGGACTTGGAATTAAATCCCGCATCAAAGGCGATAGATAAAATATTAGGTACCTTATGATGCGCCCTCGATTTTTCCATTTCTACTATTACGTGTTGAATCCGGTATTCATTGATATATTGATAAAAAGACTTTCCCAGGTATTTATTAAGTGACTCCGACAGATGATGTCGTGGTACATTGATCAATACCGCCAGGCCATCCAGCGATAAATCGGCGTCCGTATACAACTTTTCATTCCCCATCTGATGATTGACTTTCTCTATAATATCGGCCTGCAGCACATCCGGCAAAGAAGACTTCTTTTGCTTATTTTCTGAAACGAATGCTGCTTCAGCGGTGATGCTTACACTATTCATCGGCGCTGGTGGCAATTCTGGACTATTCTTTAAAACAGGAGGAACAAAATTCTTTTGCTCCTCCACCGGAACTGGTTCAGACAATAATAGATGACCATGGGAGATATCTATCATGCGGATATTATATATGGTAAGGATTTTCACCCGGCCGATGGCCAGACAAATAGCCAACAGCGTCGTATAGCTGACTGTTCTGATCCAGAGATGTGCGTCTGTTGCTGAAATTTCATTTGGAAATGCACTGTTACCTAATGAAATCAGGATGCTGATAGCAATAGCGCTGATAAATATGGTCGCTATAAGGCGGATGAGCTGTTTCTCAGAAAATGATAGCCCTCGTAATTGCTGCGATATATTTAACGATTTGACACCAAAAAAAACATATGAAATGGTACAGGCCCAACCCACCGTTTTATTATACAGGCCAATATAAGCAGGGGTTTTCCCTCCATGGGTAATGATATACCCTGCAATCGCGAAATAGGCGATAGCAGCCAATCCTGCCGGAACAAACAAAGCAACAACCTTTATAGCCGGCATCCTGCCGTATTCCTGAAACTGCTTGGCATATAACCATAACAGCGGTGCATATAATAACACAATGAAGGTGCTATAGCCTTTATGAATTTCTGCATCCGGAAATGCTTTATTCATCACAAAGCAACCTGTCAGATGTATAAATATGCAGGCCAGCAACCAGCTTAATATACGATCATTATGCACTGGCTTTTTAGTAGCAAAAACGAGAGAAATTCCCAATACAATCAATGCCTGAAAGGCACCTAACAGACTAATATAGTTCAAACCAAATTCTTTAATAGTGTTAATCCCTGTGTCCCGTTCTGCAAAACTACTATTTCAACATTAAGGAATTATTAAGTCGCCCCTGTTGTATCCAATCAAAAATCATTGGAAATATTTCTCCCATAAAAACATCCGATTGCCGGATGGCATTGCGGTCATCTACCGCCTGATTCACGGATATCACCGCATCCAGGCCAGGGATCAGGATCAGGAATTGCCCGCCCCAACCCATTCCATAGGTGATATTTTCTCCCTTGCAAGTTTTATGATAAAAAAATAGTCCGTAAGTGGTATTCCTAAGTCCCCAGGGGGCCGGGTAGGTTTTCGGGGGATGAAGTAACGCCTGGGTCCATTGCGTGGCGACAAGCTGTTGGCCGTTGTATCGACCACTATCCAGTATCAGCCGGCCAATTTTATTCATGTCTGCAGTGCGTATGCGTACGCTTAGTAAGCCGCTGCCATCATTAAAGCCATCTTTCATCACGGGCCATTCTACGTGTTCAATGCCGAGTGGTGTAAAAAGATATTGGCGGGCAAAATCCAGCGTACGTTGCCCGGTGGCTTTGGTGAGTATAACGGATATCAAATGAGAAGCCGCATTGTTGTAGTGCAGTTCACTGCCGGGATCAGATAACAATGGTTGCTGCCATACATAATCTGATGGATCAGGCAATCCCAGGTAAACGTTCAGTTGGTCCAGGTTCTCATGCCAAAGGCCGGAGGCCTGATTCATGATATCCGCAATAGTGATTTGTTGCTTGCGTTTATCCGGATCATTTTTCAATGCCGGCAGTATATCGCAGAGCTTTGTATTGATGGAAGGGATAAAACCTTTGTCGATGGCAATACCTACCAATACCGCATCCAGGCTTTTGGTGAGGGATTGATGATTACGCAGGTCGTCTATCTTTTGTCCGTTGAAGGCTTTTGTGTATATGACCTGGTCCTTTACAGCTACTACCAGTGAGTAAATCCCGCGATTGTTACCGATAGCCGAAGCGGTATCAAAGGGAGCCTGTGATTTTACGGAGATAGCGGTGGTGGTCAGCAATAAGAAGAAGATAATTCTCATAACAGCTGTTATTCGTTCTTCATGGGTTACCTGATTGGATGTGATAAGTTAAACAATTTTTCTGTAAGAAGGACCACCAGGGAAAGGGTTTCCTGACAATGATGTATATTTATATACGTGTGTCCCTATATGAAAAATGTACTGTTTCCGCTGCTATGTATCCTGATGGCCTGTCATTCCCGGCCCTCCGGAATAATCATCCAATCGCACAATAGCGCTGACAGCCCGCAGGTTGTGACAACAGCCTTGACACATGATTCCGTTGTGTCAACACTTTCCATTCCTTCTTACAATGTACCTGATTCTCTACAGATAGTGCTGGCATGGCTGGAACGGGATAGCCTATCAGCCAGGTCTGTTGCGGTAGACCAATATTCAGTTGCAGTAATTCGCTGGCATCAGGACAAATTAGCGGTTTGTTCAGATCACGACGGGCTTAGCTTTGTTCTCCAAAAGTCAGGCAAACAATGGCGCATTTCCCATACACTATCCATGACCCAAATCTGGGAGATCAGTGCTACAGATATTAACGGCGACGGATATATGGATATATTGTTAAACGATTTTCCAACTATACATAGCAATAGTTTCTGTACTCCTTTACTATCTGACGCCACCGGTAAATTATCGCTCCGTGAAGATTGTACGATGATGAATATGCGCTATCACCGCAGCACCCGGACTATCCGGACAGAAGTGCTCGGAGGCGTACTCTCTCCTGTTTCAAAAGAGGAATATAAGTGGCTGAATGATTCACTACAGCTCATAAGAGGCGTCGAGCTTATACCTGATGGTAATACCCGTCAGCCAATGTATGATCTTAATTTTTATCATTTCGCACATGACAAAGAAGTGATAGACATGCACCTGCGCGGGCCAAAAGTGGATCAAATTTATTATAAGGCTTTCTGGCCTATTATGGAGTAACCGGGCCGACTTCATTACAATTACATAACTAACCCGGAAAATAGCAAATGGGGCTTTTTTATGAAGCCCCATTTGCAGTATATACGTTCCCGTTATCTCTCCTTCCTGATATTCCATTACCTGCATGGTCCCGCAACATCCGTATTTCTTCCGGTTTGCAGGCTTTGCGCCAGGGCACGACACACCATTTGCTGAACATACGCTTGTCTGTCAGAGGTAGAGGCTGTGGCCAGATTCCCCTGCACCTGCGTATATGCAAGCACATTATTACTATTCATATCACTAATGACTACTGACCAGATACGTCCACCATCGGCAGTAACCCCGTCTACCCGCAGTTCCACGGTCCCACTAGTGATTCTAAAAAGTGGAGTTCGCCATATATCAGGAAATGATAATTGAGCAATGGCACTTTGCGCATCCTGCCTATTTTGATCAGAGCCGTTCCCTGCGTTCTGAATAGATCCGGTATCGTTAATTGTGATCTTACAATTGGGATCATTGAGCAGCTCTGCTGCGGCGGTGGGTTGCAATTCTTCCTTCATAATTGTGATTTTTATTGGTTATTAAATGAGGGTATCCGGTGCTTTGAGGTGTTGCTTACCGAGGGTATGAACACTAATAACCCATTCGGGTAAGAAAAAGTTTACCTGGCGCATAATTTTTTAATCCCCGTTAAGCGATGTGTTAGTCAACAGAAAAGTTTTTACCMGGTTGTTATACGTTTGTGGTTCTTCGTACATTGGGATCTGGCCTACGTATAACATCGTTGTATATGCGATGATGATAAGTTGATTATCTTTATTCATCATCCGGAAAAAGTAAAAAATGTTCAACTGGGAAAGTGCCTATTGCGATACCAATCATATCCGTTTACATTATACCCGCACTGGTGGCAACAAGCCGCCACTACTGCTGCTGCATGGCCTTATGACAAACGGCCTTTGCTGGGCCAACCTGGCCCGGGCACTGGAAACAGATTATGACGTTATCATGCCGGATGCCAGAGGACATGGCCAGTCTGGCAAACCTGATCAGGGATATCAATACGAAGATCATGCAAATGACATCATTGACTTCATACAAACATTACAGCTTCCTGCTCCTATCCTTCTAGGACACTCCATGGGCGGAATGACGGCAGCCGTAGTAGACAGTCGTGCTCCTTCCTTACTCCGTGCCGTCATCCTGGCAGACCCCACCTTTTTGTCTCCGGTGGTTCAGCAGGAAGTATACGAAAGTGATGTAGCCGCACAACATCAAAAAGTACTGGATCAATCGCTGGAAGAGCTGATAACAGCGGGACGAACGCGACACCCTCACCGGTCATCGGAAATGATTGAGCTATATGCAAAAGCCCGCCTGCAAACCAGCATGGCTGCTTTCGAAGTACTCCGGCCACCGAACCCCGATTACCGGCAATTGATCTGTCAGATAAATATACCGGCCTTACTGTTATTCGGCGACAAAGGGGTGGTGTCTGTTGAAATGGCGGAAGCGTTGCAGCAGATGAATCCCCTGCTACAAACGGAACTACTCCGGGATGCAGGACATAGTTTGCATATGGATCAGCCAGAACAGTTTGTGAGGGCGGTGAAAGGATTTTTGAATTTGATAGCGCGTTAATGGCGGCGCATGTCAAAAATCACCGGTAAAAGATTTTTCATATAAAATAGGCGTTCCATCGTTCAACCTACCTGTGATAACAATTTTAAAAGGCTTCGATGGAGCTGGAAATTGAAAATGAGACGTTCTCACATCACTGTTCCAGAGCCATGTGATTGCATCCGGCTGTGACCAGGTTAGCGATTTCGTGTATCCATTAATGTTTAAAGTGTTTGACAACCCATCTTTTGACACTACATCATCTTTATGCCGTGTATAGAGGCAGATGGCAGGACATGGCGGATGGAGGTCTTTATAAATCTTTGCGTAAGCAAAATCGGCCAGCGGCATGAAGGTTACTGATGTGAAATCCCTCAACTGTTCATCAACATACACATCAATATGCTTACATGCCATTAAGGTACCACCTACCCAGTTGGGAGGTAATTCACGGGCTAAATAATCCATTACATAATAGATGCCGCCTGGATTTATGGGATCTCTCAGATCGAAAGTAAACTGCTCAGTGGCTTTGAACTCGTCCTTTACAACATACTTCTTGTCCAAAGCCAGATGTCTGTCGTGCCACCTGGCCTTTACCTCCACTGCTTTTAAAGTTTTAAACCGGCTGCCAGAAAGAATTCTCTCCTCAATGGTTGCTTTAGGCAATTCGACAGAAAGATGGACCGTATCCTTTCTAAATCCGGCTAAAGGCGGTTTAAACGCGGGGAACGAATCACGGAGCAATTCAAGGCGAAAATTGTCCCTCAATGGTTTCTCATTTTTAAAGAGTTGATAGTGCAATTGTGCCGGGCCATAAAAATAAAGATCCTGAAACGTGACGAATCCGCTATCAAGCGATAGATAAGTTTTCAGGCTATTGGCCGAATCATGCTGAACATACATGTGTACATCCAGGTCACTGTTTTTTTTATTTGCAGACCCAAGCAATTTTGCGTGAAATATCAGGCCGGCGGTATCCCATCTCTTCGGAAACTCAGGCATCGGAAATGTGGACGCCGCCGCAGATCCAACATCATCTATAGCGGTGACAGCAATACAATAACTGAAATCCTGCTGTGACGCCACGTTTACGGTATATTGTTGCTGATCCTTTACCACGGAAATCAAATTGGTGTGGGTGTTCGGTGAGGGTATTGGAGGACTTTGCTTTACGACAACATTCTGGTCTTTTCCATCCAAAACGTTTATAGGAATAATAGCTTCCCTGGTACCATTCAACGTATATCCCCTTAACCAATAATTGCCCGGCTTCACAGGTATCGTGATCTGCCCTGCGCAAGCGTGTTCCTTAACAGGGAAGATCTTTCTTTCTAACAGCACTGATTTTTGATCAATTAATTCCAGATAAAAATTACTGCTAACGCGGGAGCTGTCCGTTAAAATAAAGGACCTGAACCAAATCGTATCAGCTACAAAACAGACTTTCTTATCTGTCTGCATAAAAACGCTCTCTTCCTGCGCATTCACTGAAATTGTAACGGCTGTCAAAATAAATACAAATAGCGTTCTCAACATGTGGGTAATGGATTAGCGTCTAATGGAATTTCCCAGATATTATAATCATTTAACTATAATAGCTAATTGAAATACGCAATCCCTTGTTATTGAGATGTGATCCAATTGTTAATACGAAATCTGTAACATTTTAATTCTGAAGGTGTAGTATCAATTTGATTATATGCCGATCAAACTACAGGAACAGTGATATTTTCATTTTAACTTCGGGACCGGGAACGCCTACACATCCGTGCAAAAGCGCCATCATTCATCAAAACCGAACTTTATGCCGGCTAACATCCAATTAAAATCAGTGCTTACCTGCCCCTACTGTGGGCATCAAAAGGAGGAAATAATGCCGGTAGATGCCTGCCAGTATTTCTATGAATGCGGGCACTGCCATCAACGGATACAGCCGAAGACAGGTGATTGCTGTGTATATTGTAGTTACGGTACGGTGAAATGCCCGCCTATGCAGCTGGGGAATTGCTGTCATTAATAGCCGTGAGGTAGCCTGATGAACAACGTCGTCCAGCAGATGGCGATCAACACCACGCCGGATATCATCATCCACCAGCCCTGGTGTCGCGTTTTTTCGGAGAATGCCAGTATACGGGAACCATCCGGCAGTGTTTTTTTAGTCAACCAAACAAATGCACCCATAAAAACGCCCAGGAAAGAAAACACCGGTGTATAAGGAATCGGTGCAAACAATATCAGTGGAGAAAGGAATCCTATCAACGTCCAGATAGCCGGCAGCTCTTGCGGCCGGGAAAGTGCCTGCATGCGGCCATCCCCTACTTGCGCCAGTTGTTCGGGGGAATAGGAAACACCCTGCCTTTCCAGGAGTTTTAACGCCAACGCATAATCGAAATCGCCCCACTCATCTTTTTTCATGATCACCTCTTTCAACTCTTCAGTAGAAAAGGATAACAGGTAGTAGTCGGGTTCCACGTCTTCGGGAGCCACGCTGATCAGGCTTTTCAGAAGCGCATCGGCACGGGAAAAGTCAGCGGCAGCAATTTTCACCAGGTGTCCCTGATCAAAATTCTGTCCAACATATACTTTATCCAATATCACTTCCTCTTCGTATTGAGCCGGAATATGATGTTCGTGCAGGAGTGTTATTATTTCGGCGGCTTGTGCTGCAGTATGAAATCTCTTAAAGGTCAGTAATGCTTCCATAGATATATATAGGGCCATGAAGATACGGCTTCATATGAAAATTCCAATACCCGGGTTAGCGCGCTTTGGTAGCATATCCGTACTTTTGCCGCATGAAACGCTCCTATTTCTACCTTTCCCTGCTGATTATTATCGCCGCTTTTACACTGTATGAAGAATTAAGTTTCCGGCGGTATCTGTTTCACAACCACTTTAATATTATTGCCGGTAGTTTACCCAATTTCCTCTCGGCCCTATTGTTCACATTTGCTGTTGTTATTGTTAGAAAGCAATATACCAATAGTGAAGCGCTAAAAACCAGTATAGCAGCGGTGAGCGGGTTGATACTGTATGAAGTGGCGCAGATATGGATACCGGGCAGGGTGTTCGACAGCTATGATATAATTGCCTCTATAGCCGGTGGAGTGGTCGCGTATGGTCTTATATGCGGCGTTAACAAACTGACTTAACGCCGATATCCGTACTTTTGCGCCATGAAAACGATGAATATGTTAACCGGAAAGAACGATGTGACACTGAAAAACATCGAACAACGTGACCTTGCAGACATGGCAATACTCGCTAACGATCCCAGTATAGCGGCCCATCTACGTGATAGCTTTCCATCGCCTTATTAACCAGCCACATTAAATTTTAAAAATCAAAAGGGCCATGGCGCCCTTTTTTCAATATAACGTATTCATATATACGGAGCTACTCCCCGCATTTCTAGGAATTTCCATTTTTATTTATTTAAATTGCTATAGTAAAATTGCCACGTTTTGAATACTATTGCTGCTTTGAAACAGGGTAACCTTTTGGTATTTAATGAAGTCTACTATACCTGGCACAAAAGGATTTACTATTTTATTCTTCAGAAAACCAGGTCATCCTTCATTGCCGAAGAGGTGACGCAGCTTACTTTTATCAAATGCTGGAATCACCGGGAAAACCTGGCTGACGAACTCGATATCCAGCTACAGTTGTTCCGCATTGCCCGTACTACCCTCATCGATTTACTCCGCAAAGAAACTGTTTACAAGGAAAAAGTGATCCATGTAATAGATAAATATACCCTGCCCGTAGATGACCTGTGGGGAAAGCTGGCTGAAAAGGAACTACAGGCCAAAGTGGCCAATGCACTGAAAGAAATGCCCCCCATGCGTCGCAAGGTATTTGAAATGAGCCGTTATAAAGGGATGAGCTACCAGCAAATTGCGCACGAACTTTCCTTGTCGTCCAGAACAGTGGAAACACATATTTTCCAGGCCCTGAAGCAGCTAAAGCACTACCTGGGTTTCCTGATCTCGCTCCTGGCGTGGTTTGGCCGGTTTTAATTTTTTTTTGCATCGGACTACGTAGTTAGTGCTTTACAAACGTATTACTTATCTATCAGCCGTATATTATGATGATAAATGATGAATTACTGAAACGGTTTTTCAGCAATAAATGCACACCGGAAGAAGCCCGTGAGGTTGGCAACTACCTGCAGGAACATCCTGAACTGACAGAAAAATATCTGCCGGTAACCGAATTTCTGCAACAAACAAACGAGGGTCATCTCCCTGAAACTGTTTCTCAACAATGGCTGAAAAATATTCATCTCCAAACAGTATCCCGTAACAGGCGGCAACTATGGATAAAACGGCTGGCCATTGCCGCAGTTGCCACCGGAATACTGGCAGGTGGCGCCCTGTTCCTGGTGAACCGTAAGCAGCCGCAAATGGCAAACAATACGCCCATGATAGTAGCCATTCCACCAGAACAACAACAGCTCACTATCAATAACGGCACTAAGACCATGACCGTTGTATTACCGGACGGCTCTGTAGTACAACTGCTGCCGGCAGCCACCATGGTTTATTACAAGGAATTCAAAGTAAACAGACATATATATCTTACCGGAGAAGCGGATTTTACGGTAGCTGCTGATAAATTACATCCCTTTGCCGTACATAGCAGCGAACTAACCACGACTGCATTAGGTACCTTTTTTCATGTGAAAGCCATCCCAGGAGAAGATATGATTACCGTAAGACTCAACAACGGGAAAGTATTGGTAGAAGGGGCGGTCAATAAAACCAAAGTCATCAACGATGTGGTACTGACACCGGGTAAAGAACTCAGGTATTACCGCAATTCCGGAAAAGCGGTGGTAGCTGACTTTAATACCGCGGCCACAAATGTACTAGTAAAAGCCGGCAATAACGGTACCGGTTATACGAAACCTGACTGGTATAAGTTTAATAATCAACCAATGTCACAGGTATTGGAACAGTTGAGTAATTACTACGGCATAAGCATCTATTATTATCCTTCCGATGTAATGGAGATTTATTTCGATGGTAAATTTGAAAAAACAGACTCACTGGAAAAAATCCTGACTGATTTAACGCTTCCTAATAATCTCCAGCTGATCAGAAACGATAGCGGATTTATTATTAAGAAGAAATAATTCACCAATATAGTTCTATTCCACAGTCGGCGTCAGTGGCGTCGAGGGCTTGCTATGCCCTGTACTAAAAAAACGTTCCAGTTATGAAGATGTTCTATCAACCAAAATGGCGGCTTTTCCTGCTGCTAGTCATGCTGATATCAGGCGTATCCCTGGCCGCCCAGGCACAAAGCCGCATGCAGGTGACCGGCACCGTGCGCACAGATCAGGGCGAACTACTCCCCAATGCCTCTGTAGTAGCACTCAATGAAAAAACGAAGTATACTGCCGGCGTCATGACGGACAGTAACGGTGTGTTCCGCTTCTCCGGATTACCACCCGAAGGGAAATACGTTTTCAGCGTATCGTATGTGGGCTTTGAACCCCAACAGCTGAACAATGTCATCCTGAAGCCTGGCGGTACCCTCACCTTCTCTATACGCCTCGTTAAAACGGTATCGGCGTTGAACGATATCGTGGTAATCGGCTATGGTACTGCCCGGAAGAAAGATTTGGTAGGGGCTTTCAATGTAGTGAATGTGAAAGAAGCCGGCGCCGTTAACGCCACCAACCCATCGCAATTACTTATTGGTAAAGCGGCTGGCGTACAGGTACTGCAAAGCAGTGGCGTAGTAGGCGCCGATGCCCAGATCATTATCAGAGGTACCGGTAGCTTTACTGATATCAATCCCCTGTACATCATAGACGGTATCCAGGGCAGCAAAGGCCTTTTTAATAGCATTAGTCCACAGGACATTGAAAACATCACCGTCCTGAAAGACGCCTCTTCTACCGCTATCTATGGCTCTGCAGCGGCCAATGGCGTGGTGATTGTCACCACTAAAAAAGGTAAAACCGGTCCTCCCCGCGTCAGCTTTACCACGCAATGGGGTATGGCTAAGGCCTGGAAACAACTACATCTGCTCAATACCGATCAATATGTAGCAGCATTACAGGATCTGGCCGCAACAAAGAATGCCACCCTACCCGCCAAATTCAATACTCCCGGTATGTTAAAGGACAGTACCAACTGGCAGGATGCCATTTTCCGCAACGCCATGGTGTCTGAAAATGACCTGAACCTCAGCGGCGGCGGGGAACGGGTGAACTATAGCATCTCCGCCACCTACATCGATCAACAGGCCATTTTAACCGATGCCTCCAGCAAAAGATTTCAGGCACGTGTAGGACTTGAAGAAACATTAGGTCGCTTTAAGTTTACGCAAAATGTGATCGTTCGTCAATATGTAGGCAAAGGCAACTATGGCAATATCATTAATGCCATACAATATGCTCCCTATAAACCCGTACTGGACCCGTCTATCCAGGGCGGATACTCTATCGTTTCCAATATCGACGACTACAGCAATGCCATCAATCCGCTGCAGGAAATTGCCATGAAAAGTCAGACCGCCAAATCACTGGCTTTCTTCCCGCAATTATCCGGTGAAGTACGGATCATCGATGGATTGAAATTTCGCTCACAATTCGCGGCAGAAGTGAATTCCGGCCGGACCAGCAGCTATCAGCAACAATACCAGGCCTCTAACTTCCTGAACCAGGCACGCCAATCGAATCTTGTTTTTTCAGAGAACTCCTACTACATGGTGGAGAACTACCTGTCGTACGACAAACTAATCGGCAAACACCAACTGGCAGCCATCGCGGGACAAAGCTATATTGATCCCGGACGCACCAACGGTTCTTCTATCAGAGGTACCGGTCAGCCTAACGATAACCTCCCTGATGTAGTAGTTGCTTCTTCGCAATCTGTGACCAATACTTATTCCAACTATGCACGCCCTTCTGTAATCTCTTACTATGCGCGGTTGAACTATACTTACGACGATAAATATATTCTGACTACCAGCTATCGCAGAGATGGCGCTTCCAACTTTGGTCCCAATAACCGGTATGGCAACTTCGCTGCCGGCGGTTTATCATGGCGCTTTTCAGAAGAAAACTTCATAAAAAACAGTCTGCCATTTTTATCAGATGGAAAGCTAAGCGCCAGCTGGGGACAAACCGGCAACAACAATATTCCTAACTTCCTGAACACGGCAAAAACCTATCAGGGTACGCCCGGAGGCGCGCTGGTATATTCATTCGGCAGTAACGAAACCTTTGTATCCGGTACCACACTGGTGACTTTAAGCAACCCGGATTTAAAATGGGAACAAACCACACAAACGGATATCGGCATCGACCTGGCATTCCTGAAAAACCGCCTCGCTGTGGAAGCGGATTGGTATGATCGTAAAAGTGCCGGTTTGCTGGTGACCACTTTATTACCCGCCAGTATTGGGGTGAGTCCTACCGGTACGCAGCCCAGGAAAACAGTCAATGCTGCAGACGCGCGCAACAAAGGCTTTGAGCTGACTATTGGATACCACGATAAAATCAACAAGAACTTCAGCTTTAACATCAGCGTGAACGGATCGGTAAACCACAACGAAGTATTATCCTTAGGCGATCAGTTCTCCGCACCTATACAGGCGGGCGCCTTTACACCAGTACCTACTACTACGTATACTGCTGCCGGTTATGCGATTGGTTCTTTCTACGGTTACCGTATGGACCATGTGGCAAAAGATGCCGCAGAGATTACCACACTCAACGAAGCCGCTGCTAAAAAAACAGGCAACCCGAATGCAAAGTACCAGGATGGCTTGTTACCGGGAGATTTTATTTATAAAGATATTGATGGCGATGGCGTGGTAACTGCAAAAGACCAGGAAATATTAGGCAATGCCATCCCTAAATATGTATACGGTATCAACGCGGGTATCACCTATAAAAATTTTGATCTGAACCTGGTACTGTCCGGTGTAAGTGGTTCAAAACTGTTGAACGGCCTGAAATTAAATACCAGCTTCATGTCTACCGGACATAATGCTACCACGGATATCCTCGACAGATGGCGTAAGCCTGGCGATGTAGCGGCGCTGCCCCGCATAGGCCAGAATGTAACCGGTAATGGTAACCTCCGTCCGTCCGACTTCTGGCTGGAAGATGGCAGCTACCTGCGTTTACGCAACATTACCATTGGATACAATGCGCCTGCTGCGATGTTAAGCACCGTGACAAAAAACACCCTTAAATCGCTGCGCATTTATATTGCGGCGCAAAACTTACTCACCCTTACCCGTTACACCGGTTATGATCCGGAAATAGCGGGCGACTACATTTTTGCACGCGGTATTGATCAGGGACAAGTACCACAGCCAAGAACTTTCATGGCTGGTCTTCAACTAGGGTTTTAATTTTTAAAAGTGATTTTATGAAGAAGCATATACGTCAACTACTATTCATCACCGGTATGATGGCCATTTCCACAGGATGTAAGAAATCACGTCTTGACCTGGTGGATCAAAGCGCCTACGCATACGAGACCTACTTCACCAATATCTCCGCGCTGAACCAGGCTACCGTAGCCAGTTACGCTACGCTGTTACATCCGGGATTATGGGCACGCGAGTACTATTTCATTTTTGACCTGATGGGGCATGAAGCCAAGCGCGCCAGCTTTTTGCTCGGCCCTGAACAGGAATTGGGCGATTATACTTTTGGTACCAACAACTCAGACCTGGGTAGTTTATGGGGTTCTCTTTACCGCATGATTTTCAGATGCAACCTGGTAATAGACCGGGCAGCAGCCTGGAATCCCACGGCCACAGCAGATCGCGCCAAACTGAATCAGTACCTCGCCGAAGTGAAGTTCCTGCGGGCTTATGCTTACCTGCATTTAGTTACTTTATGGGGAGATGTACCACTCTATACCGATTATCAAACCACCCTTCACAACAACTACTTGTCACGCAGCGCCGCCGCTGATGTATGGAAGCAAATTGAAAAAGACCTGACAGAAGCCGAAGCCACCACAGAATTACCCACCGTATACCCCACCGCAGAATTGGGCCGCGCTACCAAAGGCGCCGTGATTGCGCTGCTTGGCAAAACCTATCTGTACCAGAAAAAATGGGCGCAGGCACAAGCCTCGTTTGAAAAGCTGATGGGATCACCGTATGCATACAAACTGGACCCTTCCTTCGATAACGTTTTCAGTACCACCAATCAGAACACACCGGAAAGTATTTTCCAGATCATGAATCAGCAATGGACGGATTGGGGTGTTGGCTCTCCCTACTACATGTTTGGCAATGGCGCAGAACAGGTAGGTAAACAAACACATACCGGCCGCGCCATGGAATACGGCTGGAACGACTGGAAAAACGTATACATCAGCAATGCAGCAGTGAAAGCATTCACCTATGCCAGCCCTGTTGATGGATTACCTTATACTGATCCCCGTGCCCAATCTACCTTCTATGGCACTGCTGCCTCCGGCGGTGAAACCATGTATTGCCAGCAATGCGCTACCGGTGCAAAGCCCTATCCTTTTGATGCCACCGATCCACAAGGTGATTATCGTTGGAAGAAATATGAATATTATAACCTCGTAGAAAAATATGGTGATCCTAAAAGTCCGATTAACGGACAAGTGATCCGTTTGGCGGATGTGATGCTGATGCTGGCAGAAGCATATATCCAGCAAAACAATACCGGTAACGCTCCACTGGCACTGATAGATAGTGTACGTTCCCGCTCCCATGCCCTCCTGTATACTACGCTGGGCGATAAAAACAACGCGATGAAAATATTAATGCGCGAACGGCAGCTGGAATTATGCGGAGAACAAAGCCGGTATTTCGACCTGCTGAGATGGGGCATTATCAAACAAACCATCAATGCGGAAAAAGGCGCAGAACCCGGCACAGGCACACAACCTTTCGAGGATAAAAACGTACTGCTCCCTATACCGGATATCGAGAAAAACTACAATCCTAACGTTGCGAAAGACATCAAAAATGGCTGGAACTAATTCTTTCTTCAAAAAAGCAAGCCTGTTACTGGCGGTGGTATTTTACACCACAGCAACAGCAGCGGAAATAAAACTGCCACACCTGTTTTCAGATAACATGGTATTACAACGGAACGCGCCTATCCCCATCTGGGGGTGGGCGGCTGCCGGTGAAAAAATCACCATCCGGTTTAATAAGCAGGTAAAAACGATTAAAGCCGGAAAGGACGGCAACTGGCAACTACAACTCCACGCAGAAGCAGCCGGCGGCCCTTACGAATTGGTTGTAAAAGGCAACAATGAATTACTGGTAAAGAATGTGCTGGTGGGTGAAGTATGGGTATGCTCCGGCCAGTCGAACATGGAATTTCCACTCAGGAATGCCCAGAATAATGCGGAAGAAATTAAAGCAGCGAACTATCCCGAAATCAGGGAAATCACGGTACCAAAAAATACGGCCCTGACCCCACAGGCAGATATCCTGCCTGCCACATGGAAGGTATGTAGTCCGGATACAGCCGGCTCATTCAGTGCAGTAGCTTATTTCTTTGCCCGCARATTACAGCAGGAGTTGAAAGTGCCCATAGGCCTCATTCACAGCAGCTGGGGCGGTACCAATGTAGAAACGTGGACCAGCCAGGAGGCCTTATCCACTGATCCCGACTTCAAAGAACTTCCCGCCATTGCAGCCGATAAATTAAAAGTGGGCCTTCCATCCAAAGCAGCCCCGAATAGCTTTCCATCGCTGTTATTTAATGCGATGTTGTCGCCCTTGATTCCCTATGGCATCCGGGGAGCGATCTGGTACCAGGGAGAAGCCAACTGCGAACGTGCCTTTCAATACCGCCGCACGTTTCCGCTGATGATTGCCGACTGGCGGCAACGCTGGCACCTGGGCGATTTTCCGTTTTATTTTGTTCAGTTATCTTCCTTCAATCCCAGTCGCCAGATGCGATTAACCGGCAGCGCCTGGGCGGAATTAAGAGAAGCACAGCTACTTACGCTATCCGTTCCTCATACAGGCATGGCCGTTACTACGGATATCGGTAATCCCGCAGATGTACATCCTACCAACAAGCAAGACGTAGGCCTTCGGTTAGCGCTCAATGCATTGCAGCAAACCTATGGCATGAACGTAGTGCCAGGGGGGCCGTTGTATGCATCCATCTCCCTAAAAGATGCTACAGCAGTACTACATTTCACCAATACCGGTGGCGGGCTTACGATACAAAACCGATATGGTTACCTCCAGGGATTTCAGATAGCTGGCGCTGATCAGCAATTTAAATGGGCAAAAGCATATGTACAAGGCGATAGTGTAATGGTATACAACGAAACTATTTCCCATCCCGCAGCAGTGAGATACGGCTGGACAGACGACGCCATGGAAGCCAATTTATACAATAAAGAAGGCTTACCGGCAGCGCCCTTCCGAACAGATCATTGGGAAGGAGTCACCACCGCCAAAAAGTATATTATCGTAAAATAAATAAGGATACTATTACAAGAAAGCCCGCGTTGATCGCGGGCTTTCTTGTAATAGTATTATCTGATGGTACTAGTTCCAGTTGTCGATTTTAACATCATTTGGAGAAGGCTGTCCTTTTCCTGTTTCTATCAAAGACTTCAGACTCATTAAAAACAGGGCCCATTTAGTGCTGCAGTGATGTATAAACTCCACAGGCTCTGCCCAGCCAAGGTTTCTAAAGAGTACGATGACATAGTCGCCGTCCTGTTTCAGCTCAAAGCTGATGGTGGTAACCAGCCACTCCTGCGGACCTTCTACTACCTGCCATTCCACAAATTTAGATGGTTCCAGCTTATTTACTTTCATACCAATGTTTCCGTTTTCTCCAAACCCGAATGTAATGGTATTACCCACCTGATTACCTTCTCCTGTTGTGTCGGAAGTCCACCAGCCTGCAAGCCCTTTCTCTGTGGTCAATGCGCGGTATACCTCATCTATTGAGGATGTTTTAATTCCAACCCGATGTAAGATATTTGCCATAACTATTTATTTTTTTCAAAAGTACTCGCTAATATAGTGTTTCACCCGGTGCGCATTGGACAAGATAAAGGGGGGAATTGGACAATTTATACTGCAGACATTTACTGAGGAGTATGCAGTACGGACGATGAGGTGAGCTCCATATCTGCATAACGCCACGCGGCATCAAATGCAGACTTCGCCTGTTGTGCCTCCGCGATTTTATGCTGCGCTATCAGGGATTTGTAGAGTCCCATCAATGCCCATCCATTATTTCTCCATGTCTGCAAATCCTTTCGGTACACGGTTTCCGCGTCGCTGAATTTATCCGCATCCAGGAGTACCGCACCCAGATAATGTCTGACAGAAAAAAACCAGTCGGGTGGTTCATTATAATTCAGTTTATCTTCCATGGCCACCGCCTCCTGCAGCAAGGTAATAGCAGCATCAGTATGTTGTTGTTGCGCCGCCATTCCTGCGGATAATACTTTCAGGGCTATTTGCACCAGGTCGGCAGTGGTGTTGATATTCCAGATAGTGAGGTGGCGAAGGGTCGTGTCCGATGCCAGTGTTTTCAAAGTAGCCAGTTCCCTTTCTGCATCTGCTACCTGATGCTTTCCCAGGAATGCCATCCCTCTTGCGTAACGCCAGATAGCCTGCAKATACACCAGGTCTTCCGCCGGGGAAGGAATGGCCAGAATAGTATCCCACATGCCTAATTTCACCGCCACGTAATAGGGTATTGTATAGTAATGCTGTAAGGTGCCCCAGCCCGGTAAACGCATGATATCAGCGGAGGTATGCTCCTGCAATTTTTTCGCCGCCTTCCACGCCAGCGCAGAGTCGCCCTCCAACGTAGCAGCTGCCGCCAGGAAATGATAATTGTGCGGAGAATAGCCCAGTGGGTAAGCTCCCTGCGCATGACAGGTTACCGCGTAATTACTATCCACCTCCACTGCACGTATATTCGCTAACGTAGCCAGGTGATAGTCGCCGGTATTGATATAGATATGCGACGGCATGTGTAGTAAATGTCCTGCTCCCGGTATCAGCGTATCCAGCAGCCGCGCACTTGCCAATCCCTTTTCCGGCGTGGCAGACGCCTCTACAGCATGAATATAGTAATGATGTGCACCCGGATGTTTGGGATTCACTTTAATCAGGTGTTCCAGTACCGCCAGTAACGCCGGTGTCCAGGCACGGGGTTGTTTTGTTTTCATGTCATACAGATCCCATGGATGAAGATCCATCAACGCCTCTGCATACAATGCGCCAATATCCGGGTCAGTAGAATATTGATCATATACTTCCTTCATTGCGGCGGCAAAGGCAATATCCAAGGGCTTCCTATCCGCTGGCGCCGGCATTGCATAACGGGCGGCCAATGCCTGGATGAGCGCCTTTTCCTTTGGTGTACATCCGGCACTTAACGACTTTGCTTTCACCACAGCATCATAGGCCCGCTGGAAGTTGTCTTCTTCCATACCTGCATTATAATTAGGCCCCAATACATATCCATATCCCCAGTAAGCCATGGCACAAGTGCTGTCCAGGCGGGAGGCTTCATAAAAAGACCGCGCCGCCTCTGCATGATTGAAACCATACATTAGCATCATTCCCTGGTTGAAATATTCCCGCGCGGCTGGATTATTTGTTGACACCGGGAAATCGATCCCTTTCAGGCCGGTTAATTTGGGCGCTTTTTTACCGGAGGAGTACCAGGCTTTATCCGTTGTTTTAGCTACATAACAGCGGAGGTCCGGGGTTTTCTTATCAGTGCCTGTTTTAGCGTTGTTATTACACGCCAGCAGGAATAAAATAGCAATAAGTGACAGGTAGTTCGTTTTCATCAGCAGCTTATTTGATTGATTATTATTCAATAAGCTCTGCATTACCTGGAGCGCGTGATGACAGAATAGGTTGTGTATTTTTTAGCCTGTTACTAATGTACGAAATCTGGAGGAAAATGAATATCGCTCAGCCATTAAAATATCCGCTCAAAAGAAAATAGCCGGTACCAATTACCAACAGATCTGCTCCTAGCACCATCAGGGTTAATGGCCACGCAAAGAACTTCCCATAGCTAAGATGCCATACTGTTTCGGGCTTGCCCGGAATGAAGACAAAATTTCTGGTGGCACCAATCTTCCATGTCGGAAATGCCGACCCACCTGTATGCTTATACGTAATTTTTTTCCGCTGACTGGTATAAATCTCAAAAACGGGATAGTAAAACGCTCCGTCCTCATCTTCTCTCTTTTCCAATTCAACAACAGTTCCCTCCACCCGTTCTCCTTTCTTTAAAAAGGCCAGCCTGTTCTTCATCCCCGCTATGGCAGCGGCCAACAACAAACTACCAACGATGATAAAAATGGAATAAATAATCATCTGCTTAGATTTTCCTGATTGCTTTAGAAATAACTTTCATTGACCTCCTTTATTCGTGGCTGGAGAATAAAATATCCTCCGCCAACAATCAATAAAGGAATGGCAAGTGCCATCAGGACTATGGTCCAGTTGAAGAGCCAGAAATAACTCATCATCCGGACTTCTTCCGGGTTCTCCCGATCATACAAAAAAGTGGCCTGTTCTCTTATATCCCATGCCGGAGGATTACTGGCCGCGGGAAGTTCATAAACGACCGGGAGATGTTCTTTTATTTTTATTTCAAAAACAGGAGAATAGGCTCCGTCATCTGCTTCCAATGAAACGACTGTGCCAATGGCTTTTTCACTTTTACCGATGAAATTAATAGTCTGCTTTAACAGGCTTAATGATATCACCAATAAAATAAGACCAGTTAACAAATATAGCTTGTACCACATAGGTTATATTGAACTACCCGTACAATTTGATAATGAGTAATTCCAATCCAAGATAACACAATATCTTATTCCATCTTCAAACTCTTCACCGGATTCGCTACTGCTGCTTTTACTGCCCGGTACCCCACCGTGAGCCACGCAATCATCTCTGCTATCAAAATAGTAGATAAGAAGAGACCTACACCAATATGTATTCTATAGGCGAAGTGCTGTAACCATTGATGCATGAAGTAATAAGCCAGCGGGGCCGCGATTAAAAATGCTATACCAATAAGTACAGTAAATTCTTTAGAGATCAGATAAACAATATTTGCAACGGAAGCCCCCAGTACTTTCCTCACACCTACTTCTTTGGTACGTCGTATTACCATAAACGTAACAAAGCCGTACAAACCAAGACAGGAAATAAATATAGCGATGCCCGCAAATACCTTATACAATTGAGAGAGCTGATTTTCCTGTTCGTAAAAGCTGGCAATCTTATCATCCATAAACTCGTACTCAAAAATAAAATCGGGATAGGCTTTCGTCCAAATCCGCTCAATGGTGGCCAGGGCTTCTTTTGTACGTTGCGGTTGTATTTTAATATTAATTAACCGATACACCATTTTGAAAGAACCCAGTACGATAGGTGTCATTTCTGTTTTCAATGAATTGCCGTTAAAATTCTTTACTACCCCCACAATAGGCGCCACCATATCACCATCAAAAAAAGTTATTTTTTTCCCGATGATGTCTTCAGGATGATGAAATCCTAATTTTTTCATCATCAGCTCATTTATCACAAATCCATTGACGGAATCAGCGCGTTGATAGGGCGCACCGCCAATAAACTGAATATGATAGGTGTTGAAGTAGTCTGCGTCTGCCCATTTAAACTCGGTTTTGAAGCCTGATTTCTTCGAGGCATTATCGAATTTAAAATCACTGTCCCATCCTGCTTTATCTATCGGACTGAACGCGCTTAAACTCACATTTTCTATTCCGGTCTGTTGTAATAGTTCCAGCTTTAGTGCATCCATTTTGGACTTCGGAGCGCCATCATTTGCCATGGGCACTGTAACGATGGCGGCTTTGTCGAAACCCATCGGCGCATTATGGAAAAAGTTCATCTGGCTTACAACAACTAACGTCCCCATTATTAACGCCTGTGTTGTTGCAAACTGAAAAACCACCAACACTTTTCTTACCGCAACTCCACCTACTTTGTTGCTGGTAAATTTACTTTTCAGTGCAGTAATGGGGTCAAATCCTGATAGTACCATTGCTGGATATATACCGGATAACAGCGTAACAGCTATCAATACACTACATAAGAATGTTATCAAAGAAAAACCGGGTTGTATTTCCAGTGGTGTTTGTAATAGATCATTCAAAAACGGCAATGTTATATACGCGAGCAAAACTGCCATCACAACGGAACACATGGTAATTAGCAATGTTTCATTCAGGAATTGCATCACTAATTGTTGTTTACTACTACCCAATACTTTTCTGATCCCTACTTCTTTTGAGCGACTTACTGACTGTGCTGTTGCCAGGTTGATAAAATTTATACAGGCTACCAGCAACAGAAACAGGCCGATTAAACTTAAGGCAGTAATCAATTCTTTGCTGAATGTACTACGTCTGTAAGTACCAAACTCGCCTTCGTAGTGTATTCCATTCAATGGCTGTAATATATAGCCCTGATTAGCATATTCAACTGGGCTATGTTTCTTTACAAAAGTGCTGAGGTCATTGTTAAACTGGGAGGCAGTGGTATTTTTCGGGAGTACGAGGAAGGTGTTTAATGATCCGTCGAGGCCCGCCCAATCGGTTAACATATCTTCGTGATTGGCGCTTTTAAAAGAAAACACTACGCCCAGAGGGAAATCTGTATTGGCAGGAATATCCTTTAGGATGCCCGTAACTCTACAGAGCTGTCCTTCCTGTTGAATGAATTTGCCTACGGCGGTATGCCAGTCGCCGAAATATCTATTGGCTGTTGCCTGCGTCAGTACTGCAGTATTGGGCTCCGACAAAGCCGTTTTCGGGTTTCCTTCCACGAAAGGGAAATTGAATAGGTCGAAAAATTCGGGCTCCGCAAAGAATACATTCTCCTTAAACTTTTTCTGCGACGCGTTTCCTTTATCATTCGGCACAGTAATTTGTCTATTCTCTCTTCCATATATACGGGCCACGTGTTCCAGTTGGGGATAGTCGAGCCGCAAAGCATCGGCTACCGGAAAAGCGCTGGCTTTCGAATAATTCATCCCTTCCGGCGTTTTTACGGCCGATACCACTCTAAAAATGCGCTCCTTATTTTGATGAAAATTATCAAAGCTGGTTTCATATTGAATGAGTAAATAGATAAGCAAACAGGCAGCAATGCCTACTGCTAACCCAATACTATTAATGGCAACATAGGACTTATTATTACGTAAATTTTGCCAGGCGGTTTTCAAATAGTTTTTCAACATAACAGGTGAAATATTAAAGTTGAGCAAGAACGACGGGCAAGGCGCCAAGAAAAATGCCACTTACTTAATTTTCATATAATCAATTATATATAGATAAATATAAATAAAACGTGTACGTTTTTGATACAGCAATTGTTCACTTATGTTATCAATTCGTTAATCCAATTCTTATAATACCGATCACACGAATCAAAATACTATTCAAGCGTTATTTAGCATAAAAAATAAATGGATACATTTCTAGGTACTTTGGCAGGAATAATTTTTGGCGGATTCATTTCATTTTGTGTAAGTCGGTTTTATTACAAAAAAAGTATTAAAAAGAAGCAGATCTCTTGTTTCGTAGACTTTTTAAGCGAAATATTAACAGACATAGCTCCCGATATCAAGCAAAAACTAGTCGTTGACTACGCGGGTCAGAAAGTAGAAAGCCTTTACCAGGTGCAGTTCATCATAGCCAATGACGGTGATTATTCCATAAAAGATATTATAAAACCGTTGACGCTTAAAATACCAGACAAAGCGGTAGTACTAGATGCTAATATTTTAAGTATTGAGCCCGGTGGACGACAGGTAAACCTGGAGGTCATTCAAAATAACAATGGATTTGAAGTCGAATTTAATTTTCCTTTGTTGAACTCGGGAGAGTATTTCATTGCCAAACTTCTCATAAAAGGCAATATACCCAGACAAATGGGAACCAAAGAGGGAATTGAAAAGAGGTTTCTATCTCCTCAATTCTTTGAATTTTTGCCATATGATCCATTTATCTTCACTATTACCGCAGATGAGCTACCTCCGGAAATAATAAGTAAACGGCTTCCATCTGATTATATAGAAACTTCTCATACGGGAATTGATAAATCAATTTTTGTTTGTATCGCTATTATTGGAACGATGGCGTCTACTTTAGGTTATCTCTTATATAGTTTAAAAAATCTGCAACCAGATTTATTTCTATTCTCTATCAGTAGTTTTTTATCCAATTTTTCTTTACTGAAATTCTGTATAATAATTTACTGGATTATAGCCCTGGTACTTGCTGTGCTTACCGTAGCTATCCCTGTATGGGAACTTGGGAATGTAAAACTGAAAAGGCAAAAGAAATTCAAGGTCTCCAGAAAAATAGGAACTTACAAGCCTATGCATCTGTTAGATTAACATCAGTGTCCGAGGAAAACTATTAAAAAAACAATCAAATAACCATGTAATTATCTACCGTGGGAAATGACCAGCCGGGTGGAAGTATATGTTTATGATTTTTAGACAGGAAATACTAATACAGTAAATAAGGCATGATCCGCTCCTGCCAATCCTCCGGATTCGTATAGCGGGGAATGTCTTCATTCCCGTTTTGGCCTCCCCCCAACACCAGAGCCTCCGCCTCTCTTAATCCTGTTAGCAGATCAAGATGCCGGCCCCCGCTATGATTTACATAGGTAGGGTAAGATGCCCAGGCAAAGGAATCAGGATGCAGCTGTTGAATAAGACGAATCAGTAACCAGCCATATGCCACCGGTTTGAAAACAGCCGGATCAGTTACATGCACCATGATTCCCTGACATTTTTGCCCCGCATACTTTCCTTCTGCCGGCTTAAAATGGATCGGCCGGGCCAATGCACCTTCGGGATATAATTCATTTAAACGTATAGCCGTGTGGGTACCATCCATCCAGGGAGCGCCCGCCACGCGGAATGGGGTTGCGGTTCCTCTCCCCTCGCTCACATTAGTGGCCTCCAGCAATCCCAGGCCTGGGTATAGTAATGCTGACTCAAAATCTGGTATAGCCGGAGAAGTAGGCACAAAGGAAGACGCCCATTGCGGATAGAATAAACTCCGCTCCCAGTTGTGACAATGGATGATCTCTAACCGGAGCGTATTTTCGTGTAAGATCCCGTTATTCCGGGTTGATTTAAAATACAACGCCAACTCCGCCAGTGTGCAGCTATGCCTGATGGGAATACTCCATCTGCCTATAAAGCTACTGCAATGCTGTTCATCCAGCAATGGACCTTCTGCCAGATTTAACCTACCTGATAAAGGATTGGGCCTGTCGGCGATGACCAACTGCTTACCATGTAGCGCGCAGGCTTCCATTACATGGGTCATCGTCCATAGATAGGTATAGAAGCGGCAACCGATATCGGGGATATCAAATAGTACGATGTCTAACTCCGCCAGATCTGTTTGATCAGGCGCCAGCTTACCACCATACAGACTTGTAACCGGAAGACCTGTTAACAGATCGGTTTCATCCTTCATTTCAGCTCCATCTACACCAGTTGTATCCAGGCCATGTTCCGGAGAAAATAATCGGGTGACCCCGAAACCCGCTTCCAGCAATGCCTGCCGCACAGGTTTGAAATTTACCGTACAAGCAGCATGATTTGTTACCAAACCAATCCTGCTGTTTTTCCATGCAGGTGGATGCGCCAGTAATATATCGATACCTGATAGCACTGTGTTCATTGATTATTTAAATGATGGATTAAAGCCAGCTAAATCTTCGGATTTAATGTATTCCCTGCAAATGAAAACAACTACATCTCTAAAAAATATTTATAAAATACCTGGAAAATCTACCTTAATTTTCTCCAGCAATATACGATAACGTTCATAGGGAAACTCTTCTTCCCGTTCTTTCGCAAAACCTTTCTGCGTCAACAAATGGTATGCTTTTTTCAGCTGATAAAATAGCGTCACCAGCAGTTGCTTCAGTTGAATTTCAAAGGTTACTATTTTTTTATAGCCGGCACCGTACTGATCGTCGGCGCTCCCTAATTCCATAGAGATGATATGCCGTTCGGTTTTTTCTCTTGTTACCCGAAGGATACTCCAGCCGGGCTCTTCAAACCATTCCAGGATGATTTCATCTTCATTATTTAATAATGCCAGCAACATATTTGTGATGTCGTACATAGGGCTGCTCAATACACTCGATATAACAATCCTATGACTTACGCCATTAATGTCAAGCAAAAAATCAGTCCACCCATGCTTGCGTAGCGTCAGCAAAAAATCAATATTATCTTCCATATTAGTTTGAATATACATCAATAGTTTTCCATCTCCCATTCGCGGTCAATCCGATCTATATCTACATCCTGATACTTAATCAATTCCTTGTCAAAAACCCTGTTCTCAGGGTCCAGGATGGTACAAAGTGTATCATCTATTTCAGTGATGTTTTCCTTAATAACTGAATTTAATTTATGCTGTAAAAACCAGCCATAATGCAGTGCTACAGAAAATCCCTCCAACATTCCGGTAACGGGAAAAGTGGCATTATAGATCTCTTGCCTATACCCGAACAGATTCTGGAACAACCAACGAACATCAAAACGTTTTAAACGACTGTCAGATAAATCGGAGTAATCAGGAAGCACTAATGCAAGTGCTTTATCCTGTAATCCTTTATACAATTCAGCCGGCTTATCTTGTGTGAATTCCCCTAGAGATAAATACTGAAAATCGGTATACTTTTTTAAATAGTTTATCCTGCTGCTTTCCTGCCATCATCAGTTGCATCATTTTTAACGGATTCACCGATTTCTTTGAAACCCCAAATGCTTCTGCTAATACCCGTATCTGATCCAGCCTGGTTTGGGCTGGTTTGCTGTCAATCCTGTCGGGGCCATTCCATAAATGTCCGTAATCGAGTATTTTATAAAGGAGATCCCTGGCCGTAATAGTTGTATTTTCCATATACAATGATAAAAAAATTACACTATGTTTTGTAAATCCGTCTGTCTTACATTTAACAACCCCTAAAAATATTTCCTACATTCGACAACAAAGAAATATAGATGATCATGGAAAGAAAGACCTTCTGGGAAATCATTGAGAAATCCTTGCTAGTAGCATCAGAACAACAGGAAAATGAAATTCAAAAATTACTTTTGGCGTTTTCCTTAGATGATATTGTTCAGTTCGAAATCATTTTAAGAGAGTTAATCAATGAACTCGATGACTATAAAGTAATGGGGATTCTGAAAATTATGGATGGCTATGTGAGCGACGATTCTTACATATATTTTAGATGCTGGCTAATTGGCAGCGGCAAAAAAATATTTGATATCGCGCTGGAAAGTCCTGACGACATCGCTGCTTTTGTTGATCAATCCACCTTTCCGGACTTTGAGAGTCTTCTCTATGTTGCTGACGAGGCTTATCTGCAAAAAAGTGGTGTAGCAGAAGATGATGAAAATCTCCCCCGTGACGTTGCATATAGCAAAGGACTGGACTATGATCACGGCGCTCCTCCTACCAAAGGAACCGACTGGGAAGAAGAAGATCTGCCACAACTTTATCCGGCACTCTGGAAAATTTATAACTGATTTCTACTAATTTCCTTTTATCAATTAAAGCGTAAAGCACCTACGTGGATAGCAGATGCTTCACGCTTTAATTGATCACTTACTTCTTCCCATGAAAAGACTGGCTATCCGCCGGCACTTCCCGCCGGTCAAACATGCCATAGTCCCGTATCACTTGTGCTACCCGCAGGCGATAGTCTTTAAACACAGACTCCCGCCCTTTTAACTGCGCTGCGCGATGCATTTCCATATTTCGCCATGCTTCAATGGCTTTTTCATCTGTCCAGAAAGACAAAGACAATATCTTCTCCGGATGATAAATACTCTGGAATCGCTCAATAGAAATGAATCCCTTTATCTTCTCCAGTTCTGGTTTAAGCGCAGCTGCGATGTCCAGGTATTCCTGTTTGTGCCCATCAGCGGGCGTTACTTCAAAAATAACGGCGATGGCGTGTTGGTTGGGCTGCTTTCCTTCCTGTAGGAAATGAGTCACCTCCGTTTGCAATTGCAATCGGCTTTCCTCCAGATGCATCACATGCGTTCCTTTTTCAATCACTACGTATTTCTTACCGGGCGCATTTTTGAGGGAAGAGAATAGTTTTTCTGCGTCCTGGTTACTGGGATAATCATCCCATTCTCCCCGGATAATCAGTGTGGGCACCCTTATTTCTTTGGGATCATAGTAGGCATCGTTATGTGATAGTGCCGCGATATCCATAAAGGGGCCGGCTGGAAACCGTACACTATCCGAGTGGAATTTTGCGGCAAGCGGATCAGATTGCAACCAGGCAGTTCCCCAGGTATCGAAGATTTCCGGCGCGAGGCKGCACGCTTCTCCGGCAGGCGTGCCCTCTTTCATAAGCGTAATACGTTGTGCAGGCGTCAGCGATTCATATGGCTGCATTATTTTTTCCCAGGTAGCAGTATCCGGTCTGGCGGTGATAGCGGCAAATAAAACCAGCTTTGCAATTTTATCCGGATACTTCGATGCGTACAAGGCTGCCACAGATCCGCCCCAGGAATGACCTATTAAATAGACTTTGTTTTTCCCTGTTTGCTGTAAAATAAAGTCCACTGCTTTCGCTATATCCTGATAAACGCTGACGGCCCTGCCCGGAGGTGCATCTGTAGTGGTGTTGGTCAACATTTCMGGATAGCGGTCGGCGTAACCGTAGCCTAAAAAGTCCAGGGCAAAAACATGGAAACCGTTTTCCTTTAAATGATCCATCCAGGAAGCATGACTCATCCGGAATCCAGCGGCAAGCGCCGATGGAAACGAAGCGCCGTGTATAAACAATACCGGGTAATCATTTGATAGTACGGAAGGCTTTGCCTCCAGTAACGCCAGATTTAACCCCGGAATATGGCTGGCGGTTTTTAGAATAGGATAACTGTTCATATGCATGGTATCTTTTAATTGTGCTTGTGTAATGTGCTGATAGAATAAAAAGGTCAGTAAAAGGATAACTTTTTTCATATACTTATTTTAGACACTAAAGGTGATTAAACGCTACCTTTAATACTTCATTTAGTACTTAACTATGAATGCTGATGGAAACACAAATTGGTCAAATTGCTTCCTTGATTGGGGACCCGGTAAGGGCAGTCATTTTATGGACATTGCTGGATGGCAGGGCGTATACTGCTACTGAGCTGGCCATCAGCACCAATACATCTCCTCAGAATATCAGCATGCACCTGGGGAAACTCATACAGGCAGATTTACTGATAGCGGAAAAACAAGGCAGGCACCGGTATTACCGGTTTTCCAGGCAGGAAGTGGCGTATGCTATTGAAGCTATTGCCCATCTTATTCCCAATGAGAAACAAAAAAAGATGGTCAGCCATCAGCATAATGCCGCTATTGCACATTGCAGAACATGTTATGATCACCTCGCAGGAAAAATAGGCGTTTCCATTGCGGATAGCTTATTGAAACAACGGATGCTCCTCCAGAAAGCAGACCTCTTTGAGCTAAGTTCCAAAGGAGAGAAATATATGGGACAGCTGGGCATTAATTTACCGGAACTCAGGCAACAACGGCGCATTTTTTTAAGACCTTGTCTCGACTGGACAGAGCGGCGTTATCATATTGCAGGTGCTCTCGGCGCCGCTTTACTGGACCTGATGCTGGCGGACGACTGGATAAGAAGAACACATCAATCGAGGGCCATTGTTGTTACTGCCAGAGGAGAGAAAAAGATGCAGGAACATTTTGGTTAAACGGGAATACTAAAGAGACATCCCCAGGTGATCATCTATCTGATATTCCTCCTCTATCCTATTTATTTACTCAGTAACCGTTTATTGACTACCTGCATTAATAAGTCGCGCTGACTGCGACTTACCGGCAGTGTATGCCCTCCTGCCTGTACCATATTGCTATCGAGCTTACTTATCTGATGCAGATTCACTATATACGATTTATGTATTCGCAGAAAACTATCTGCCGGCAATTGTTGCTCTACATTTTTAAACGTCAGGTAAGCGATAATTTTAGTATGAATTGTTTGGATCAATACATAGTTCTGCATACTCTCCACGAAGAGGATATCTGACAACATCACTTTTTCGTATACCTGTTTATGTTTTACAAAGATGTAGTCCTGCACTGGCTGATTAGCAGGTACCACCGGCTGCTGGCGGGCGCTAAAATAATCCTGGGCCTTTAGCACCGATTGGGTAAAGCGTTGCAGGGAAAGTGGTTTTAGCAGATAGTCCAGTACATTGAGCCGGAAACCATCCAGTGCGTAATCCAGATAAGCGGTCACCAGGATCGTCATGGGCGGCGTGGACAATGTTTCCAGCAGATGCAGCCCACYCATTTTGGGCATATTGATATCGAGGAACATCAGGTCTACAGGGGTGGTTTCCAGCGTTTCGCGTGCCGATGCTACATTATTGCAGGCAGCTACCAATGACAGAAAGTCAAATGTTTGGATATACTTTTTTAATCCTTCCCGGGCAAGTGCTTCATCGTCGACAATGATACATTTAATTTCCATAAGCAGTTTTTATCAGATAACATTGATTGTCATTTCCAGATAAGCAAAAAACACGTCGCCGGTGTCTTCTACGCTAAGTGTGTGCTGGCCGGGGTATAAGAGGGCTAATCGTTTCCGCAAGTTAACCAGTCCTATTCCTTTGGAGCGGGGAATTATTTCGGGCGCGTCCGAACCGGGCTCTTTACTGTTTTTGACAATGAAAAACAGGGTCTGCTCTTCCAGTAAAAGATCTATACTGATAAAGTTAGGCCGGTCAGTAAACTGTGATATATGTTTGAAAGCATTTTCTACAAAAGGCGTCAATATCAGCGGAGAAATATAGTACAGCGGCAGATTGGCATCCCAGTGGCAGGTTATTTCCAGTTCATTACAGCGCCGTTTATTTTCTACGTTAACATAGTTCTGAAGGTAGTTCACTTCCTGTTGCAGCGATACAACCGGCTTAGAGGTATCATAAAGCTGGTAGCGCAACATATCGGAAAACTCCAGCACCATGTCTGCCGCCTGGCCGGCATCCTTTTCAATCAGTACATGGATGCTGTTCATCATGTTGAACATGAAATGTGGGTTCAACTGGTCGCGCAGCAACGTCAGCTCTGCTTCCAGGTGAGTAGTACGGAGCTGTTCGTGGTCGATCACCGCTTTCGCATACTCCTGGTAAAAGAKGATACCACAGATAGTGCCACTGGTAAAAAGCATCCCTATAAAGTATCCGGGAAACATGGATTGCAAACCACACATCTGTGGAACCGCCATTACCTTCCTCACACTATTACATATAGTCGGCAAACTTAAATACACGGTGATCAGGCTGGTCAGGAAGCAAACAACGATGACCAGTAACGCAAACAAAAGCATTTTACGTTGCCTTATAAAAAATGGGAGCAACCAGTAACAGAGTAAAAAGGTACATAGCGTACCTGGAATGGATTCCATCAGTCCCAGCTGAAATGCTTCCGTGTTATTAAGTCCCTGCATACGCACCTGCAAAAAGGTCAGCACCATATCCATTGCCCAGATAATGAGGATGACAGGCCAGGTTTTTATCAAAAAGAATGGCTTGGGCATCAGTCAATTTTAATGCAAAAAAGTAAAAAAAAACCATATAAGGACGCGATACCACAAATACATAACATGCTTTTAGTGCAGATCGTATAGTATTTCGGCACATTAGTCAGCAATTACGGTAAGATGATCAAAATTCATATAGACGGGAAGATATTCTCTTTTTCTTTGCACCTGTAAATCGGAAACCACAAACAAGGGAGGAACACCACTCCCGGTTTTGTACTATGCCCTGGTAGCTTGTCATACTAAACAAACCATTTGTCTCAGTAAAAACCTAAACTACAATTTATGAAACATTGCAACATGGAGCGAATCATGCACGCTTCCAAGCTATCTGGGGCCCTACTAGGTCTTGCGCTATTAGCAGGATCAGCCTGCAACAAAGTACCACTGCCTGAAGATGGTCATGGTGACGGCGGGAACAACACACCAGCCACCCCTGCTCCCGGATTACTTACCCGCATTGAAATGGGGGGCGCCCAGGGACTTGTTATGCAGATCAGTTACAACCAACTACGTCTGCCTTTAGTCATTCTTCAATATGCCAACAAACTGTTAGTCGCAAAAGATTCAGTGGTTTATGACAGCAACGGTAAGTTGCAAAAAGTGTTAAACTACACGCCCGATTTCATCTCCGCAGGAAAATTCGAGCTGTCATCAACTACAAAATTTGAGTGGGATGCTAAAGGTAATATCTCCCGGAAAACAAGTACTGATCAGGAAACAGGTGCTTTGGAAGAAGAGAATAAATATGCCTATGACGCCAGCGGCAATCTGACTACACTGACTACAACCGCCGGTGGTGGCACTAACCTGAAATTTGTGGCCACCTACACCTGGAACCAGAAGAACATTAAAAAGGAAGTCCTGACTGATGGCGCAAAGGTATTATCTAATTTGTCTGTCGCCGCTTTTGATCAACATCCTACCTACATCACCCATTCACTGCTGCGTTATTTACTGGAGGGCGATGAGCATGTAGTATTCAGCGATCAAAATCCGCTGGAAATCCGGAAGGCGCAATATGTTACTTATAATGGCAAACAGGACTCCATTATCACGGTGCAAAAGAATACTTATGAATATAACAGCGGTAATCGTCCGGTAAAAGTGGCGTCTACGAGCATCACTACCAGCCCTGGTAGTACGCAGACGACTGTTAAGGGTAATATTAGCTATGAATATAGTAAGTAAGCAAATAGTATAGTGACAGGAGCATCCGGATAACCGGATGCTCCTGATTATTTTAATAGATACAAGTTGGCAGAAATATCCTTTGTGCCTTACCTTTGCGGCTGTACAAACGTAATACATGAGTCAATTTCCGCATATAAACCTGCCTTTAAAGCACCAGTTAACATTTACTGCTAACCCGGTAAACGTAGTACCATTGCCGAATGGAGAGATCCTGATGAACTTTGCCAGTCAGCCGCTGATCACAAAGCTGAATGCTAATCTGGAAATAGTATGGGAGAAAATTATCCAGGGAAAACATACAAATTATGTAAGCAGTAAGCTGTCGGCCTCTTCTGATGGCCGCCTGATGGCAATTGCAGGCATGACCGATATACGTATTCTTGATGCAGAAGGAAACACAGTACTACATACCATAGAACATGGTTCCTGGGGCTGGTTCCTGGGCGCCGCCTGCTATTTCAGCCAGGATAATAAACACATCTGGTACGTATTGCCCGGTGATGAAAATGAAACAGATGAGGTACAAGTGATGGACGTGGCTACTTTTGAAGTAACGGCTTCTTTCCCCCTGCTGGAAAGCCAACAATACACGTATGCCTTTCATGCTACACCAGATAAGGATATCCTGCTGTTAGAAGCGGCTGCCGGCCAGGAAGATACGATCCAGATGCAGTTACAACTGAACAATGGCGCTATCTCCATGACGGAACTGTCCCAATGTGAGAATGTAATCCTGGGCAACTTTGCCCCCTCCGGAAAAGAATTTGTGACAGCGCCTCATTATGATGGTCCATTGGAAATTTATTCCTTTCCTGAAATCGCTAAAATAGCAGAGCAGGATCAGGTAGCTATTTTCGATGGCAGTAAAGACTACCCAGCTGCCGAACCGGATAATATCAACTATACCGTATTTTTTGTAGATGATCACCATATTCTGATTGTTTCTCAGTTTGGCAGGTTGCTGCTACTCGACAGAAAAGACCTCCGTTGCAAAGCAGAAGTGATGCCCGAGGGAATTGAATTCAAAGCCTATGATCTGGAAGGCAATCCTACTACCAACCCGGATTATATCTTTGACTACAGCAGTAATATTATTAACGTGATGATGGTGCACAACAAACTGTTGCTCACTACCGGCGACGGCCAATTGCGCAGCTACGACCTGCCGGTATGATAAAAAGTAACTGCGGCTCCCGGGAGAGCCGCAGTTACCCGCCCAATACGACGGGTGAACGAAAAAAAGTCCTCTGTCACCCATGACTTGAAGACTTTTTGTTTCTACATTTACGCCTATGAACAACTTCTGGGAAAAAGTGTCAATATATCACCCGCTATCAGCCGAAACCCGGCAGGCATGGGGAAATATCATTACCAGCCGCACCTATAAACGCCATGAAACTTTAGTAGCGGAAGGTCAGGTTCCGCGACTGGTAGCATTTGTAGTGAAGGGCCTCTTCTCACAGTACTTTACCGCACCTAACGGAGACGTGGTGATCAAACGTTTTTTCCYGGAAACATTTCTGGCCGCATCTGTGAGCGCTATGCTGACTAAAAGCCCCAGCCAGTTCACGATCCGGGCGTTAGAGAACACCACCGTGCTGGAATATCAATTCGATGAATTTAAAAAGCTGATAACGATTTATCCTGATCTGGCAGCGTTATACATCCGCTACCTGGAAATACACTGGGTATTGGAAAAGGAACCCCAGGAAATATCTCTACGCTATGATACCGCCAAAAGCCGGTATGCCGCCTTTCTGGAACAATTCCCTGCGCTGGAGCCCCGCCTGAAACAGCACGAAATAGCCTCCTATCTTGGCATTACACCCACACAACTAAGTCGTATTCGTGCGGAACGATAACTTTTTTTGAAAGTCTCAACATATGTAAATGTTTTTCCTGTTGGCTTACCGGAATTTTGTCTTCATAAAAACAACACACTTATGAAAAAGATAGATTACATGGAAGACCAACTCGACAATAAAGCCACTGTACATCACGCCGGCAAAGGAGAACGTCTGGAAGTAGGCGGAGCCTCCTTCGTATTTAAAGTGACCAGCGAAATGTCCAACAGCCAGCTGGGCGTATATGAGATCACGTTACCCCCACATACTGTTGGCGCCAAACTACATTACCACCGTTTTATGGATGAAACGTTTATAGTGAACAAAGGCGTGCTCACCGTATATGCCGGCGAAGACACACATCACCTGGAACCCGGATCAGTAGCGTATGTACCACGTTTTACCCCACACGGCTTTGCTAATGATACTGATGAACAGGTAGTGCTCACCCTTCTCTTCAACCCCGCAGAAAAAAGAGAAGGCTTCTTCCGCGGGCTGGTGGATATCCTCAGCGAGCAACCCATTGACCCTACAAAATTCCTGAAGCTGTATAATAAATATGACACCTTTCCGGTAGATGTCAGTAATATGTTACCGGGGAAATGATAACAACGGCAGCGTAATACCAGTCTTGAATGCTATTACGCTGCTTTTGCTATTATTCGTTTCTAAGAGTAGTCATATTCATTTTGAAATTTTACTTATCTTTCATCTCTTTACTACAAAACAAAAATTTATAACATCAGCTCTTACTAAATCTCTTTTACTTCTTCTAATCACTCCCGACAATCACTTACCTGACAATATAATATATGCTTATGCGCAACACGATTTTCATGCTGATGCTGTTAATCTGCAGCACTGCTAAATCGCAATCTATTCCCCCGGGCATGAACGGTGTACCCGCCTGGTTTGCTGCCTGGGACTTTATTAGTCAAAATAAATTCGGTTCATCTCCTACCATTCCGACCATCTTCCTATACGATGATTCGTTGTATTATACTACCAGTTCCCTGGCAGCAAGCGACCAACCCTTCTCTGCTCCGGGCCCGGGTGGGAAACTAATGAAATGGTATACCGGCGCCCACAAAGGAACATTACGCATCCCGGATGGGCAATCAGTTCCACTGGGGCTCATGTCTTTTGCAGCATCAGATTCAACGGGGCATCCCTTCTTCGTCATGGCCGCTCCCGGCTTCTGGAAAAACGCCGGCGTACAAAGCAAGGAATTGGGCCTGGAAAAGCTTATTACCGCTGTATTCTTACATGAATTCGCGCATACCCGTCAACAGCAAGGAATGGGCGCCACGGTAACCGCTATTGAGCAAAAGCATCCTTTCCGCGATCCTCCGCTTTCAGATGATATCGTTCAACATCTTTTCCAAAAAGACAGCGTATATGTGGAGAGATGGAAAAAAGAAACCGACCTTTTTTACCAGGCGGCGTTTCATCCGGACCAGCGCACCGCCAAAAAATTGACCTGCGATGCGCTGCAACTGTTGCACCAACGGCAAATCAATTATTTCACTGGTGACAAAACTATTTTACGGGAGCTGGACGACATCTTTCTTACCATGGAAGGACTGGGACAGTTTTCAGGTTTTTACTGGCTGCAGCATCCTGCTGGTGCAGGATTTCCTTATGCCACTGCGGTAGAAGGAATGCGGCGTAAACGAAACCAGTGGTCTCAGGAAGAAGGACTGGGCATGTTCCTTATCCTCGACAAAATAGGCCTTAAAAACTGGGAACAGGATGTATTCTCCGATCATCCGAAAACAATTGTGCAACAGCTTCACACGGCTTGCGGCTGCCGGTAAGAGAAATTTGAATTGGGACGGCAGGTTAAATAATGAATAAGTGCGACAAAACGTGTCCCGTAATGGATATTTTTTGGAACAATTAATATAGATTTGGGAAAGATATCACTCCCATATTGGACTATAAGATATGCCCACTTACGCTTTTTTCAATGTTTCCGCATATGGCCATATAAACCCAACGCTCCCGATTGTGGCAGAGCTAAGCAAACGTGGACATACCGTTTACTATTTTATCGGCGAATCATTCGCTGATGCTATAAAAAAAGCAGGCGGTATTCCGGTTATATTAGCAGGCACGTCACGAACGCCACACACAACGCCACCGGGGGACAAAGAGATTGCGCTTTTACCGTTTTTAATGGCGCGTGAATCGCCACGTGTGGTACCGGAAATAGTGGAGCAATTAAAAAGCATTCAACCTGACTGCATTGTTTTCAATACCATGTTGCTGTCGGTCAGACTTGCCGCACGGATATTACAAATACCCACGGTCGGGTTTCGGCCATTTCATAGTGCCAGGGAGCAGCAAAAAAAGATGGAAACTTTTACCGATCCAAATTTCAAATCACTTGCAGATGCTGCCCATCAAGCTATTAAATCCGTCACAACATCATACCAACTTCCGGATCTTACCCTTTCCGAAGTGTTTTCAGAAGTACCCGGACTAACGCTGGTATTTCTACCAAAAGCCTTTCAGGTGGATGCCGCACAATTTGACGAACGCTTTTTATTTGTAGGGCCATCCTTTATAGAACCGCCACCAATGGCCTGGCCGGTGGCCTCCAACAATGACACACCCGTCATCAAGGTCTATATTTCGCTGGGAACGCTACGAAATAATGAACCTGATTTTTACCGAATGTGTTTTCGGGCTTTTGCAGCACAGGAATGGAGTGTAGTCATGTCCGTGGGAGATCAGATCGACTTATCTGCGCTGGCACCTATTCCCGATAATTTTGTTGTAAAGCCTTCCATCCCTCAGACTGCGCTACTACCACAGGTAGATGTTTTCGTTACCCACGGTGGCTTGAACAGCACTATGGAAAGCCTGTATTACGGCGTTCCGTTGGTGGTGCTACCATCCATACAGGAACAGGTAAGAACAGCAGAACGGGTAAAGGATTTGCACCTCGGCCTTGTTCCCGACCGTACAAATTTCACTGCTGAAGCGCTTCGTGAGGCTGTTACCACCGTATTCGAAAGCGAATCAATCAAACAGGCGATAGAAAAGATAAAAGACTCCATCCGTAGCGCAGGCGGCTATTTGCGTGCTACTGATGCTATTGTTGCATTCCAGAGAAAGATGTATCTTAACAGTTGAGAAGAAATTAGATTAATTTATAACCAAAAAGAAAAAACCATGGAAACATTAGCAAAAAAAATCGACGTAGAAGACGAAAAAAATTTGATCCAACTTACGCTTAACGACTATCTCCAGGGCCGCCCGGTAATCGATATGGAAAGGCTCGGTAGAGCGTTTCACCCGGAGGCATACATCAGGACTGTCATCGAGGGAAAGTTGGTTCAGTGGACACTGGCTCAATATCTTGACCTCGTTGCCAAAGCAACCGTACAGGAATGCCAGCCCGAACTCCTTTCCTATACCTGGGATGGAGACACCGGATCTGCCCACGTACAATTGACTTTTGACACCTTTCGGTTCATCGACCGGTTTAACCTGATAAAGCTAGACGGGAAATGGCTGATTATGGACAAGGTCTCTTATAGACAAGAATTATAGTAAGCCGTTATTAGGTAAACGTTATAAAGAAACCGCCGGGTGGCGGTTTCTTTATTTTATAAAACCTTGTAGCAGCTAATGCGATATATCGTACCCCGGGGATTAGAAGCGCCAGGTGGCTCCTATACTGAGCCTGAAATTATTTTGAGTAGCGCTGGAAAAGAAAGTAGGCATGTAATCTGCCTGAAGCAAACGGATGCCAAATGCTTTACTCAATGGCCAATCCAGTGCTACACCGATATTTGGTGTGAATGAATGCTGGGTAGTGCGGTCACTGTTGAATCCACTGGATGTAAATTTATAGGAGTAGGTTGAAATGCCGAATAACGCATGCGTTGAAAAAATAAGACGCGGATGGGGCGTAGTAATTGGCAGGTACGTAATCCCCGCTGTTATATTCCATTGCTGGTAGTGGGTTGTAAATTCATTTTGTTTATCATTATGAAAATAAATGCCCACATCCAGGGTAGCACCAATCTTTGGCGTAAAAAAACGGGTATACTCTCCGGTACCCCCAAAGCTGCCATAATGGAGATCTTTATCGCCAAAGTGTACATAACTGGGTCCTATAAAAATCAGGTTCTTTGGAAAATAATTTAAATGATAATTATTACGATGAGGAGGGCAACAAGCCTCCGGACAATTGTTTAAACCTGCTTTTTTCACTACATCCAGGATATTGTCGCAGGATAGTTCGGGGGTCAGGGTGGCCATCAGGTCATTTTCATGACCGGAGCAGGGTTGGCCACAACGTATCTGTGCGGCAGTGGCGGTACAACAGTCACCCCCATCCGGATCAGGAGGAGGCACACAACTAACCTCCACCCTGGATGTTTGTGTGATAGTATCATACACCCGGGAGCAGTATTGATCCTTTAATCCAGCCAGGTGCAATACTTCATGGCAATAAGTTCTTGGAGGCTCATTCCTTCGCCAGGTACCCGTTTTCGGGCCACCATTTGGCGTGCCAATATGTGCATTGGAAGGCAGTCCGTCGTTATCGATCATCGTGATATGGTGAAACGATTTTTTATCATCGTCGCTGAGCGTAGACCATTTCTTCACATTAACATGACTGAGTACCTGACAACCATTGGATGCATCATTTTCACAGGGTATGACACATTTTTTAGCATAACATGCCTCCAGCTGCTCACGCACAGCAATTACATCCGCATCTGTTCCATCTATCCCAATCTGCAGTATAACATGTACTGTACAACCATTGTCTTTATCACGTTCTACCGTGGTAGCATGATTTTGAACGGCACAACTCTGTACCAGCAAAAACCCGGCAAATGTTAATGCCAGGAAAAGTATGTACTTCATGGTAAATTATTTTGGGGAGAGGTTATTGACCGTAATTAATCCTTATGCCACGCGGTGCGAGAATGGAATTGAGCTGTGCAACAAGCTCACGAACAGCAGGAATATCTGTATTCAACAATTCTACACTATGCTTTTGGCCTGCGCTGTTCAATGATAAAAAGATACCGGCGCCATCTGCAAGGTCTCCATTATACTTCTCTCGGAGATTAAAGAAACCTACCTGCTTCGCCTTGTCTAAAAAAGACGATAGCTGGGATACCGGAATGTCGAATGAAGAAGAATCCTTTACCGGCCCTTGTATATCCTTCAAATAGAATACACAATGTCCCTGCTGGTCGATAAACAGGTTTTGATTGGTTCCCCACGGTGCGCGGGAACCGGCATTTACCTGCACCACTACCTGCGACCTGGCAGTGATGGCAATAAAGATGCTTCCCAGGATTAAAATGCCTTTCATGTGCTTAATCATAGCAAACAGTTGATCGTAAGTGAATAGTAAGGGGGATAATTGGGGTAATGATATAAAAGCTCCTACTAAGATTAACAGCAAAAAAACAGAAAAGTTTACCTAAAAACAGGTTATTACAACAATCTTATTTACTACCTAAACATAATTTGCATTCCTATCTATTCAAACATTCGTAATTCAGCATTTTCAGAGGAAACACAGCACCGTAGAGGATATAAAAACAATTCTATTTTTAAATTATTATATACTTTTTATAACTGACCTGATATTAACATAATAACAAAAGTTGACAGCCACACATACTGTCAACTTTTGTTACTATGTACGTTTTATCTTACCTCAGGTGTAACTTTTTCATGCAGATAACGGAACACCACAAATAATACCGGTATGATAAAAAGGCCCAGCACCACGCCGCTCAGCATTCCCCCGGCGGCGCCCACACTAATAGAATGGTTCCCCTGAGCCGCAGGCCCTGTAGCGCGCATCATCGGAATCATTCCGGCTATAAAAGCGACAGAAGTCATGATAATTGGCCGTATCCTTGCCCGTGCGGCTTGTATGGCCGATGATACCAACGACTTCCCTGTCTGCCGGCGTTGTAATGCATACTCTACTATCAGGATGGCGTTCTTTGCCAACAACCCAATCAGCATGATCAAAGCTACCTGCACATAAATATTGTTATCAATGCCAGCCATCCGGATAGCCACAAACACGCCGATCACGCCTGTTGGCACTGACAACAGCACTGCCAGCGGCATAATATAACTGTTGTACTGGGCTGCCAGCAGGAAATACACAAACATCAGCGATAACAGGAAAATACCAACCGCCTGGCCACCAGAGGCTATTTCTTCTTTCGTCACACCGGAGTATTCATAGTCGAAACCAGCAGGCAATTGCTGCGCCACCTCACCCACTGCCCGGATCGCATCACCGGTGCTATAGCCGGGTTTAGGCATGGCTATTATACCAATGCTGTTAAAAAGATTGTACCGGGTGATGGTTTCAGGGCCCAACACCTTTCGTAGCTCCACCAGCGAATGAATAGGTACCATTTCCTGCATCGCATTTTTTACGTATATCCCTTCCAGTGAGTAAGCCCCGGAACGGTCTTCCTTTCCTGCCTGTACCATCACCCTGAAATATTTTCCGAAGCGATTAAAATCAGATACCTGCACACTTCCGAAATAGGCCTGCATCGTTTGCAGGATATCCTTCTCACTTACCTGCAACTGCGCTGCTTTATCATCGTCTATCTGCATGTCCAGCTGGGGATAGTCGGCGCGGAAAGAAGTAAACGCCATCGCAATCTCTTTTCTTTTGTTAAGCGCTTCGAGGAATTTCCCGGACACCTCTCCAAATTTATCCAGGGAGCCGCCCGTTCTGTCCTGCAGTACAACATCCAGGCCTTCCACATTGCCAAATCCAGCTACCGTGGGTAGTGTAAAAACGATGAATTGCGCCCCCTTTACGGCTTTCAGACGCTGCCGCATCTCGTTCATGATGTCATTGACACTATTATTAGGGCCTCGCTCACCGTCTTTTTTAGGCATATAAAACGTGGCGCCAGAAGAAGGACTGGTAGCCCCGGTGAAGATATTGACACCCGAAACAACGTTAAATATCTTCCTGGACTCCATCGGTCGTATGGCATCTGCCACCTCCTTCAGCACCGCTTCCGTTCTGTGCAGGGAAGAACCTGGAGGCAGGTTTACCGCCACCACACAAAAGCCGATATCTTCAGAAGGGATAAAGCCGGTGGGCGTTCTACGCATCAGTATCACCATGCTTACTATCACCAACAATAATCCTGTAAGACTGGCCCATTTATGTTTTATCAGCCACTGTAAAGCTTGCCCATAGCGACTGGTCATTCTTTCAAACCCGGTATTAAAACCCGTGAAGAAGCGTTGCTTAAAAGTAGTCGCCGGCCCTTTGACCGCAGTTTTCTTAAGAAATAATGCACTCAGCGCCGGACTCAATGTCAGCGCATTTACGGCGGAAATAAAAATCGCGATAGCCAGTGTAAAGGCAAACTGGCGGTAAAACACGCCTGCGGAACCTTTCATGAATCCTACCGGTAAAAAAACCGCTGCCATCACCAGGGTAATAGAAATGATAGCGCCGGTAATTTCATGCATGGCCGAGAAGGTGGCCTCGCGCGGCGACAATGTTTCGTGTTCCAGCTTGGCATGAATAGCCTCCACCACCACAATAGCATCATCCACTACAATCCCGATCGCCAATACCAGTGCAAACAATGTTAACAGGTTGATGGAAAACCCAAACATCAGCATAAAAAAGAAAGTGCCGAGAATAGCCACCGGCACTGCAATAGCAGGGATAAGCGTGGAACGGAAGTCCTGCAAAAACAGGAACACCACGAGAAACACCAGTATAAAAGCTTCTATTAGTGTATGTATTACCTGGTCTATCGACTGATCCAGCATTTCCTTAGTATGGAGTAATGTTTGCTGATGCAACCCTTCAGGAAACTTCTTTTCCGCCCTTCGCATGAGTTCCTCCACCTGTATCTGTATTTCCCGGGCATTGGAGCCGGGCAGCTGCCACACGCGGAAAGTGATAGCGGGTCTGTCTACAACATCCGCGGGTATGCCATTCAGCGTATTAAAGCTGCCATAGGTATAAGATCCCAATACTACTTTGGCGATATCTTTTAATCGTAGTAAGGTACCGTCGGGATTGGTGCGGATCACCATATTTTCATAGTCTTCCGGCCGGCTGTATTTCCCTTGATATCTGATCACGTATTCAAAAGCAACGGGGCTGCTTTCGCCGACACGGCCGGGTGCAGCTTCCAGATTTTTGTTTTGGATAACCGTCATCACTTCCTGCGGCGTGATACCATACGTCGCCATTTGCACAGGATTCAGCCATATTCTCATGGCATAATCATGATTGCTACCATATACGTCTACATCACCTACACCGGCGATACGACGTATTTCCGGGATAATATTGATCTGGGCGTAGTTAGTCATGAAGGTGGGATCATAACCTTTATTTTCATCACCATACAGGTTGAGCACCATCAACAGACCATTCTGCGCCTTCCGGGTGGTGATGCCTGCCTGCACTACTTCCGGTGGCAGTGAGCCGGTAGCCGAAGCGACTCTGTTCTGCACGTTTACAGCTGCAATATCAGGGTCTGTACCCAGTTTAAAATAGACGGTAATGGCGAGTGAGCCATCATTACTGGAAGATGAGCTCATGTAGATCATGTCTTCCACGCCATTGATGGCTTCTTCCAATGGCGGTGCTACCGAACGTAATAAGGTGCCTGCATTTGCTCCGGGATAATAAGCCCTTACCTGGACCATTGGCGGCGCGATATCCGGGAAACGTTCTATAGGCAGACTTTTCAGTCCCACCACGCCCAGTATCACCAGGAGAATAGAAACAACGGTGGCCAGCACTGGTCTTTCAATGAATTTTCTAAACATCGTTTATTTTTTTGAAGACAATAAGGGTCCTTGTCAGGATGCTTTGTTCCTGACAATCGAATGTTACGGCGAGAAGTGATTACCGGGCTTGTGCCACCGGTGCTGATACCGGGAGAATTTTCATCCCTTCCTGCAGGGTTTCGAGGTTCTCCAATACGATCCTGCTCCCCTTCTCAAGGCCCTCGCTGATGAGATAGTGATTGCCGACGGTGCCGGAAATGGTGATCGCTCGTTTATGTACCCTGCTGCTGTCGTCTACGGCAAAAACAAAAGTCTTATCCTGCACATCCAGTGTGGCAGCCTGGGGAATAGTAAGCGCCTGTTGGTCGGTAAACTGCAGCCTTATTTTTCCGGTGTTGCCGGAGCGCAGCAAGCGTTCTTTATTCGGGAAGGTGGCCCTGACTGTGATGGCGCCAGTGGTTTTATTAAAGGCGCTATTGACCATATCCAGCTGCCCTGGCGAAGTATATTCTTCCCCACCGGCCAATGTGAGGTATACGAGTGGTGCGCTACGCAGCTTCTCTTCGATATTGCTGCCGGGAAGATGTTGCTTCCATGTAACAAATTCTCTTTCGCTCAGGGAGAAATAGACATGCACTTGTCGTATATCCGATAACGTTGTCAGCTCTGCTACATCATTGACAGCCAGCAAACTACCGGCTTTCTTATTGAGGCGTCCGATATAGCCGCTGAATGGTGCGCTGATGATGGTATACCCCAGGTTGATGGTGGCATCCGCCACTTGTGCCTCGGCTTCTTTCCTCCTGGCCAGGGCGAGATCGTGATGGACGATAGCGGTTTTGAGTTGTTGGTCGGACACCACGTTATTTTCTACCAGCGGAGTTATTTTCTCTATGTCCAGCTGTGTATTGGCTACCGCCGCCCTGGCTGCCAGCAGTCCGGCATTAGCCTTATTCAGTTGTTCCCGGTAAGTGAAATCCTGTATCTTAAAAAGTGGCTGACCGGCAGCTACTAAGGTCCCTTCATCGACATAAATTTTTTCCAGCACCCCACTTACCTGGGGCCTTATTTCCACGTCGGCGCCCCCTTCTACGGTGGCAGGATATTCGTTGCGGATGGTGGTAGCACCGCTGCCCACCCTGGCTACTTTCAGCGATGGTATCGTTGTGGGCGCAGCAGTTTGCTCTCCCGATGAGCATGCAGATAGCAGCACTACCAGGCATGGTAGTGTAAAAGCAGTTGTTTTCATAAAAAATGTTTATTTTCTTTCAGCATGTTCAACAAATCGATATATATCGATTAGTTGAACATATAAGCATCTATTTTTAAGATAATAAAAAACTATAAATCTATAAATATCGATTGGTTATCTACAAAAATATCCATCGATAAAACGAAATGTATCGATGGATTATTGCTTAAAAAATCAGTAAACGAAACTGTTCAGATAAAAAGCATATTCGCCAAATGATTCCTTATTGATTCTGTATTTGGTATTACGTCCGTCTTTTTCAAAAAAGAGTAGGTCAGCATCCACCAGCTGCTTTAAATGATGGGAAACAGTGGATTGCGCGAGATTAAACATTTCTATCAGCTCCATACACACCATCCAGTCATTCTTCTTTTTGATAGCTTCCACTATTTTAAGGCGGCATGGATCTCCCAATGCTTTACTCATCCGCTCCAGTTTTCTGCTATCGATGCGCTTGTTCATGCCTGCAATATTAATCGATAATTATCGATTTAAAAAATCATTTATACATCTCCCTACATCCCTATCCAAACAGGTGGTGTTTTTTCCTTTCTCTCCTCAAAAATGGTCAAAAAAGTGCAGGTAATATCTTCTAAAGTGTTGGTTTGTTCGCCTTATTTAAAAGAATTTTGCTTTATACAATCCATAGATATCCGCTATCAACCGATGTTTCCGGTACTTCCCGATTGGCCTAACCAACGCCGGGGGTAGGCCGTTTGTGCCGGTCCGGCGAAGAAGTAAACCGGACGAAAGGCGACGGAACTGATAGCTAAATATTCGCCTGAAATAGTATAGAAAAATATATTGAATATCAACCGAAATAGATTTCAACACGCCTTTAATTGCCGGATACTGGCCACCGGCAACTGAAGATGCCTATCACCACTTACATTAAATGCAAACAGTAAAGCATAATGAAAAACTCGACGTTATTACTAACGCGCACCCTCTTTGTCTTCTTTAAAAAAAGTCCACGTTACAAGCAGTGCTTATTACTGCTGCTGATATTACTGCAAAGCTCCCGGCTATCCGCTCAGCAACGCAGTATCATCACCGGAACAGTGGCTTCATCAGACGACAATTCCTTCATTCCCGGCGTCACCATTCAGGTAATGGGCACCTCCCGGGGAACCACTACCAATGAGCAGGGGAAATATTTTATTGAGGCGCAAAACGGCGACTCCCTTATCTTTCGTTACGTCGGATACATTGAGAAACACATGAAAGTAGGAGTCCAAACTACTTTAAACATTACATTACAATCCGTATCCAGCCAACTGAAAGATGTGGTAGTAGTAGCTTTCGGCACAAAAAAAAGGAATGATGTAGTAGGCTCCGTTACCACCATCCGGCCGGCCGACCTGAAAGTGCCCTCCAGTAACCTGACCACCGCACTCGCCGGCAAAGCTGCCGGTGTGATCGCCTTCCAGCGAAGCGGGGAACCGGGTCAGGACAATGCGCAATTCTTTATCCGCGGCGTCACTACTTTCGGGTATAAGAAAGATCCATTGATACTCATCGATGGCGTGGAGCTCACCACTACCGATCTTGCCCGTCTCCAGGTAGATGATATCGCCAGCTTTTCTATATTGAAAGATGCCAGCGCCACTGCCTTGTATGGTTCACGGGCCGCCAACGGCGTGATCCTCGTCACTACCAAAGGAGGAGCCATCGGGAAAGCCCACCTGGCCTTTCGTATAGAAAATTCATTTTCTGCCCCCACCAGAAATATTGAACTCGCAGATCCGGTCACCTATATGAAACTGGGTAATGAAGCAGTGCTTACCCGCGATCCGCTAGGCATTCTCCCCTACTCCGAAGAGAAAATTGAGAATACCGCCGCAGGTACTAACCCGATCGCCTATCCGGCGAATGACTGGAGAAAAATCATGTTTAAAGATTATACCTCTAACCAACGCGCCAACCTGAGCGTAAGTGGCGGCGGCGGTGTGGCCAGGTATTATGTATCCGGCGCATTAAACCGCGATAATGGCCTCATGAAAGTAGACCATCGCAATAACTTCAATAACAATATCCGCCTGAATAGCTACAGCCTCCGGTCTAACGTGGATGTAAACCTCACCCGTACAACGGAAATGACGGTACGCCTTAGCGGCAACTTCGACGATTATACCGGCCCGCTCGATGGCGGCGCCACCATGTTCCAGAAGGTAATGCGCGCCAACCCCGTGTTGTTCCCGGCATTTTACCCTGTGGATGATGCACACCGCTATGTGAAGCATATTATGTTCGGTAACTACGATCAGGGCCAGTACATTAATCCGTATGCAGATATGGTGAAAGGTTATAAGAATTACTCCCGTTCCCTGATGCTGGCACAATTGGAACTAAAGCAGAACCTGAAAGCCATCACGCCAGGTTTGGTAGCCAGCGCCATGATGAATACCAACCGGACGTCGTACTTCGATGTAAGCCGCTATTACAACCCCTTCTGGTATAAACTGGATGCCTACGACAAATTATCAAACTCCATCTTTACGACTAATATCAATCCTAACGATGGTACGGAATACCTGGGCTATAACGAAGGCGGTAAAACAATCAGCACCTCCTTCTACCTGGAGTCCCGCCTGAACTACGACCGGAGCTTCGATAAAAGTGGCGTAAGCGGCATGGTGGTATTCATGGCGCAAAGTCGTCTGAACGCCAACGCCGGCGACCTGCAGCAGTCGCTCCCCTTCCGCAACCTGGGCTTATCCGGCAGGCTCACGTATGACTACGACAAGCGTTACTATGCAGAGTTCAACTTTGGGTACAACGGGTCTGAGCGGTTCGACAGGCACCACCGCTTCGGCTTCTTCCCCGCCTTCGGGGTGGCATGGACTGTTTCCAACGAGTCCTTCATGAAGCCCCTCAACAACGTGATCACGAATATGCGGTTCCGCGCTACCTATGGTATCATTGGAAATGATGCAATTGGTTCGCCGCAGGACAGGTTCTTCTATCTCTCGAATGTGAAGATGAATGACGGCGACAAAGGCGCGGTCTTTGGGCGTGATCCTGGCACCCTTTACAGCCTTCCCGGTATTTCCATCTCCCGGTATGCCAACTCCGATATCACCTGGGAAACCGCTAAACAACGGAACATTGCCCTGGATCTGGGGTTGTTCAACAAACTGAATTTTACGGCAGAATTCTATTCCCAATACCGCGATCATATTCTCATGACCCGGAAATCTATTCCCGAATCGGCGGGCTTTGCGGCTCCTGTTATGGCCAATGTGGGCGTAGCTACTGCTGGCGGGGTGGATTTGTCGCTCGACTATAAACAGTTTTTCCGGAATGATTTCTGGGCTGCTGTCATGGGCAACTTTACCTATGCCACCAGCAAATACAAAAACTACGAAGAGCCGAAATACGCAGAGGCATACCGGTATCGGGCAGGGCAGTCCATCAATCAGGCTTTCGGCTACATTGCAGAGAAGCTGTTTGTAGACGACGCAGAAGCACTCAACTCCCCCAAACAGAACTTCGGCCCCTACGGCGGCGGTGATATCAAATTCCTGGATGTAAACCATGACGGACAGATCACAGAAGCCGACATGGTACCTATCGGTCATCCTACCGTACCTGAAATCGTATATGGGTTCGGGTTTTCTATAGGCTATAAAAACCTGGACTTCTCCACATTTTTCCAGGGATTGGCCAACGAATCCTTCTGGATAGATCCTGATGCCACCTCTCCTTTTAACCAACAGAATCAATTGCTGAAGGCGTACGCAGATAGTCACTGGTCGGAGGAACATCAGGATGTACATGCACTCTGGCCCCGTTTGAGCCCCAGTACCAATTGGAACAATGCGCAGCCCAGCACCTGGTTCATGCGTGATGGCACCTTCCTCCGGCTGAAACAAATTGAACTGGGGTATACGCTACCGAAGCGCTGGCAGAAAAAGATGCATACCTCTTTATGCCGCATTTACCTCAATGCCACCAACCTGCTCAACTTCAGCAAGTTCACGCTGTGGGACGTGGAAATGGGTGGAAACGGCCTTGGATACCCGGTACAGCGCGTGGTGAACATAGGACTGAATATCAATTTTAATTAATCGCCGGCCTGCCACCGGATAAACCGATAAAACAATTTTACCATGAAAGATAGTGGAATTAAAAGGACTTGCTTATGGCTGATCTTATGCCTGTGCTGCTCCTGCTCTAAATTCCTGGACGTGGTACCCGATAATGTGGCCACCCTGGATAATGCTTTCACCTCCCGCATTCAGGCCAAGAAGTACCTGTTTACCTGCTACTCCTACCTCCCCAGAAATGGGGACTTCGACAACGACCCTGCTATGGTAGGTGGCGATGAACTGTGGAGATTTGCAACAGAAGGCGGATACTTCGGTATCGCGCAGGGATATCAGAATATCGTGTCGCCCATCGGCGACCGTTGGGCATATTATTTCAAGGCGATTCGCGACTGTAATATCTTCCTGGAAAACGTTGGCCAGGTACCCGATTTGAGCGAAATGGAAAGACGTAGATGGATCGCCGAAGCGCAATTCCTGAAAGGATATTATAACTTTTGCCTCGTCACCATGTACGGCCCCATTCCCCTGCTGAAAACCAACGTGCCGGTAAATGCGGAAGGCCACGAAATAAACAAGGGACGCGCACCATTGGACTCCTGCTTCGCTTACATGGTGTCATTGCTCAATGCATCTATCGGTGATCTGCCTCCTGTCATCGCAGATCCTGCCAATGAACTGGGACGTGTTACACAACCTATTGCCCTGGCCATAAAAGCAAAAGTATTGGTATATGCTGCCAGTCCCTTGTTCAACGGCAACACTGATCAGGGCGGCCTCAAAGGCCAGGAAGGGGTACAACTTTTCAATACCGTTTTCTCCAAAACAAAATGGGATTCCGCCGCTGCAGCCTGTAAACGCGCCATAGACGCCTGTCACCAGACAGGCATGCATCTTTACAAATACCATCCTGATTTTCAGATGTATCATCTTACAGATACCATCACCACACAACTGACCATCCGTAACAACCTTTGTGAAAGATGGAATAGTGGCATTATATGGGCCAATACACTCACCAATTCTACCAATCTCCAGTGGCTGATCTCTACTCCCTGGGACCCCGCCAATGCCGATATCACCTGGATTCGTGGCTGGCTATCGCCCCCACTGCATATCGCTGAAATGTTTTATAGCAACCATGGCGTCCCTATTTCGGAAGATAAAACGTACGACTACAACAACCGTTACACCTTGAAAATTGCCGGCGATAGCGACGCCCTCTACATACGGAAAGATTATACTACGGCCTATCTCAACTTCAACAGAGAACCACGGTTCTACGCCGATCTGGGATTCGATGGCGGCGTTATGTATGGCCAKGGAAGATATGACGACAGCAAACCCGGCGACCTCTTTTACCTGAAAGCTAAACACCACGAACAAAATGGCGGCGGCAAACCCAACTTCGGCACGGTGACTGGCTACTACCTGAAAAAACCTATTCACTTCCAAAACGTGATCGGCACCGGCAACGATTATTCAACAACCTATTATCCCTGGCCTATTATGCGACTATCAGCTTTATACCTGATGTATGCAGAGGCATTAAACGAATCCAGCGGACCAGTGGCCGAAGCACTGCAATACCTGGATCTGGTAAGAGATGGCGCAGGACTAAAATCGGTGGCCTACTCCTGGAGTACGTATTCTAACAACCCCGCAAAATATACCACCCAACGGGGTTTGAGAGATATCATCCACCAGGAAACGCTCATAGAACTGGCTTTCGAAGGCCCGCGTTTCTGGGATCTGCGTCGCTGGAAAGAAGCACAAACATTACTGAACCGGCCCATTAAAGGCTGGGATGTGAGTCAGGATCTGGCAGACACTTACTACAGGCCCAAAAACATTTTCAACCAGCAGTTTGGGTTAAAGAATTACTTCTGGCCTATCAGTGAAAATTCCCTTTCCATCGACAGAAGTTTAGTACAAAACACAGGTTGGTAAACCAGCTGCTTCAAAATCATTTGTATGAAATCATTGCAACATATTATCCTCTCCGCTCTTTTGCTCGGATGCTTGTCCTGTAAAAAAGATGGCCGGATCGAATACACAGATTCCAATGCACCGGCGCCTGCACAGATAAACAATGTACAGGTAACCGCTGTACCTGGCGGCGCGATTGTTACTTACAAACTGCCAACAGATCAACATCTGTCATATGTAAAAGCAGTATATGAAACCAGACCGGGCAACGTGCGGGAAACCAAAGCTTCCTATTTTACAGACACGCTGCATCTGACAGGCTTTGGTGATACCGCCCTTCATAAAGTGCAACTCTTCAGCGTTGGCAGAAATGAAAAAGCTTCTGCGCCGGTAGAGGTCTCCGTAAAACCATTATTGGCGCCGGTACTCACCACATTTGCTTCGCTGGCCATGGCCGCCACTTTCGGCGGTGTACAGATCTCTTTCCGGAATGATGCGAAGGATAACCTGGCCATCACCGTTATGCTCGACTCCACCGGACAAAATACCTGGACGACCATCAACACCTTTTACACCGCCGCTCCTTCCGGTAACTTTTCTGTCAGAGGATTCGATACTACCGCCAGAAGATTCGCCGTATTTGTAAGAGACCGGTGGAATAATAAATCGGATACGATGATCAAACCACTGAAACCCATATACGAAGTGTCCATTCCCAAAAACACCTGGAATCTGCTGAAGCTTCCTACCGATACCTGGCAAGCTTACTTCAACCTGACCATCGATCACTTGTGGGATAACAAGATCGATTGGTACGACAACGTATTTGCCTCTACCAATGCTTCCACAATACCACAGTGGTTCACCATTGATATCGGCCAAAAAGTAATCATCAGTCGTATCATTGAACACCAGTTCAGATATGATCACCTCTATGCCGGCGGTGCTGTAAAGAGATTTGAACTATGGGGCACCAATAATCCCAGCCCTGACGGCAGCTGGGCAAACTGGGAACTACTGGGCACCTTTAATTCGTTCAAACCTTCCGGGTTACCGATGGGCAACAACTCCGCCGAAGACATGAATTACGCCTGGTTCCATGGAGAAGATTTCACCTTCGATCATTTGGTGCCTGCCGTGCGGTATATACGTTTCAAAACACTGGAAGCATATGATTCACCAAGAGCGATCGTCATCGCAGAACTCGATCTATGGGGACAAATTGTACCCTGATCCGAAAATTTAAAATTACCCAACATGGAAAAAACAGCTTGTAATATTCTCCTGTTATATATGGCATTGCTGGCATTGACCGCCTGCAAAAAAATGGACAGCACCTATAGAAAATTTGTGGTACCGGATGGTATTTTCTACGCAGGAAAAGCCAATCAGCCACAGGTACATTCCGGGCGTAACCGGGTTAAGATCAACTGGCTGAGAAATGCAGATCCCAGCGTAGTGGCCGCAAAGGTTTTCTGGAACAACTACACGGATTCTATCGCCGTCGCCGTTCCGCCGACCGGAGATACCGTCAGTTGTATCATCCCTGATCTTCCGGAAAAAACTTACTCTTTTATCATCAAAACTTATGACGCCCTGGGCCACTCGTCCGTGCCCACAGAAGTATTCGGAACAAGCTACGGAGATATCTATCAATCAGGTTTGCTTAGCAGGATGATACTGGGAACCATGTATTATCCCGATTCAGTAGTGATCACCTGGAGCAGCGCAGATATCTCCAACGGCGCCTGTGCTACCCAGGTAAAATATACTAACGTGCTGGATATCGAACAGGTGAACAGTTTCCCGGTGAGTAGAAACACCTCCACCATCAAAGATATAAAGTCCGGTAGCCCCTTTCAGTACCGTACCGTTTTTCTACCGGACTCCATGAGCATTGATACCTTTTATACGGATTATGCTACCAGTAAACCATAGGAATTTATAGGAAGATAGATGCCACATCTGCTATACATCCATTCATCAGTTCAACGTTAAATTTTTTTAAGTGAAACAATGTATCAGGAAACCTTTTCGCCGTATGCCGGCTATCATTTTGTTGCTGTTAACCTATGGGCAGCTACAAGCCCTACAACATCCGGCAGTCATACCCCTGCCGCAATCGGTCACCTGGACAGCGGAGCAGTTTCCGTTGTCCAGATGCCGGGAAATAGTAGCCAGTGAAGATTCCCTCGTCATGCAGGCCCGGACACTGGCAGGGATACTGGCAACATATGGTGTGAAGGCGCCCATCAAATCTGCTGCCACCGGCGACTACACCATTCAGCTACAATTGAATCCTGTACCTGCTGATTATTTACAGGAAGAAGCCTACCATCTGCTGGTGACCGAAAAACGTGTAGTCGTTTCCGCGAATACGGCTCACGGCATTTTCAATGGGCTGCAAACATTATATCAGCTCATCACTGCACGCCATACCTTGCAAGGTTGTAACATCACAGACTATCCCGCCTACAGATGGCGAGGTTATATGGTAGATGTGGGACGGAACTTCCAATCTGTTACACAGCTGAAGCAGCAGATCGACATCATGGCCCGCTACAAAATAAATATTTTCCACTTCCACCTGACGGAGGACGTGGCCTGGAGGCTACAGGTGGCTGGGCATCCGGAGCTTACCAGCCCTGAAAGCATGACCCGGAATAAAGGACAGTTTTATTCCATAGCAGCCGTGAAAGAGCTGATTCAATATTGCAAGGACCGCTTTATCACCCTGGTGCCTGAAATAGATATTCCCGGTCACAGCACCGCTTTTCGAAAGGCTACCGGAGAAGACATGCAAAGTGAAAAAGGAAGCCGCATTATTGCTGAAGTGATCGATGAAGTGGCAGGCACTTACAATATTCCGTTTATCCATATCGGCGCCGACGAAGTAGGTATCAGCAACAAAGATTTATTGCCCCACATAGCGGAAATTATTCACCGGCATGGTAAAGAAGTAATTACCTGGGCGCCGGGTGGAGATCCTGGCAGCACCATCCGGCAAATGTGGCGGGACGAGAAGATCGGTAATCCGGCCATCAGGTATATCGATTCCCGTTCTCTTTATCTCAGCGACCTTGATCCGTTGAATAGCGTAGTCACTATTTTCAACCGGCAGATAGGTGAGCGTACACGGGGAGATGAAAGTATGCTGGGGGCGGAAATTTGCCTGTGGAGCGACCGTCGCGCTGCCCGGGAAACAGACCTGCTCTCGATGACACCTGTATATCCGTCCATGTTAGCTTTTGCAGAACGCAGCTGGCGGGGTGGTGGATATCCGGGAGTTATGTTTTATATTGGAGAAGATAGTTCTCAAAGGGCGAAAGACTTTGCCGCATTTGAAGCACGACTGCTGCTGCATAAACAGCAGTACTTTTCGCAGTTGCCCTTTCCGTATGTAAAACAAACCGGAATACATTGGAAACTATTTGGTCCATTTGAAAATAAAGGTGAGCTGACCACTACCTTCTGGCCTGAAGGAAAACAGGTGTCACTGGCCGACTCAACAGCGGCGCTGCGGGTTACCGGCGGTACCATCTGGCTTTGGCATACCCATTCTTTTATGGGCACCACTGGCTGGTTACCTGCACCCAAAGAAAATACTACCTGGTATGCGTTCACCCGTTTCTGGAGCAATAGTGATACCACGCTTACCCTGTTTACGGAGTTGAAAGATCTTTCCAGATCCGGTGCGGATGCCACCCCACCGGCAGGAGAATGGGACTATATGAAGAGCCGGATATGGCTGAACAATGCATTGATTCCACCACCGGTGTGGGCCGTGCCCGGCCGGGAAGCAGGGCGACTGGAAGACCCGCTCGTAAATGAAGGTTTCTCGTACCGGCCACCTACGACTGTAAAAGTGAAGAAAGGTTGGAACAGCTTACTGGTAAAACTTCCACTGAGCAGCTTCGACCCGATGAAAGACTGGCAACAACCGCCCAAGCTGATGTATACGGTGATCCCCGTACATCGCGAAAAGGGCATCAACTGGTATGAAAACAATACCCGGTTCCACCCCGGGAAATAAGCCCATAAAACCAGATTTACTATGAGACTTTACACCCTTTTAAAGCATCAAATCGTATACACCTTACCGTTGTTACTCACATTAACGGGCCTACGGAGTATGGCGCAGGCGCCGGACCGTTATGCCGGCACCATTCCTGCGCCATTGAAAGTACAATATCAAAGCGGCTCCTTTATCGTGAGCCGTCAGACTACCATAAAAAACGTTGGCTCCGCAGACAAGGCGGCCCAACTACTACGTACTTATCTGGATAAAGCAGGTACCGGAAAAGCTAACGTAATTGAACTAACCAGTAAAGGCGCGGAATCATTACCACCCGAAGGATATCAACTAACGATTACGCCCCAACGTATTACTGTTACCGGCAAAGGAGCCGGTCTTTTTTACGGCGTTCAATCACTGCTACAGCTGTTTCCGGTGGCCATCAACGGTAACGCTACACTTCCCTGCCTAACAATAGAAGATGCCCCGCGATTTGGTTACCGTGGCCTGATGCTGGATGTGTCCAGACATTTCTTCACCATACCAGAAGTGAAAGACCTGATAGACCTGATGGCGGCCTATAAACTCAACCGGTTCCACTGGCACCTGACAGACGACAACGGCTGGCGCGTAGAAATAAAAAAATATCCCAGGCTCACGTCTGTAGGCGCCTGGCGTGTTCCCCGCTACCTGCACTATGGCGCCAACGAAGACCCGCTACCCGGAGAAGCCGCCACCGACGGTGGTTTCTATACACAGGAAGAAATCCGGTCCGTTGTAAAATATGCCGCCGACCGGTATATACAGATACTGCCGGAAATAGATGTCCCAGGCCATAGCCTGGCTGCCATTGCGGCCTACCCGGAGCTTTCCTGCACCCAGGATACCAGTGCCAAAGTAAATCCTGGCACTAACTTCTCCCGTTGGTATGGCAACGGCAAATTTGAGATACTACTCGACAACACCCTCAATCCGGCCAATGAAAAAGTGTATCAGTTCCTCGACGATGTATTCACTGAAATAGCAGCGCTTTTTCCTTATGAATACATCCATATTGGCGGCGACGAATGTTATAAAGGATTCTGGGAGAAAAATGCCGGCGTACAGGCATTGATGAAAGAAAAACAACTTAAAAACAGCGAAGAAGTACAAAGCTATTTTACCAGCCGCATTGTTCAGCTGCTGAAGCAAAAAGGTAAGAAGGTGATTGGCTGGGATGAAATCCTGGAAGGTGGCCTTGCCAGTGATGCCGCCGTGATGAGCTGGAGAGGAGAAAACGGAGGTATTGAAGCCGCTAAATTGAAACATGAAGTGATTATGTCGCCTTCCACCAACGGGCTGTACTTCGATTACGGCCAATCCGCCGCAGACCTGCTGCCTGCCAGCGCCGGCGGGTCCTCCAAATTTTATGATTACGACCCTGTTCCCCACGCACTCACCACCAGTGAACAACCCTATATCCTGGGCGTACAAGGCAACATATGGACAGAATTCATCCTCACCGTTCAGAAGATCCAATACATGACGCTTCCCCGCTTAATGGCATTAGCGGAAATAGGTTGGACAGCTACTAATAATAAAGATTACCATAGTTTCTCTGAGAACAGGTTGCCTCAACATCTGGCAAAGTTCGATCAGCTGGGTTACAACTACCGGGTGCCCGTTGCCTTCCTTCCGGCAGATACAACGTTGAAGGGGGAACGTTTTTCCTTTCACCTGAAACCTGCCATACCAGGAGCTAAGATCTACTTTACCCTGGATGGCAGTACACCCGGCATCAACGATCGTGAATTTGTGAACGCGCCGGTGTTTATCATTCCTCCGGATGAAAAAAGAACCTTTCAGACCATTGTTGTTACGCCGTCAGGAAAACGAAGTGCAGTCACCAAGGTGGTTTTAGAAAATAAAAAGTAACGAGTATCCATGTTAAGATATATACTGGCAGCAGCATGCCTTCTCTGTGTGAACAATGTCAATGCTACCGGGAAAGACAGTACCCGCGTCATTCAGTTGAAATGCGACTATCAAAAAGACCCACTGGGAATAACAACTGCCAACCCCTATTTATCCTGGGAGTTGGCAGCTGCCGCACGCGGCGTACTGCAAACGGCTTATCAGATACTGGTATCAGATGATCCGGATCTGTTGCGGAAAAACACCGGTAACATCTGGGATTCCCGGCGTCAGGCCAGTGGCCAATCCATACAGATTCCTTTTTCCGGGCAACCACTGCAATCCACCAAAACTTATTACTGGAAAGTCAGGGTGTGGGACAACAAAGGACAAACCTCCTGGAGTGAGCCCGCGAAATGGAAAATGGGATTGCGCGATTACCCCGATTGGCATCACGCTGCCTGGATTGCATTTGAAGCGCTGGCGGGAGATAATCACCAGCAGCGTACTACCAATGCCAGCAGCCGGAACACATTGCCATTGTTACGCAAAGCATTTTCTGTGCAAAAACCGGTGAAACAGGCTACCCTGTATATCTCCGGATTGGGCCAGTTTGAGCTGAGTTTGAATGGCCATAAAGTGGGTGATCACTTCCTGGACCCGGGCTGGACACAATACGATAAAAAGACCCTCTATGTCACGTTCGACCTGACAGAACAAATCAACCAAGGCGGCAATGTACTGGGTGTTATGCTGGGCAACGGATTCTATCATATTCCCAAAGAGCGCTATCGCAAACTGGAAGGTACCTTCGGATATCCTAAACTGATATGCCGGCTGCTACTGGAATATGAAGATGGCAGCAGCGAAAACATCGTCAGTGATCCCACCTGGAAAACGGCATCAGGTCCAGTGGTTTACAGCAGCATTTACGGCGGGGAAGACTACAACGCAGCGCTGGAGCAGGCTGGCTGGGATCAATCTTTCTTCAATGACAACTCCTGGAAAACGGCCATCGTGGTAAGCGGTCCTACCAATCTGCAAAGCCAGCAGGCAGATCCCCTAAAGGTAATGGATACACTAAAACCAATAAAAGTATATCAACCGCGCCCCGGCGTATGGGTATATGACCTAGGTCAGAACGCCTCTGGCGTTCCGGCTGTTACCGTCACTGGCAGCAAAGGCAGCACCGTGAAAATAACACCCGGAGAGCTGGTGGCTGAAGATGGCGCTGTCACCCAACAGGCTTCCGGCGGTCCATGCCTCTACCAATACACATTGAAGGGAGTTGGCGCCGAACAATGGCATCCGCTGTTTTCGTACTATGGTTTCCGTTACCTCCAGGTAGAAGGGGCAGTACCAGCCGGGGAAAGCAATCCTTCTCACCTGCCCGAAATACAGACCATCGCAGGATGGCATACCCGCAATGCAGCGGCAACTACCGGAGATTTCAGCTGTTCTTATGAACTGTTCAACAGGATCTTCCGGCTGATCAACTGGGCCGTGAAAAGTAATATGGCCAGCGTATTCACAGATTGTCCGCATCGTGAAAAACTGGGATGGCTGGAAGAGGCACACCTGATGGGAAACGCCATCTCTTATAACTTCGATGTAGCCCGCCTGCTCCGCAAAATAACGGCCGACATGCGGGAGGCCCAACTTCCCAATGGCATGGTGCCTGATATTGCTCCGGAATACGTGGAATTTGTCGATGGCTTCCGGGATGCGCCTGAATTTGGCAGCGCCGCCGTAATAGTACCGTGGAATGCCTGGCGGTGGTACAACGATAAAGAAATACTCCGCGACAACTACCACATGATGCAGCGATACGTTTCCTACCTGAAAAGTAAATCAGTCAATGATACCATCTGCTTTGGGCTGGGTGACTGGTTCGATATAGGGCCCAACGGCGTAGGAGAATCGCAGAATACGCCCAAAGGCAATACCGCTACCGCATTCTACTACTACGATCTGAGCATCCTTGCCAAAACAGCCGCGGTACTGGGATACAACGATGATGCCCGCCGCTACCAGGCACAAATGGCTAAAGTAAAAACCGCGTTCAATCAATTCTTCTTCGATAAAAAAAACCAACAATACATCAGTGGCAGTCAGGCAGCCAATGCCTTACCGGTTTACATGGGATTGGTACCATTAACTGATAAAGCCGCTGTGATCAAGCACATTATTACAGATATTCAACAGCGGAATAATAGTATTACTGTTGGTGAAATCAGCCACAGCTTTCTGTTACGTGTACTGCAGTCCGCGGGAAAATCTGAATTGATTTATAAGATGAATGCCCGCACAGATGTGCCCGGATATGGTTACCAGCTGGAACATGGCGCTACCGCGCTAACGGAGTCCTGGCAGGCTTATCGTAATGTATCCAATAACCACCTGATGCTGGGCCACCTGATGGAATGGTTTTACAACACCATCGCAGGAATAGACCAGGCTGAAAACAGCAATGCCTTTAAACACATTATTATACATCCCCAGCCCGTTGGCGGCATTACCTTTGCGCAAGCCAGCTACCAATCTCTTTACGGCACTATCAGCAGTAAATGGAAACAACAGGACGGCCTGTTTGAGCTCACAACGGAGATACCCGGGAATACAACAGCTATGGTTTATCTACCGGTGTCTTCTGGCAATAACGTGTTTGTTGATGGTATACCGGTGAGTAAGGTGAAAGATGTTCGTTTGATGAGGAAAGAAGGGAAGCAGTGGGTGTATAGCATTGGTTCGGGGGTGTATCATTTTAGCGTTAGAGATGCGAAGCGGTAGATATATTCCATTTACAAAATAGCAAAACAGGCCTTCTGATGTAGATAGCAGCATCAACATATTTATCTTGCACCTGAAATGTGCCACCTATTGTGGCACATTTTTTTTACTTTTGCGGGGTCATACATACCTATATTTATTATTTATGTTAGCCAGGAAATGCCTTGTGCCCATCGGAATAATTATCTCGTTGGCTATTTCATGTAAACGGGATAGAAAGACAGATCTTTCTCCGTCCCCCATTAAATTGATAGTTACCACTGATACTTCGATCATCCCGGATATCGGCGGTGCGGAATTATATGGTTCACTTACCAATTACCAACAGGCATCAGATTATGGATTTGCCTATTCTACAGATAGCTTGCTCAAAATGTATCCGCGTTACGTAAGGCTTGGTAAACCAGGTAAAAATGGATCTTTCCATTTCAATATCAACAGGGATCTTGAAAAAGGAAAAAAGTACTTCTACCGCGCCTATGCAATACAGGATAGCTCCTTTGTACCGGGTGAAATCCGTTATTTTATTTCCAATGGAAGCAGGCCCCTGCGCCTTGATTCCATATCTCACCTACAGGCTCATATTGGAGATACCGTTGAGCTGTATGGCAAGGACCTGGATCAAAGCTATATCTATGTCGCATTTTCCGGTATCTATTCAAATATCGTTAAACGAAACGACACTGTGATCAGTTGTGTGGTACCTGCCGGGATGCCAACTGATAAACCGCTTATCAAGGTATCTAATTTCAGTCTACAAGACAGTCTGAAAGGTTTTCATCTTTACACCCCGATTATTACCGGTTTTACAGATCAGCAAACATTCCGGGATACCGTCGTTATCAAAGGCGAGCACTTTGACAAAAACTTAGAAGGAAACAAGGTCCTGTGGGGAAATATTCCGATGCAGGTAGTAACAGCAGAAAGAACAGAATTAAAAGTCATTATTCCGGATAACCTGGTCAAAGCCACTGATAAGCTGTTTGTTTCTGCGCAAATACAAACTGCGGCTGGCAAAGACAGTATTCACTTAAAGCGTCCTGAAATTATCGCCGTTCCGGCTTCCGGTGCCACTAATTCGCAAATAATCATTACAGGCAAATACTTCCATCCACTGTTATGGAGTAACAGGGTGACTATGGAAGATCAGAACACCACGCTCATCAGTGGCAGTACCACTGAGCTAAAAGCAACCGTTCCTTTTGGCCCCTTTCCAAGAAGAAAAGCTTGGGTAAAGGTAAAAGTAGTGGATATGGAAATTACCTACCCTATTTCATTTGAACTTACAGATCCCTGGCTGAGGGTAGCAAATCTTCCTTTCTGGTTTATCCGCGATCCGGGCTCATTTGTTATTAACGACCAGGCTTATCTACTGGTAAACGACAGAAAAACAGGTTCTTCTCCCTATTACATAGCAGCATTCCACCCAAAAGACTTTAGCTGGACTAGTCGACCTATTCCTGCTGAAATAGATGTTTCCCGAAGCGTAGTACTGGATAACGGTAAAAACGCATATGTATGTACCGGTGGTACCAATAATGCTTTATGGGAATATGCTCCTGGTACAAATACATGGAAAAGAAAAGCGGACTTCCCTGGCCCCATACGCTGGGGCGCCGCCTCCTTTGCCATTGGTAATAAATTATACATTGGCCTCGGTGTTATCCCTGATGTGTGGTCAATGAAGTACCTGGAAGATTTTTATGAATACAATACAGATACTGACAAATGGAGGAAAATTAGTTCAATTCCGGAACCTCAGCGACGCTCCGAAAGTAGCACCTTTGTTGTTAATGGGCAGGGGTATGTGCTCGGAGGTGTTAATGAAAGTTCCGAAAATGCCTGCTGGCGTTACAACCCGTCGCTCGACACATGGAGCAGAGTAGCCAATTTTCCGGGAGGAACTGTCAGCCTTAGTAAGGCTTTCGGTTTCAATGGGAAAGGGTATGTACTCCATCCGGATTACTATGAAAACTATGTAGTCAGCTTCTGTTGGGAATATAATCCACTCAATAACAGCTGGACAAAAGGCCACAATATTGATCACCTTAACTTTGCAGAAGGACCTTTTGCCTTTATACAAAACGGAAACGTATATGTCGGCGGAGGCACAACGCAGGTATTGACGCAATGGAATGGTAAAGACTAACCTTACGGATAAAAAATGAAAAAAATTACACTTAGATTTTGGCTGGTTAATCTTTTGATAAGTATTCTGTTATATTTTGCTTACAGGATTGCTATTAGCGAAACAAAAGAAACTGGCACCACTTTACTGGAAAAAATTTTTCATATTCTCGATATACTGTTAAACCTTGGTCTTTCAATTATATATCTTATTGTAATGACGTTTAGCGCTTTAACGTTCTTTCTGAATCTGATAGAAAAAATTAGAAATAATTACTTTTTGTCTTTTTTGACCTTTTCAGGAATACCGTTCATTTGCATTGTTTTTCTGGCGGTGAATGTTGCGGTGGATATTTACCGATACAACCAAAGTGTGCTAACAAAACTGTTGTTTTTTTCAGTAATCTATTTATCATGTACGATGATTGAATTTTTAATATTCAGAAGAAAGGTAAAGTCTATTCATCCAGACATCGCTTAGCATTGGTCATGCACAATACAAATATGTCCGCTCATCTATCGTCCCAGTCTATTTTACCACACTGAAATGGTACTTACCTGATCCGATCGCATAAACCGACTCCCCTCCTTCTTCCCGGAGAAACCGTATCTCCTTTATCTGGCTGATGGGCTTACCATCTGCCTGGATATGTTTAGATCCGGTAGTGGGCAGATAAACAGTAGCGGTAGTATTGACGGGGATTTCCACCGACAATTCAAATGTACGTTCATTTTTCCGCCAATCGCTGACAATGCGACCGTAAGGCGACTGATAACTGGCACGGGCGTACGTAACATCGCCGGCGGGCTGCGGATGAATTTCTATCTGCTTAAAGGCAATGCTGCCGGGCGCCTGACGGATGCCTGCCAGGCTGTTATAGAACCATTCCATCAGGTGCCCCAGCATCAGGTGATTGTTAGACACATAGCGATAAGCTTGCCAGGACTCCGTTAGCGCAGTAGCGCCATGGGCTATCTGATAGCCGTACCCGGGTACATCTGAGCGGGCATTCATCTTATAAATCAATTCAGATTTTCCGGCGGCCTGCAATACGCGTAACAAATAGCTATAGGCCACTTCACCGGTAGTCAGGCTATTATTTCGTTTAGTGATGTCCGTTACAATATTGTCTATCACGGCTTCTTTGTCTGCCGGCGCTACCAGCTCCATAAATACAGCCAGGGCATTGGAAGCTTGGCTACCGCCACCGTATTGCTTCGTGGTTTTGTCAAAGAAGTATTTATTAAACGCGTTCCTTACTTTCTCTTTCAGTTGTCCATACCCTTGAAGATCTTCCCGCTTTCCCAATACCTGCGCTGTTTTGGCGAGGATGCTCAGATCGTAGTAATAAAAAGCCGTGGCCGTAATACCTTTGGGCGTATTTTGAGATTCCCCTACGCCATTGGGTCCGATGTCGAACCAGTCGCCCAGGCCATAGCTGAGGGTATCATTCAATGATTTTTCCCGGAGATAATTCACGTATTGACGCATCATGGCGTAGTTCTCCTCCAGTATCCTCTTATCGCCATACCACAGATAAGCATTCCAGGGCACTATCACGGCTGCACTACCCCACTCCGGCGAATCCCGGAAGCCGCCCTGAAAAACAACATACTCCGGCGCAATGTCAGGCACCATGCCGTTGTCGAGCTGGGCATCCTGCATATCAGCAGTTATTTTCGGCAGTAACCTGGATACATTGAAATTATATTGAATGGCGTTGCCCATCAGGTGCGCTTCTTCCAGCCATCCCAATTTTTCGCGATGCGGGCAATCTGTAAATATGCTGACCATATTACTTTTCACCGCCCAGTTAATCAGGTTAAAAGTGCTGTTAAAAATATCGTTGGAGCAGATAAAGCTCCCCGCTGTAGCAGCAGCACTCCGGATATGAAGCCCCTGTACAGATTGCAGTACCGGCAAGTGCTGCGGGTTCTCCTCCGCAGCCGGCACGCCGCCTTCCACCTCCAGATAACGGAAACCATAGTACGAAAACCGGGGGCGCCATTTTTCCGTACCATTTCCATTAAGCGTATACTCGTATGTAGCAGGTCCACCGGAAGCTTGCTGCGTGACTAATCCGTTGTCATCCAGCAGTTCGCCAGGCGTTATTTTGATGAGGGCTCCTTTAAGGCCGGTAACGGTAAGATCCGGGATACCGGAAGCGTTTTGTCCGAGGTCATACACCCATACGCCCGGTTTAGGTTGCGTGATTTTTTTGGGTGCAAAAGTATCCATCACTTTTACCGGATCAGCCGTTTGTGGCTGGAGGTTTTCGGGACCGGTGACAGCCAACGCCGTCTTCCAGTGCTGGTCGTTGAATCCGGGGTGATTCCAGCCGGGTTGTTCCAGGTTGGCATCATAGTCTTCACCACCGTAAATGCTGCTGAATGTAATGGGACCAGGAGCCGTTTTCCAGGAGGAATCACTAACCAGATCTTCCGTGCTGCCATCCGCATATTCCAGCAACAGGCGGCAGATCATCTTAGGATAACCGAACGTACCTGATAATTTGCGGTAGCGCTCTTCCGGAATATGGTAAAACCCGTTGCCCAGCATTGCCCCCAGCGCATTGCTACCAGGCTGAATCAGCGTTGTCAGGTCGAAGGTGACGTAGAGAGAACGCTTGTCGTATTGCGTCCATCCCGGATCAAGGAAATGCCCTCCGATTTTCTGGCCGTTCAGGCTCATTTCAAACTGCCCCAGCCCGGATACGTACAGGGTGGCCTGTTTCAGGGTTTTCTTTACGGTAAATTCCTTTCGCAATAATGGCAGGGTATTCCGGCCTTTCACGATGGCGGTATTTCCCTGCACCTTCACCGTGGAGGGCAGCTCTTCATAAGCGATCCAGGTGGCGTCATGCCAGTCTTTTTTTTCGGGGAGCCCCATCTTCCACTGAGCGGGCTCGCTCCAGACAGAAACGTTTCCCTGATTATCCCAGACCTGCACAGACCAGTAATAGGTTTTAGCCGCCTGCAAAGGCTTTCCAGCATAGGCCACCTGAACAGACGTGGGACCCGCCTGTTTGTGCGAGTCCCAGATATTACCGGTATGTTGTTTTAATAAAGCCGGATCATCCGCCACCAGCACATGCCAGGCGGTTTGCATAACGCCTCGCTTAGCTGACACCAGCTCCCACGAAAACCGTGGGTGCGTGACCGTTATACCTAAAGGACGCTCCTGGTATTCACATTGCAAGTGCACCAGGGTGATATTATTGTCCGTTGCATTTATCTTTCCCGATACAAGTAATACCAGGAGGAGCAATTTACATTTCCTCATTATCTCTGCATATTGACATTAGACATCTCTACGTTTATTTTACTATACTCCAAAACGATCCTGCTTACCGTACTTCTTTTCCCGGAAGGTGTTATTTCAATCGCCTGGAACACCCGTTTTTCATTAGGTGGAACAACAAAACGCATGGAATTATCATACTCCTTGTCCGTGATATCCGGTACTTTTCCATTCAGGGTGAAGTAAATTTTAGCACCGGGAATAGATGGCTTCATCTTAAAGGAAAACGTTTCGCCGGTCATGGTCGTATCAGTAGGAAGGTACGGCGCAGGCACGCGGTAGTTATAGCCTAGCTTGTCGAACCGCGCGAGTTCCTTAGGCATCCTCATCTCTGAAAAGTTTTGATAGTCCTTATTTTTCATAGGCGTCCAGGCCATTTCTGATAATGCGAGTGTACGCAGCAGGATCATATAATGCATTCTGGGAATAGTGGCAATAAATTCTGTCCAGATATTTCCCTGCACGCCCAGGATAAATGGGCGCTCCTCTGGCGTCAGGCTCTTGGGAACCGGATCATAAGCATAGAGTGCAGGACGGCCGCCTCTATTGGCTGGCAGCAAATCAGCATTCGCTTCATTATAATCAAAATATAATCCGTTGGTAGAAGGAGACATGATCACTTCATGCTTCATTTTTGCGGCAGCAATACCCCCTTCTTCTCCTCTCCAGCTCATCACCGCTGCATCTTTTGCCAGTCCGCCTTCCAGTATTTCATCCCAGCCAATCGCCTTCTTACCTTTTTTCTTCAGCAACTGAACAATGCGGCCGGTAAAATAGCTCTGTACTTCGTCTGCCTTTTTGAAATTCATTTTTTGCATAAAAGCCTGTACGGCAGGATCTTTCTCCCAATACCCTTTAAAACATTCATCACCACCGATATGGATATATTCATAGGGAAATAATGCCGCTACTTCTGTAAACACCTTATCGAGGAATTGATATACATTTTCATCGATCGGATTCAGGGAGTTATCCAACAGCATTTCATATTTACCATTGTCGTACCACCTGGAAAAATTACTGCCGGGGTTTACCTGGGCACGGGCTTTTGTGCAGCACAGTTCAGGGTAAGCCGCAATGGCCGCCAGGCTGTGGCCCGGTACATCTATTTCAGGCAGTATCTGTATGTAGCGATCCGCCGCGTATTTTACCACGGCTTTGATTTCTTCCTGTGTATAGAAACCTCCATCAGTAGCTTCTTCACCGGGTCGAGGCGCCTCGTTGCTGCCATAACCGAGGTAGCGGGGTACGCGCCAGGCCCCTACTGTAGTGAGTTTCGGGAATTGTTTAATTTCTATGCGCCAGCCATTGTCATCGGTCAGATGCCAGTGGAAACGGTTCAACTTATACGCAGCCATCAGATCAATCAGGTCTTTTACTTCGGCTATGGTGAAAAAGTGACGGGACACATCGAGCATTACGCCACGATAACCAAAACGGGGATGGTCTTCAATAGCTACACAAGGCAGTTTAGCGGTAGGTGACGGATCAATAGGCAGCAGCTGGATCAGCGACTGAATACCATAAAAGAGCCCGGCATCTTTACCTACTATTCTTACACGTGTAGGTGTTACCGTTAGTTTGTACCCTTCTTTAGGCAGGCTCTCCGCCCCTTTACTGGTGAGTTCTATGACAGTAGCGGATGTAGCCGCGATAGTGTCCTGTTTGTTCTTTAACTTCCAGTTATGCTGCAGATAGCTGGTCAGAAAAACGACTGCTTTATCTGCGGGATTATCTGCTTTGATAATGGTTTGCTGGCTTAACGTAAAGCTACCTTCACTATGCTTTACGGCTACAGGCGCCGGAATAATACCGGCATAACGGTCCTGACTATTCGCAGGCAGAAAGGCTAACTGGCAGCTGATCAAAACCAGGCATGCCATACGGTTCAAGTGATTCATGCGTAAAAAGTGGGTTGTTGAAAAATAGTTATAAAACATAACGATGAAATTTTTTGCATGGCTATAAAAAGACTACTTCCCGGGTTGGAAAAGCACATCGTTGGCATACCAGTTCATTCCTTTTTCCTGATGTACAGGCACGATGGTAAACATTAATTTAGGTGGCAGCTGCCAGTCTTTGTCAGGATTAAACTGATCTATGGGTAAGCGGATCAGCAGGCTATTCCAGCCTTTTCTGACTTTTACGTTGGCGGGTGGCCGGTAGGAAAATCCTTCATCTACCAATGGATCATCCAGTCGTCCTACTTCCCTGCCCGGAATGGCCCATACCGGCGGCGCCAGTAAGGCGCCGTTTACCCAGATCCGGCTTTTCATATAATCCCATTCTCCTGCCGGCGGCGTGGCGTCGGCACCAGACCGGGAGAGATCCTTTAACTCTGTAAACATCGTGATGGTCGTATCGCGCGAACTCCAGAAACGGGTGAAAGCGTACCAGGTGGTATTTTCCCTGGGCGCCGGCACCCAGGCTTTTACTTTGTAGGTACCTTCAGGACCATGCGTATGCCATAACCAGACGGTACCTCCTGTAACGTGAAGCGCACCAACGGAGTCTTGTAGAGATGGTTGTACACCTTCCGGCCAGAAAGCTGTATTTAGTGCGCCGTTGTTATCAAAAGGACCGAATAGTTTCCAGTGTATATTGGATTGCTTTACATATTGAAAAGGCAACTGTGAAAAATAACGACGCTTATGATCTGTCAGTCGTTTTTCGAAAGCAACGAAATCCCTTGCCCGGGCGGAGGTATCATTGCCCATGTAAAATACGATGCCTGCGTTGCCGCCGCCTCGCCAGCTACGTTCTGAAAAGGCCAGCATAGCGGGATACACAGGTGTCATCAATAAAAGATCGGTTTCTTTTGCCACACGCCGGTCGCTCCACAAGCAAATCTCTGCTCCCAGCAGATGGGCGTTCCCTTTTGTCTGTTGTCCTATTTGCCGGTTAAAAATAGTGACCACACTATTCATCGGATCAAGGTCGCTCAGGTAGAGGAAACGGGAATCTATATACTGCACGTTTTGATTGTCGAGGTGTTCTTCTTTCCAAAGCTGGCGGATATTGCTGCTGGCGCCGGTGCCGCCGGGCGCCCAGGTAATCACCTCCATATGATGCTCCCTAATGGCCTTTGATACCTCCGGCAGCAACTGTTTGTTGGTGATGTCTACTTCATCTGCACCGATGTGCAGATAAGGTAGCGCATAGGTACTACATACTTCGTTGACAATATCCAACACGATGCGCTGACCTTTTTCGCTCTGCATATCTTCTCCGGTAGCCCGTTTAAAGGCGCTGCTATGGCCGGGTATATCAATTTCAGGAACCAGGGTGATATAACGATCCTTACAATACTGAATCAATTCTTTCATCTCTGCTTCGGTATAATATTTCCCTTTGTTGCGGGTCATATTTTCCGCGGCGGTGAGTGCCGGGTATTTTTTTATCTCCAGACGCCAGGCCACATCCTCTGTAAGATGAAAATGGAATACATTCAGTTTATACCGGCCCATGACATCAATCTGTTGTTTCAGGAGCGTGGGCGATTGGTAATTGCGGCCGGCATCTACCATATATCCGCGCCATTGATAGGCCGGATAATCCATTATATCACATCCTGGCAACGAGGGCCCTGTAAGCAGCTGATACAACGTTTGCAGGCCGTTAAAAATGCCATGAGGTTCATTGGCTGTGATGATCACCGCTTTGCCGGTGATCTGCAAATGATACGCCTCTTCCGGCAAAGCAGGCGCTGGTACTTTGCCCAGCTGCAGCCGTAGCTGGTATTCACCGGTAGTGGGTTGACTGATCCCCGTGGAAAATCCTTTTTCAGCGAGCAGCTGTTGCAGCAAGACCGCTTCTTTGCGCAAGCTTTCATCGCCCACTACAATTGTTTTGACTTTACCAAGTGGAAAACGCTGTCCATTCCATTTAACGGATTGCGGCAATGGAATCAACGCCGGCATTTGCTGCGCGGGTAACCGGAGTGCGCTTAACAACAATAAGAACATCGCACTGATTAGCCATTTATTTTTTTTATTCACTGTATAATAGATTAACATCAGAAAATAATGAGTATTGATTCATCAGAAACCATACGCGCTGATATCCCCTAATACGATGTACGACTGTGGTCCACTTAATCCAATGAACTTAAAATACCTGGCTTGTGGATGGGTCGGTATTTCATACGATTGTCCATCGTCAATCAGGCGATTAAAATTAAATGTCCCCACATCTGTCCAGGTGACATTATCGGTACTTACCTGCATCTTAAATGTATCGCAGGCCCGATCATCACCGGTTTTCCGGTATAACATGAAAGACGTAATCATGCTTTGCCGGCCCATATCCACTGTAAAGAAATGCGGATATTGAGAGTTCCCTACCCATGCATGCCAACGGGTATTCGGATTACCATCAATCATATTGGTCACCCGGTTTTCATCGCCGGGATGCTGACTTGAAAAATCTATGATCTTCCAGGACCCCGGGCTGAACAAAAATGGTTTGCTGGTGCTATAATCGGTGTAAAAAGTATCGATGCTTAATGAATCAGGAAGATATACCGTCCGGTACTGGTAAAGCGTACCAGGCTTCATATCCGTTATCACCGATGTTACATTGCTCACGGGAAAACTTTTCACCTGTTCTTTGCCGGATATCGCGGTATATTTTACCTGCATGGCGTAAGCGCCATTCGAAATATCTGCTCCACCCCATTTAATAGCTATTGAATCAGGATACAATACGCCTGCAATTACGGGGCGGACTAAGAGGCTGGATTGGTAGAAATCTCCATAACTGGCGCCAAATAATTCCACCGGCACAGATACATTTCCTTTTGAATCGTAAGTTTTGATGATAAAAGAATAGCTCTTCTCCGGTAAATTATTAATCGTATAAAAAATGGTATCTCCCGTAGGTGGAATAGTCACGGCTGCAGAGTCAGCATAATTATTCCAGAAAATTTTTGCACTGGCCACGTTGGGATCTGCTCCCCTCAGCCAGGAAATTTTCACCCTGTTCTGGCCGGCATACACGATGGGCTTGTTGGCCTTTCCCGGGTAAACGATACCGTCCACCACCACAAACTGCCGGTAAGTACTATCCATCTTTTTACAGGCCGCGAAAGCAACCGATAACAGGATCATGTAATAGCATATATTTTTCATCTTCCTTCTTTTTATCTTTTTAAAAAAACTATGGTACCAGTTGCCCCCAGAGATCCAGTTCCGCAATCACCACTTGCCCGGACATGCTATACGTTTCCAGCGTTTTAAACCGGAGATATCGCACAGGGGCCATCAGACTGCCTAGCGGAAAATCTTCCCCTTTCAGCCATGCATAGTTCAGATCTTCTGCAGTCGTTTGTCCCATCGGTAAACCGGAAGGTTTAAAGGAATTGAAAGTGCCCAACAATTGCCAGCTACCCCAGCTACCATCGGGGTTGGGATTATTGCTTCCCCATAACTCAAATTTTTTCACCGCAGAACCCGCGTAGAAGTGATCGGACTGCATCTGATGCTCCACAATACGACTCAGTACTACTTTTTTACCGAGATCGATCGTAAACCACTGTGGCAATACGGAATTATTAGTCGACGCGAAGATGCCGCCATATCCCTGGATGTTATTATCCCACAGATGTTCCAACGGAAAGCTTTCTGCTTCCTTCCAGGTATCTGTAGGAAGATGTACCGCACTCCAGGTGGTTTTAGGGATTTGTACTTCGTAAATAGGTTTCAGTGTTTTTATCAGGGTATCTGATTTATTATTCCACCGGTCTCTTACAAAAACCGCAAACGTTCTTGCGGTGGTATCAAAGCCTCTTACAGAATAATTACCTGCAGGGGCGCCGGTATAAAATGTATTGATCACATTCCAGGTGTGCTGGCCTGTAGAATCTACCATCACTGTGACCGCGAGATTATCTTTGGCATCATTCCGGAAAGCGATCTGAATACCGCCAAAAGTCGCGTCCATCCTAATGGAGGCAAAGGTGCTCAGCACAGCAGGCTGCAAGGGTTGTACCTGGATATTTACTGGAGCAGACGGCTTCTCATTCTTGCCTACACTGAATAATTGCACCGTATGTACAAGCGTGTCTCCGAATCCTACCAGCCGCAGGGTATCCGTAAAAGAAGATGCCTTTGCTTCTCTGAAAACCCCTTTTTGAATTTCATACACCGCCTTCACATAAGACAAATTCGGATCTACAGGAATTTTATAAGTTAATACAGCGCCGCCTGGCATGGCCACCACCTTTATCTGGCTAACGGGCGCCGGCGCAGGTGCATTAGGATCTGTAAAATCGATCCGGCCTTCTTCTTTATTGCAAGCCCAGCTAAAAACCATTACTAGCATGGCTATAATGAGATAACGTAGTTGTTTCATGTCGGTTATTTTTAGATCTGATGATATTACCAGCCCAGGTTCTGCACCAGACCTTTGTCGATAGAAAGTGAATATTCACTGATGGGCCAGAAATAATTTTTCAACCCGAAAGACTGGTTAAAAATGACTTTAGGGCGATAGTACGCTTCGGCTGTTTCCTGGATCAGATCCCAGCCTTTCACTGGCCTGTTGAATACTGTTTGTGCTTCTTTCCAGCGGCGCAGATCCCAAAAACGCTGTCCTTCAAATGCCAGTTCTATCAGGGTTTCCTGGTGAATAATATCCCGCATTCCTTTTTGCGTTGTATACTTCACGGGGTTATTGGAGTAAGTACTCCAGGAAGATTCCACGGATTTCAAACCTGCCTGATCCCGCACCTGATTCACATAGTTATATACTTCCGCACCAGGACCACCGGCTTCATTCAATGCTTCCGCATACATCAGATACAAAGCGGACAAGCGCATGATGGGCCATGGATAATAAGTAACAGAATAATCTCCAGTTGTACCGATCACATTCTGAAAGTGGATTGCTTTTTTCAAATAGTATCCGGTAATAGATCCGAAACCAGGTTTCCCAAATCCGCTTCGCTGCCGGTATTTTGCCTCGAGATAAAACAGGTCCAGAAAATTCTTGTCGTCATAGCGTCCCTGGCCGTACCAAACGCCGCCATCGAAACCCAGGTCGGCATAGAAACGTGGCTCCCGGTTGAAGTTCAGATACGCCGATGTATAATCTTTCCGCACGTATAATTCGTCTGCCGTTCCTGCTACCTTCAACGTATAGCGGTTAGCGTAATCCCAGGTTTTATCTTCTGAAATAGGTACCCCATTGTTGGTATAAAACAATTCGGCCATGTGCAGCGGTGGTGATAACAGGCCGCGAAAGGCGAAGTCTCTGCTGTTCGGATCAATAAAAGTGGTGATCATCTGCTGAAAGCCGGTGGAATTAGTTTGTGTATTCGCCCAGATAATCCCGCTGTTCCATCTCTCACAAAAACTATTTCTGATACTTAATTGTGTGATGATGGTATCAGAAAGCTGGTACTGCTGAAAATCGGGATGATATTTATAGAGCTTCAATCCCGCCTGCTGGCAGGCTGCTATCGCGGCTTTACAGGCAGCTACCGCCGAGTCCCATTTTACGGCCGAATAAGTTGGATTAAAGAGTTGGGTACCATTCCTGTTTTTGAGTCCTGCCTGGTCGGCATTCCCATTAAACAAAGGGCTGGCGGCATATACCATCACCTTCGCCTTCAGCGATAAGGCAATGGGTTGCGTAATACGTCCTAACTCATTAGTAGGATCGGTGATAGTAGCTGGCAGCTGACCGGTGGCGCCATTAATTAATTCCAGGATATAATTAAAGCCGGAATCTACGGGCGCGCGGGCAATATCGACGGCGCTGCCATCTGCCGTCACTGGCAAATTGGTTCTCATTAACGGGATGGGGCCATACATCATCATCAGATAGAAATTGTAGTACCCTTTGAGAAATTGTACTTCTGCCATCCAGCGTTTTCGTTCGGGTTCCAGCAGGTCGGGAACTTTGCCGATATTCTCCAGAAAAATATTGCAATCGCGGATGGCGCGGAAATAATAGCTCCACCGGTCTCCCAATGGCGTTACTACATTCTGGTATCCCTGGGCCATGCTAAAAAAGCCGGTTTCCGTAGCAAAGCGCCATAGCTCGTCGCCCCCTACCATGGCGGGATCATCGCCGATGTCGCCATTCTTCGGCATATAGGAATAACAGGTAAATAAATATTTCTTTGCTTCAATGCGGGTGGTAAAGGCATTGTCCAGTGTGGCTACGTTATCCGGCACCACATCGAGGAATTTGGCACAGGAAGGACAAGCCATTACCAGGAGCAGGAGCAGCGCCGTTATCAGTATATTCGCTTTCATTGTGTTGGTTGTTCTTAGTTAAAATTCAGGTTAAGCCCAATATTAAAGACCCTTTGAATCGGGTACYCCAGGCCATATCCACCCATTTCCACATCCCATAGTTTGAATTTGCTGAAAGTCAGCAGATTGGTGGCATTKAGATAAAAACGGCAGGTAGAAGTATGCAATTTCTTCTGCCAGCGTGCTGGAAGCGTATAACCTATTTCTACTTGTTTCAACCGCAGGAAAGCGCCATTGCGCATAAACCAGGTGCTGGTTTGCGTATTGTTTTGATTCACCTCCGGGCTTAAACGCGGCCATAGTGCGTGCACATTCTGGTGCTCTTCAGACCAGTGGTCGTCTGCATAAGCTTTCAGCAGTTGGTTCTGTCCGTCGAAAGGGGCTGTGGCCGCGGCATCTATCCAGAATGATTCATTACTGAGTCCCTGAAAAAAAGAAGAAAAGTCGAAATTTTTATAGCCAAGAGAGAACCCAAATCCATATATGACTTCCGGCACCGTAGGATTCCCGATCGCTACTTTATCTGCTTCCGTAATCTGCCCATCACGATTTACATCGAGGTACTTAATATCCCCGCCACCATAGGGACCGAAATTCTGCTTCGGTGAATTGGCGGCTTCCGCATCGTCTACAAAGAGTTTTTCAGCGATGTAACCAAACGTCTGATTGATAGAATAACCGGTATGATAGCGATAAGATTCGTTGTACCTGGGTTCTTCATAATTTTTATATTGACTGGTAGCATATGTAAAATTGGCCATCACAGACACCCACCAATCCTGCTTAAAAAATTGTTTATAGTCCATAGAAAGATCCACCCCTTGCGCTGTAGCCACGCCCACATTAGCTCTGATAGGCGCAGCAAAACCGGCAGCTTCCGGGATAGCGACACGATCCATCAGGATATGGTCGCGGTATTGGGAAAAATATTCTGCCGTAATATTCAGTTTGTTGAATAGTCCAAGATCCAGGGCAATATTCTTTTGTTTGGATGTTTCCCAGGTGATATCCGGGTTAGCATACCGGGAGATAGATATGCCGTTAAGGCTGTATAAAGTCCCCGGATCACGCCCAAAGGTGGCGCCTTTTTTATCGTTGTTCATATTTACATTCGAGAGATAAAAGAACCGGTCTTGTGACGAACCAATAGCATCATTACCGATAATACCGTAGGTACCTCTCAGTCGCATATTAGAGACGACAGATTTCAGCGGCTCAAAGAAATGTTCGTTAGATACCGTCCAGGCAAGACCTACAGATGGGAAAAATCCGAACCGGTGATGGCGGTCGAAACGTTCAGACCCATTATAACCAAAATTGATTTCTGTATAATAACGTTTATCATAAGCGTAGGTGGCCCTGCCTGACACGCCCATGTTCCTGAATGGGAGCGATTGCTGTAAGTCTCCGGCATTAGCATTCAGACGGTTTTGCGCCATAAACACCACCATACCACTTACATCGCTTTTATTAAAGCTGCGATCGTAATTCAACCTCCCCTCCAGGTAAAAAGACGTGCTGACTGTTTTCGCACCTTCATTATAGCCCAGGTACTCTGTACCGTCGTTAGGATTGATGTTGGTGATAAAATATTGGTTCGATAATTTATCGTAAGCATCCATCTTATACCAAAAAGGGTTGTAGAAGCGGCTTACATCAAAATACGAGGTACGGTTGGTATTTACCATGCCACTGGCCACCAGCCCGGGTGTAATGGCTTTCAGATTCTGCTTCAATTCAATTTGCGCCAGCATGAGGGATCTGGAATAATTTTTATATCCTTTCACCATATCAGCATATGGGTTGATATACTGTCCCACATCGTAATTGCCGAACATGATATGCTGTACATGTTGATGTGCTGCATCGATGGGAAAATAAGCGGGAAACAGCACCGGGTTAGACTTCATCACCTTCTGGTACATGGTAGCGCCGCCATCGAGCGGGCCGGTATAATCATCGAAGCTGCCGCTTAAACGCACCACCATTTCTGTGGTTTTAGTGATGTTGATATTGACATTGGAGCGCAGACTGTAGCTGTTTAAACGAATATTAGTATTGAAGTTATTCCGGTTATCTACTTTCATCAATCCGTTATCCCGGTTGTAGGCGCCGGAAACATAATACCGGGCAACACCTCCCCCTCCGCTCACCGCGAGGTTGAGGCGCTGATTCATGGTATAGTCTTTAAACATCAGCTTTCGCCAGTCGTTGGCCGGATAGGCAATAGGGTTACCGCCAGCAGCGGTATTCTCGATCTTTTCTTCGCTGTAGGGCAATGCGCCTAATGGATCGCGGGTCAGCACCGCTTCATTAGACAGTTTCATATAAGTGACCGGATCGGCCAGCTCAATATTTTTCGTGGGCGCTGAAAAGGAATTTTCTACCCGAAAAGCCAGATGAGCTTTTCCCACTGCGCCTTCTTTGGTAGTGACCAGGATCACGCCGTTGGCCGCCCTGGAGCCATATAGGGCAGTCGCGCTGGCATCTTTCAAAATAGAAAAGCTGGCGATATCATCCACCTGCAGGCGGGCGAGATCTGTAGTAGTTAATTCGATTCCATCTATCAGGATGAGTGGATCTTTTTTATACCCGAAGGTGGTCACCCCACGGATAAAAAACTGCGCATTATCCTGACCAGGTTCGCCACTGCGTTGAAAGGCAATAAGACCGGCAGCACGTCCGGCCAGTGCGGTGGTCAGGTTACTGGATGGTATTTTCAGATCGGCCGGCCGTATGGTGGTAACAGATCCTACCACATCATTCTTCTTCTTAGTCCCAAAGGCCATTACCACCACATCTTTCAATTGGCTCGATACAGATTGCAGGGTGATATTAATGACGGATTGAGATCCTACCCTGACATGCTTTTCTATAAAGCCGATATAACGAAAGATCAGCGAGTCGCCCGTTTGGGCATCCAGAAAATATCTGCCTTTCTCATTTGTGGTGGCGCCTTTACTGGTTCCTTTGACCAGTACCGTGACACCGGGAATCAGGGAATTATCATCTGAGGAGGCTACAATACCAGAAATAGTCATTCGTTGTTGTGCAGATGATAACGAACCCGATAGCAGTATGGCTGATAAAAGCCCATACCTTTTGCTGTTGAATGCCTGCCAGCATTGTGAAAAAAAGTAGTGTGTTTTTCTAAACGTAGAATTTCCCATAGCGCAACGCTATTTACAATTTGATGGAAGTGAAAAATGAATACTAAAACGAGCTGTTGATTCTATAACACAAAGCATCTCCACCACACCATGCAGTTACAGGTGATGACCGGTTTTTCAACCCATAAAAAAGTTCTCTGAAGTCAAATCTGACGAGAGATAAAAATGCTTAAAGTGGCCTGCCGACTACACGACCCGCACACTGCTTTGTTGTTACATGTGATTGTTTAAAAAGGATGACATATTTTGGTTGCTTCAAAACTTCCAGACTAAATTATTTCTGGTACGCAAGGGCCTGCACACATAGCGATAAGGAAGTTTTGGTATTTCTTCTGCTATTGTTCTTGTTCTGCACCATAGGTGCCTGTTCACTGTATAATTGATTCGTTTTGTGGTACTTTCTTCACTAAAACTGGTAGCAAATTAAATCAGAAATTCGTTCCCACCATCCTGCACCATCCTGTTCGGGAAATATGGGGTAGGGAAAATGGGGGCTTCTTTGCGAAGGGGCATAGTGATCTGAATAATCTCCGTCGAAATCAAATTGTATAAAAACGAACTACTAAAACTTAATATTAGGAATGGCGGCTTCGGTGCCTTACTTACTATTTCTATATCGGCCCTCAAGATGGTCTACTTTGTCAAATTGGCTATTCAAAATTTGATCCAACATATCATCGAACGAAACCTGTAGCCCTTTAGCCATGGGTCGCGCATCATGTATGCTCAAAGCGGGCATTGCGCCCAGATCAAATGGATGAATCTATTGATGCCTTATTTATCAATGTATCAAAACTGTCTTCCAATTGTTTTATCTCACCAGAGTCGTGCATGTATATCCAAACCGAAAAATCATCACTGGTATCTAAAAAAAGGATATCTCCATTATCTTCAGCAATGGAAACAAAGGAATATAAATGATCTGAAAACCTTCCTTGCATATTCCTTCCAGCCTTCTCATTTACTTCACTATATGATCTTATTAATTCCCATGCTTTCCTGTTTTCTGTTGCTCCGTCCACTACAGATAGTTCATTCAATCTTTTTTCTCCCCAAAAAAACCAGGAGACGCCTTCATCATCTGGAAATTCTTCCCAGAATTCATTGTAACTGACGTAACAATAATCATCAATGCTTCGTATGAGGCTTTTATACCTCTCTGGAAGGGTTTTACCAATTTTATGCTCAATTTCTTCAATGATCATTTGTTATGTTTATGAGTACGCAATTGTTAAATGAATTGTAGACAACATACAGCCTCCCGTTCCTCAATACATCTTTATAGCCCCGGGATAATTTTACCTAAATACACCTCGGAAACCCAGCGTACGAAATCATGGGCCCCGTCAAATCAGTCTTGTTGTTTGTTGGGAGTGCCCTGTTGCCACAATTTAATCAATCCATTGCTAAACTCAATAAACCTTGCAGCATCAGATTCTACAAGGCTTTAACTCGTCAGGAATATAGTTAAACAAGTAAGCTTCCTCCATCAACCACTATAATCTGACCGGTGGTAAAGCTTCCGCGCATGAGGTATAAATAAGCTTCGGCAATTTCATTTGCATTGCCGACCCTACCAGTCAATAACTTGCTTCCAATCTGACTAAACAATTGTTCTCTATCCCCCTCCGCCATACCGGATAAAAGGTTTGTCCTGAAAGTTCCTGCACATACCGCATTAACCCTTATTGGTGCAAGTTCGAAAGCCAGAGAGCGGGTAAGTCCTTCAATAGCACTGGCCATTGCAGCAATCACAGCAGTTCCTTTTCTCGGTCTTCTCCCGATGGCGCCGGTGGTTAATATAATTGATCCACCTTCGCGAATCAATGGCGCTCCATACTTTGCAGCCATCACGGAACCCCAGAAGCGCAGGTTTATCGATTGTTTTGCTTTGTCCATGTCCAAGGCCGACAGGCTACTGAAATTCAATGCATCGCCTGCAGTAAAAACAAGGTGATCAAACTCGCCCATTTCCTTAAAAAGCTGCTCAATCTGCTTTTCATCACCGAGATCTGCAATGAAACCTTTGCCCGTAGGCAGTAAGGATAAAGCGTCATTTACCCTTTGCTGGCTGCTGGAAACCACCACCACAGAAGCGCCTTCCTCTGATGCTGCTATTGCAGTAGCTAAGCCAAAACCGGATGTGCCGCCTAATAGGATCACTCTTTTGCCAGCCAAACCGTTCTCTCTTTTATTTTCCATGTCCTTGTTTGTTTGATTTTTATAGATCCAAAATTATCGGACATTTGCTATAGTCTTACTATCCGTTACCTTTAGTATAGTGACTATAATTATGGAGAAATTAAAAAGTAATTCAGAACCCAGCATGGAGAGGCAATTAGCACTGCAGGATGCTCTCGACTTATTGAAAGGCAAATGGAAAATACTTATTTTGAGAAGTTTGTACCTCTACGGAACGATTCGGTTTAAAGACCTGCTGGAAACTTCGAAAGGTATAACGCCCAAAGTGCTGTCGAAGGAATTACAGCAATTAGAGGAAAATTTGCTGATTACCCGAACAGTGAACAATACCAGACCTGTTACAGTATCTTATACACTTACCAATCATGCCATTGAAACCCTACCTGTCATTAATGCTTTGATTGAATTTGGATTGAAACACAGAAAGAAGATTATGTCCCATTGAACCTTGTTTGCTTTTTGCTCATACGACCATTGCCTTTCCTCCTCTTCAAGCTTGCAAATATCTATGTACAAATCATGGGGCGCAATTAAATTTGAACCAGTTTAAAGCCCAGTCTTACGACCCTTCAAACAAACATTCCACCTTATTCTTTCGAATAAACAAGTTCAATAGATACAATCTGATTTTTTGCGGCTTCTGGAAAATGCGCAGCACTTATTAGAAGATATAATCCCGTTTTTCTGCCAGAGGAATGCTTCCGAAGGTCAATATGGACGGGCGGAGGAGCTTTGTGCTCTCTGAACAATGGGGGTTCTGGATCTAGCGGCCCAAAGCGGTTCGTTAAGGCTTTAAAAGTAAGTTGCGTCCCTATGGCGCGGGGAAGCGAGATATAGATCCTATTCCTTTGCCTGGCATCACTTTCGTTGTGAAACGTTACCGAAACAACGGTATCTGGAACGTTCCTCCCCTGCTCTACCAGCATAATGGGTAGGTAAAGCGCAAAACTATCCGTTACCTTTTTTAGCTGATCAGTACTAAGCTGACTATCAGCAAAACGATTTGCAACGTTATCGATGTATACAAGAAGCTGATCGTTTGCACTCCTATTTGTATCCGGAATACCCGCGCTGGGATCAATCGTCTTCTTCGGGTTTGAAGAATGACAGGAAACGATCAGCATCAGTAAAAAATATAAGTAATACCCGGTCTTGTTCATGATAGCTAAATTTTAGGCGGTTGAGTATCCTTGAAAAAAACCTGGTTTCAGGATACTCCATCAAATTATGGCCATACGCTCACCATTGCAAATATGCTTTATGTTTCGCCGTTGACAAGCGGAAGTTATTAATTTACACTTCCTGGTTGTGAAGATCACTAAAAAAGCAATAACAAAATATAAATCAAAACCATTACCAGACCGGCGCCTACACACAGTTTGTTCTGCTGGTACTTTTTCAAGGCAATTATAAATAGGATCAGATTGAGCACCATAGCAAAGAAAATAGTCAACCCGCCTATTTTTTCTCCCAGCGTATACAGATAAAGTTCAGTTAAATACCCACTTTCAGAACGACTTTCACCATCCAGTTTCAAATAAACATATGGCATTGTCACCTCATCATTAATGCTTCTCTGATCTGTCCTGAGTATATAAAAAGATGCTTTCCTTTCTTCAGCGGGCCTAAGTTTAGGCTGTTCCCAATAGATATCAGGTATTACACCAGCTGGCGCAGGCAAATATATATCCTTTAACTTATCCTCTCTGAACATGCTGCCCAGCCCGGAAAAAGTTCTGCTTAAAGTAGCCTTAAACTCTTCAGTCTTCTGGATATACTCCGCATCAGACCTGGCTCCCCTGCTGACCTTCTTAGAGACATTCATGGTKGCGGTCATTTTCACCAACTGTTGATCCATCTCCTTCGTTTCCAATATCGTATAAATCAAAAACAAAACAGGTAACAACAAAGATGAGATAAGGCAAATGGTATATTTCATATGTAATTGCGGTTATAGATTCCAGCTAAATTTTTGGTATTATTCAAACTAACTGGTTAAATCAAAACATTGAGCCCGGCATAACTGTAATTCCATAAAAATTATCGCTAATAAAATAAAAAGTCTCCTCATGCTTATGAATCTACTTTATTTAACTGTAAAAATATCCTTTGCTTTTTAAAAGTAGCCACTGATTTATCAAATACACTTCTATKACGTCCTCAGGCTTGTACGTCAATCCGGGCGTTTCATAGAGCGGTTAATCGGGTTTACTCTTTTCTACCGGCCAACTACTGATCCAAATTTGTATTGCTCAGGATTAGCTTACTTTGTACCGTATTGTAATGAACTTATTACATAACACTTCAGACATACGAAACAGAATGAGTAAAAATATATTCCCGTAAATTTTGTAAGCCCAATAAAAAATATTTTTTTTTATTGAACTAATGTCTATATATTAGAAGTGTAATAAACAATCAAAACATTTGTAGCATTAGCGCAAATTGCGACTGTTCGTACGAAGCATTATTTAAAAGCCAAACTGATTTCCTTCAAATAATTTTCAGAGCACTAAGTAATTACCCAGTATAATCGACAAGACTATGAATAAAGGACCCGACAAGTTTGTATGTTAATTCTAAGTTTGTTCAGCCAGGATTTTATTTAATACAGGACCTTATTTACTAATTGCCATCCAACGTCAGCTTGAAATCATGTATCCAGCATGGTATTCCGTAGTTTGTTATTTTAATCTGCAAGATAGATAGTGGAATATTTGTTGTTGCAGTAAAGTAAAATATATTGAATAATAGTGAGCAAAACCCTTATCTCAAAAGAACAGCGAATGAAAAAAATACAAAGCCCTAATGGATCAGCAGATCCAAATTAAACCGCACCGGTACTGAATCATGCAGAAAAGGAGGTTGTATTCAAATAATGTATACCGATAACCCGGTAACAATATTACTATGCCCGACAAATATCCTCACAGATAATTTGATCAGTAATCCTTACTTTTTTTAGCAAAACAAAGTATCCTTAATCAGGGAACTAATCGACCCTATTACAAAAAATCAAATAATTACAACAAGGAACATCAAGTATATTCCTATCAAATTGTTGTGCCATAAACTATAGGAGATCACCACCTGTAGTATATAGAAAAAAGCTGCATTACTGCTAAACATCTTGCAGGGTTGGAGTTTGGAAGGTAGCGCTGTCTTCCGGATAACAACGATCATCCTTTAGCCTTTTGGGTTAAAAGGCATCTATTCTTTACATTTTAAAAAATCAAAATCATGAAGAAAATCAAATTAAAAGATTTAGACAGTTCCAAAGAAATTCTCTCTAACGAGAAATTGTCCCAGATTGTTGGTGGTTTATCTGCTGACGGAGATACCACATCTACTGGTCCTACTAAAACCAAACCAGCATTTGCTACTACCTTCAAGGAGAACGAATCTTTTGATGAAACTGAAGGATAATATCAGTTTAGGGCACATGGTATTTTACCATGTGCTCTTTTATTCTCCTTTACAAAAAACATTTGCAGTTATAAAACCCCTCATAAGATATGATAGTAATATTCGGGAGACTGGATGATGCCTCTACCGCATTTGTGGCAGAGTGGCTCCATGCCTTTGGCAAAGAGTATATTATTTTGAATACAGATGATGACCGGGCGAAGTTTATTACTTACGACATGCAGCAAAAGGAACTCATCTTTGAAAAAGAGGGCGTTGTATTTAACCTGCTGGATATAAAAGCAGCATGGATAAGGAGAACAGGTATATCAGAGAAATCATTTGGCACCAGTGGTAGGGAGCACAAAATTTTCTTCGAAGAAACTGATTTTGTGCAAAAGCACATTAAAATGGAAGCAGATATCCTGGTTGACTATCTCCATGATATCATTAGCCGGGAATGCAATACTATATTAGGTTCCAATAAATATGGGACCGTAAACAAACTAACCGTTCTTGACATAGCAAAAAGTTGTGGCCTGCATGTGCCGGACAGTTTTATTGTAACCAGTAAAGAACAGGTTAGTGATCTGCTTCAGCGCGGGTATAAGCTCATTACAAAATCAATTGGACAGGGTGTATACCGGATAAGAGATGAAGTGGCTTATTATTCCTATGTAGAAGAAATTGATGACCAGAATCTTGCACCACAATCCTCCCATTTCTTTCCATCCTGGATGCAGAAAAAGATAGAGAAAAAATATGAGCTGAGGGTATTTTATTTACTGGGCGAGTGTTACAGTATGGCCATCTTTTCACAGGAGAGTGAATTCACCGCTGTAGATTTCAGGAAATATACACCGGATGCTCCCAACAGGCATGTTCCTTTTGTATTACCCAAAGAGGTATCAGACAAGATAGATATGCTCATGAAGAAATTATATTTAAACACAGGATCATTGGATATAGTGGTGGATCTGCATGACAACTATGTTTTTCTGGAAGTGAACCCTGTAGGGCAGTTTGCCATGACTTCCTATCCGTGCAACTACTACCTGGAAAAGCGGGTGGCAGAATATTTATGCCGCGAAAATTGAGTAACGCAGAAATCTATTTTTCATCAAGGATAAATGATACACTTATGTCAGAAATGGAATTAATAAAAAAACTGGAGCTAAAAGAAGCTCAGCAAAGAGACCTCCCATTATTCTATAATTTCATTTCATATAACCTTTTTTTTGGTAAATCGGTAGCACGCTATCATTATAATGATCAGCATCAATATTTTGTGAACTATTATGCACCGGAAAAGCCAATCTCTAAAATCCTGAAGCATGAACATGAATAAACATCTTCCGGAGGACGTATACTTTTATCTATTTGCTGATTGTATCCTGACAAAAGGATATACCAGAACAATGATAACGGATACATCCCGAAAGGAATTACATTTTGTAGACAATAGTTATTATGAGGTGCTACTTTTGTGCCGCCAGCACAAAATCGGGGAAATAGTGGAAATGCTGGATACGGAAGATGATATATCCCGCTTAAAAATATTCCTGACTGAATTGTCAGATAAAGGGCTGGGCACATTTGTGCATGATATAAACCTGTTTCCGGAAATTGAAAAAGTATGGGACCATCCGTCAGTCATCACCAATGCTATAATAGACGTAAGAGATGTAGCACATGATTACGGAAAAATTTTCCGTGAACTGGACGAGCTGGGTTGTGAGGCTGTAGAGATGCGGATATACAAAGCTTTTTCTATCGGGGAAATGAGGTCTGTTCTGCTTAGCTCCGCCGGAAAACGATTCAGGCATTTACAACTGGTCACAAAATTTGCTGGCCCAGACTCTTCTCCGGAAGTACTAAAAGATCTTGTTGCTGAATTTACCTATCTGTTCATAACGGTACATACCACGCCGGAGGACGTGTGCCAGGCTTTTAATGATGTCATTGAGCGGGAACAAAGAATATACTATGTAAAGCAGCACATTGATTCAGACCAGTGTTGCGGGAATATTTACTTTGAAAGTTTCCGGATACCCAAGATTAAAAATATTTCAGAGAACCTTCTGTACAATGGTTGCCTGAACCGGAAAATAAGCGTAGATGAGCATGGCAATATCAAAAACTGCCCGTCGCTTCCAACAGTATACGGCAATGCCAGGACAGATTCTTTCAGAGATATTTTAGACAAGCAGGAATTCAGGTCGCCGTGGAAAATAAATAAGGACATGATTCTTGAATGTAGTGATTGTGAATACCGGGCCATCTGTACAGATTGCAGGGCTTTTATAAAAGATAGTAACAATATCCTTTCCAAGCCTGCCAAATGTGGTTATGACCCTTATACAGGTATTTGGAATCAATAGGTACTGCCAGAAATGTGTAGTATCTTATATGCTCATAAAACAAGCTAAATGAAATATACAATATTGTTGATCTCTACATTTTTTTATTTGACAATGAGTGCCCAACAACTGCCATCAAAGGAAAAAGCAAAAGTGATCTCAGATCTGGAAAAAGCTTATGACCTGGACCAGGGTACGCGTAAAAAATTTAACGACTGTGCTGCGGAGCATGGTGCCAACAATGATGCATGCAAAGCGTTCAGGAAAACCCTGGAAGCGCAGGATAGTGCGAACCAGCAGGTTGTTTTCAACATCTTCGAGAAATATGGCTGGATACCTGCTAACCGTGTTTCGAAGAAAGCCAGCAAGGCATTCTTTTATGTGCTGCAGCATGCACCCCTTGAAGCGCAAGCCAGATATGCCCATATGGTGGATACTGCATTTAACCGCAAAGAAATTTCACCGGTAGAATATGCTTTTTTTGTGGATAGGCTAAGAAGCAAACAAGGAAAAGCGCAGTTATACGGTACACAAACTGCCACCGATAATTTGGGTAATTCATATCTGTACCCTGTTGAAAACTGGCCGTTGGCCGATTCTCTCCGGGTGCAGTTAGGCGCACCACCACTCGACGAATTCCTGAAAACATCCGGACTTAGCTATCCTATGCTGCCTAAAACAGACTTCCGGGACCATGCTATCATCATCGGCCATATCTGGGGTACCAATAACAAGGGAATAGATAGTGTAAAGGTTTCTATCGCCTCCAAATATATTGGTGCATCTGATGCCAATGGCTTCTTTTTGTTGGAAATTGAGAAGAACATGACCGATAAAATCACGCTGACGCTTGTGAAACCAGGATTCAAAATTGTGACCTATCCCGTTGATGGCAATAAAGATTTTCATGAAATTTTTGTAATGCTTCGTTGATCCTCTAATTGTTGCTATCATGAGCTATAATATGTTAAACCCGGAGATTAATACAGCAACAGCTGATATAAAAACTGAAACAGACCCCTATCTGTTATCGGCGCTGGAAAACATTACAGCACATGTTTTAAACGACCTGCAGGCTACCAGGACTCCTTCATTAGGCAGTGGCATCGCAGGTATATTGCTGTTCCTCTCCTACTATAATAAACTATTTCCTCCTACAGCTACAGAGGAAGCAGCAATGGAAGCCGCAGAAAAGGCTTATGTAGATTATAAAAAGATGCAGCCCGGGAAAATGGCCAATTATCTATCAGGCGCGGGGGGTATAGTGGCTGTTTTCGAAAACATCACGAAACATGGCCTGCTTGAAACAGATGTAAAGGATGTGTTCCGGGACGTAGATGGGGCGGTGAGAAAACAGCTACTGCATGAAACAATGCATTCATTGAGCATTCAGCAGCCTATCCTTGGCGGTGGTATATATATGTGCGCCAGGCTCTGGGGCATGGATAATGTTTATACCAGCAACGTTATCAGGAACCAGGAGTCTCTGATTGCTGCAATAGATGGCATTAAAGCCGTTTTTAATACCACCAGCCGGACAAAAGCTTTAACCAGCAGCTATCTGAATAACCTCTCCAGCTGCCTCATATTACTCTGCAAGATTTCAGCAACCAATATTTACCCGGAGGTAACAGAAAAATTGACAAATGCCATCCTGCAATTCATTGAAGACCGGATACTTCCCCTTTCAGATAAGACGTGGCAAGGTAATACTGGAATAGCCAACATAAGTTATGCCTGCTGGCAGACGGGAAGACAACATGATAGCAACCTGCTACCACGGCTACTTTCAATACTGAAGGCTCAACTATCTCCACTAAAGGTCCCGGATCTTTCTTTTGAAAATATAAGACAGGTACAGCAACTGAACCGGCTTTATCATGGAACAGGTAATTCTGCGTTCAGATTACTGGCTGAAAAAAATATTTCAGTGCTCATAGATCGGTATAAAACAGCACCATATGCCTGTAATCCTGGTCTATCAGGCACTTCAGGGCTGGGCCTCTGCATATTATCCTACATTTCAAATACCTGTCTGGACTGGGATGAAGTAATGTCTGTCAGTTAAATTAAAAAGCTTTCCAATGATCTACATTTCTGCCCAACCTGACGCCAAATACTTTTTGTGGCAACTGGAAGTCCAGTTGGAGAATTTCAGGCGCGCCGGCATCCCTCCGGCGCAAATACACGTGCTTATTGGTTTCCATCCAGACACCGGGTTGAATAAAGCGTTCAATGAACTTATTACCAGTGGCAGGGCCAGATTTTTCCCTTATCCCGACGAGCGGCCGGCCGGCAATTACAAATCATCGATCCGTCCTCACCTGCTGAAAAAACATTTCCGGGAACATAGCTATTTGTCCCGTGAAACGATTTTCTATCACGATAGCGACATTATCTTCCGTGAGCGCATAAACGAAGGCTTGCTGGAGGCTGGGGATAGTTGTTTTTTGTCTGCCACCCCCTATATTTCAACAAAGATCATCAAGGCCCATGCAGGTGAAGATACATTGCATGAGCTATTGGCCCTGGTGGGTGTTTCGTCTGCTGTTGCAGAAGAAAACGAGCCTCATACCGGCGGCGCTCAATATGTCCTTAAAAACATTTCCTGGTCGTTCTGGGAGAAAGTGGAAACAGATTGCGAGAAGATCTTCAATTATATGACAGCATATAATGAGCGGCATGGGAAAGGACTTCAAGCCTGGTGCGCCGATATGTGGGCCATCCTGTGGAATAGCTGGCGGGAGGGCTTCTCCGTTAAAATACATCCCGAACTTGATTTCTGCTGGCCCGCAGATGATATCAGTTGCTGGTACAACACCAAAATACTACATAACACCGGCGTATTGTTGCATGAATCAGAAACACTTTTCTGCAAAGGATTGTATCTTACAGATCCTCCCTATTTCAACAATTTCTCATCCCTTTACAAAGACAAGTGTTCTGTGAAATTCGCTGAAGCTGTTGAACATTTTACCCTGCAGATAAAAAGAACAGACCTCAGGGATGTTACTTTTATATTTCCTGTACGTGTAAATTCCAACGATACCCTACAGAACCTGGATTTAGCTACCCGCTACATCAGTAAATATTTCAGTACTAATATTTTAATACTGGAGATTGATGATATCCCAAGGATAAACACCACAACACTGTTGTCCGATATCAAATATCTCTTCCTCCCCGATGAGCAGCGGGAATTTAATGCCGCACGGTTCCTGAATTCCTATACCGGAGAAATAGCAACCAAGGTGATAGCCATCTGTGAAGCAGATGCCATTGTTCCCTATGAACAGATAATGGAAGCCACCGGAACTATCAGGAACGGGGAAGCTGCGTTTGTATATCCTTTTAACAAGGAAGCCATTACTGTTAACCAACGTGGTATTGATAATTTACGAACAACACTGGACTATAACACGATTGCTGAAGTAACAAATAAATTATCCGGTACTGAGATCTCCTTTGGTGGCTGGTGTTTTATAAACAGAGAAGTGTATATCCTGGCCGGCATGGAAAATGAAAAAATAAGGCCATGGGGGTATTACAATAATATTGAACGGGCAAAACGGCTGAACATACTGGGATATGAAGAGAGTCGTGTAAATGGCAACTTTCTGCAACTCCCCCGGTATCAACATGCGGTTTCTGAGCAATCCGCTTCCAATCATCTAATCAACAACCTTAGGGAATACCTGGGCATCTGTAAGCTACGGAACAGAGAGTTAACTGATCACATCAGTACATGGGAACGGGCCGCTTTCAGCAGCCGCTTTAATAAAGATCAGACGCTTTCTTAAACTATGGGCAGGTTTTATTATTACAGGCAACTCAATGCCATGGATTGTGGTCCCACCTGCTTGCGCATGGTGGCGAAGTACTATGGCAGGCATTACAATGCAGACACGCTGCGACAAATGGCAGGTTTCAACAAAACCGGTGTTTCATTATTAGGCATCAGTGATACCGCAGAAAAAATCGGCTTCAGAACCAGAGGAACGAGAATTACTTTGCAACAGCTGGAGGAAGTACCGCATCCCTGTATACTACACTGGAACCAGAACCATTTTGTGGTGCTGACAAAGATCAGCAGGGCCGGTGTAAAAATTGCTGATCCTAATAAGGGACTTCTTTTATATACTCCCGCTGAATTCCTGAAACACTGGACTGCCGCCGAAAATGAAACGGGCAATGCTAAGGGCATCACATTGCTGCTGGAGCCTACTAATGCCTTCTACCAACAGGAAGGCGAAAAAGAAAATAAGTTGAGATGGTCACTGCTATTACAATACCTGAAACCAGTCAGATGGCAGACCATACAGATATTCATTGCCTTGATAATTACATCACTGCTGCAACTGATATTTCCCTTCTTAACGCAAAGTATTTTTGATACGGGTATCAATACACAGAACCTCCAATATGTGGTGATTGTGCTGATAGCACAATTGATGCTCACCTTCAGTCAAACGATCGTTGAATTCATCCGAAGCAGGTTGTTACTGAGAGTATCCAATATTATTAACCTGCAGATACTTTCTGACTTTTGGCTGAAATTGACACGACTACCGGTTTCGTATTTTGATATACATCGTACGGGTGATACCCTACAACGGATCGGAGATCACAAGCAGATACAGGATTTTCTCACCGGCACGGCATTAAACACACTTTTCTCTGTATTCACTTTTATTATCTACGCCATTGTTCTGATCATATACAATATAGAACTGTTCTTTGTTTTTTGTGGAGGTAGTATCCTATACTTTGTGTGGGTGCAGCTGTTCCTGAAATTCAGGAGAAAAATAAATTATCAGACCTTCCATCTGGCAGCTAAAGAAAATAATGCTGCCCTGCAGCTGATACAAGGCATGCAGGAGATCAGGCTTAATAATGCCGGGAAACAAAAACGCTGGGAATGGGAAAACATACAAGCCAATCTTTTCAACCTGAACTTTAAAAGCCTTAACTATAGCCAGGTACAGTCTGCCGGCGCTACTTTCATCAACCAGGTACAAAGTATTACCATCAGTTTCATTGTAGCCAAACTGGTGATGGATGGAAAGCTCACCTTTGGCGCCATGCTCGCTGTACAGTATATAATCGGGCAGCTGAACGGCCCGGTACAACAATGGGTTGGTTTTGTGCAGCGCTTCCAGGATGCAAAAATAAGTATGGAACGCCTGAACGAAATTCATCAGATGGAGGATGAAGAAGATACCAGAAAAAATTACATCAAACAACTCCCTGAAAAAAAGAATATCTGGCTGAACAATCTTTCATTCACCTATCCCGGCACAGGGAATGAGCCAGTACTGGAGAATATCGACCTGATGATCCCCGGGCATAAGATCACCGCCATTGTTGGTACCAGTGGTAGTGGAAAGACCACGCTGGTAAAGCTCCTGTTAAAAGTATATGATCAATACGAAGGTGAAATCAGGATAGGTGCCTCAAAAATGGATAACAAAGATGGATTAAAATTCGGAGTAATCGATCATCAGTACTGGAGAAGCAGGTGTGGTGCTGTACTGCAGGATGGGTATATCTTTAATGACACTATCGCCCGCAACATTGCCGTAGGGGAAGACGACATCGACTATCAGAAACTTGTACACAGCTGCCGGATCGCTAATATTCATTCATTCATAGAAGCTTTGCCCAATGCCTATCAAACCGAACTGGGCTCCGAAGGTACCGGCCTGAGTCAGGGACAGAAACAGCGTATACTGATCGCCAGAGCAGTGTATAAAGATCCTGAGTATTTATTCTTTGATGAGGCAACTAATGCGCTGGATGCCAATAATGAGAAAGAAATTGTGGGAAACCTGGAGAAATTCTTCAGAGGTAAAACGGTAGTAGTGGTGGCACATCGCCTAAGCACTGTTAAAGGCGCAGATAAAATTGTGGTCATTGATCATGGTAAAATTGTAGAAGAAGGAACACACGAAGAACTCAGCGCGTTGAAAGGAAAGTACTATGAACTGGTAAAAAATCAACTGGAACTGGGTAATTAAAAATTAACCGTTATGAGTGAACCAATAACTGAAAGCATTGAAGCGTCTCCTCATAAAAAAGAAGAGATACTAACGGGGCAAGGTTTTACCGGCAGATCGGAAGTAATACAGGAAATACTCAGCAGAAAGCCCAGCTTTATTGAGCAGTGGTCATTGCTGGTATTTTTGGGGCTGATCTTACTGTTGATTGCAGGAACATGGTTTGTAAAATATCCCGATATCGTTGAGGGGCAAGCTACCTTAACCGGTGAAAACTCACCGAAAGAAATCATTCCACAACAAACCGGTAAATTGATCGCCTTATTTGCAAAGAATAACCAAAATGTGAAAGAAGGGGAAGTATTGGGATGGCTGGAAAGCAGTGCTGATATGAAGGAAGTAATTGACCTGTCAGAGAAGCTGACAAAAGCGATGAACACTTCCGGAAAAGAAAATCCCCGGTCCATCTCCGGTTTATTTAGCCAGCGGTATATTCGCCTCGGAGAACTGCAGGCTAGCTATCAAACCTTTATTACAGCCTGGCAACAGTATAATGACTACCTCGTAAATGGCTTCTATTCCAGGAAGCGGGACATGCTCAACAGTGATATCATTTCATTAAACAAGATTATAGCGCAAACTTCCGCACAGAAAGGGCTGACACAGAAAGACAATGAACTGGCACAAAAAAGCTTTGAAATGAATGAAATGCTTTTCAGGGAAAAGGTAATTTCCGCTGAGGAATACCGCCAGGCAAAAAGAAAATTGCTTGACAATGAAAAGGCAATACCACAGGCAGATGTATCCATTATTTCCCGGCAAGATCAGATCAGGGATAAGCATAAGGAAATAGATCAACTAGACCATGATTTCCTACAACAGCAAACATTATTTGAACAAGCGTTATACACCTTAAAAAGCAATGTGGACGACTGGTTAAGGAAATTTACCTTACAAGCGCCTACAGATGGACAAGTCATATTTATACTCCCCTTGCAACAAAAGCAATACATCACCAAAGATAAACTGCTGGGATATGTGAACCCTACAGACAGCAAATTATTTGCGGAAGTGAGGCTATCCCAGCGCAACTTCGGTAAGCTCAGTACCGGTATGAGGGTACAGTTAAGATTTGAAGCTTATCCTTACCAGGAGGTTGGTTATGTTGGAGGAAGACTGGATTACATTTCAAAAGTTGCATTTGAGAATGAGTTTATAGGCACGGTACGGCTGGACAAAGGGCTCACCACCAACCAGGGCATCACCCTGCAATATAAGAACGGATTGAAAGCACAGGCTATTATTATTACGAAAGATATGAGGCTATTGGAAAGGCTGTACTACACGACCATGAAAATGGGAACAATCACCAAATAAATACGTCCAGGCAATGCTTCCCCGAATATCCGTTATACTACCAGTGTTCAATGCCGGGCAGTTTATTGAAGAAAGCATAGACTCTTTATTGGCCCAAACTTTCGGTGATTTTGAGCTGCTTATCATCAATGACGGAGCTACCGACAACACTAAAGAAATTATTCTTTCAAAAACAGACAAACGAATAGTTTATATCGAAAATGAAAGGAACCTGGGCCTTATTAAAACGCTGAACAAGGGCTTGTATTTCTCGAAGGGAGCATTTATTGCAAGAATGGATGCTGATGATGTTGCTTACCTCCAGCGCCTGGAAAAACAGGTAACGCACATGGAAAATGATGTAACGGTGGATGTATTGGGTACAGGAATTACTATGCTTGATACCCTTCAGCATGTAATACTCCCCTATTCAGCGGCACAGCATAAACTGTACCTCCTATCCAGGAATACGATTGCGCATCCTACAGTTATGATCAGAAGGAAGTCAATACAACAACAGCATCTTTATTACGACAAGGATGCCTTGTATGCGGAAGACTATAAATTATGGACAGACTGCAGTATCAGGGGTTTGAAAATAGAAAGCCTGGCAGAGCCCCTGCTCTATTACAGGAGCCATGCGAACCAGATCAGCTCTACCAGAGAGCTCCAGCAATACAAAACAACCGTGCTCATAAAGCTTTACTATGCCATGCATTATTTCCCGGAGCTGGTACGTAATAATGAAGAACTGTACATTGACCTGATATGTGGGAACAAACATACCCCCTATCCCCCTGAGGACACAGCACTCCTGGCTGACAGGCTGATTGCACAGAACAACAAAGACTGTTTTTTTGATAAGAAGGAGTTCCGTGGGCTTCTCAATGCCTCGTTGGATAATATCCTGAATAATGGCGCCAGGCAGCCCTCTCCTGCTGGCTGAAGTTTACTCAATAAGTCTTTCATCAATCCCTGATAGCAAAGAAGCGCTTTTAATGCTATCAAATTTCCTGGCAAATAAAGCATCCGGCATCTGCATTATTGCAGGAAAATCATCGATAGTTAATGTTCTGGGGAAATCCGGTCCGCTTTCAAAGTCGATATACCGGCAATTGGTGCCAGTAACCTTTGTTGCATACGGGGAGTTCATGATGATAGTTGGTATCAGCAATTCATCTGCCAGCAAAGTATGTTTAAAGAAATTTAGAATGTCGGGATTTTCTTCCAGATATTTATAAATGTATTTCGCGGGAGCATTCGGCAAGGTAAACCATAAAGAGCCTCCATAAGGTTGCAGGTTTGCCGGGAATACCCGCTTACTGTTTTCCCTTTCCTGCTGGCGGGCGAAGCGCATACTTTCTGCTAGTCCCAGCTGATCAACCAACCAATAGTATTCGATCCTGTCGCGGCCGGCGTTCCCACCCCAATGCATACTCGGAATAGGGAATACATCCATAAATATAGATTGCTTTTCCACATGGCCTTGCAGAAATTCATTGATCTGCCGGTTATTTTTCAAAGGATAGTCCTGTCCGCTCAATAAGGAAATATAATCATAATAATCATCTTCCACGCAGCTCTTTAACATGGTAATAATTGTTTCAATCAGCTTAAATCCGCCCCAGGTAATAGTATTCCTATCTTCGAAGAAACATATATTATCCGTATTATCGAGATCATTTTCAAAAGATTCCAGATTAAATTCAACCTTCTGATCGATGTGCAGGTAAAACGTGGTATTGGTATGATTCAGCTTATTTATCAGTCGTGCCAGATGTTGGAAATCGTAATAAGCTACTATTATATACGCGATCTTCATACAGGGTTACTATTTATTGTTCTTTTGTGAATGCTTATCGGCGATATCCAAGATAATTATAATTTCATAAATTATATTCCCAATCCTGGCCGCCTATTTAATCTTCAAATTTTCATTCATCCGATATTCTCTTCCCACAAATCCTGTGTGAGTATTGCAAACCAGTGCAATTAAAACCGCAGGGAGTTCAACTACATTTATAACGTTAACCATTTTGACAACTAAAATCTAAACTATCCATGAGAAAAGTCTTACTCTTCGCAACAGCATTGCTGTGCAGTACTGTATCATTTGCACAGGATTACTGGAGGTCACACACAGATGGCGCCAGAATTACCACCGACAAAGGCGTAGCCCGGCTTGCATTTCCGATTAACTTCAAATTATTTGACCTTAATTTGACTCCTTTGAGGAATGAAATATTTAAATCTGTCGGTAATAAGTCGGTACATTCAACAATTATCTCTTTGCCCAATGCAGACGGACAAATTGAGCAATTCGAAATTATAGAAGCTTCCAATTTCGAACCTGCATTGCAGGCTCAGTTTCCGGAAATAAGGGCATTCTCAGGAAAAGGCATTACCGATAAATATGCCACATTGAAGTTGAGCATTTCTCCGCAGGGGATACAAACGATGGTCTTCCGTACAGGGAAGGAAAATGAATTTATTGAACCTTATTCTGCAGACCACACGGTATACACCGTATTCAAAAAACAACCGAAGACTTTGCCGTGGAAGTGTACTACTCCGGAACAACGATTGGCAGCAAGTATAGGTAAGCAGTTACCTAACGTCACCGCAAGGTCAACCGGCGATATGAAAACAATGCGGCTGGCTCAATCAGTTACTGCCGAATACTCCAATTATTTTGGAGCCACCAGTGCTTCACAGGTTTCATTGGTGCTGGCGGCTGTCAATGCCACGCTTACCCGTTGTAATGGTGTTTATGAAAAGGACCTGGCCATCCATCTTAACCTGATCGCGGCAGCTCCCAATGTGTTTTATTATAATCCTGCAACAGATCCATATTCCGACGCCAGCTCGGGCGCAGGCGGAGCGTGGAACGGTGAGTTACAAAGTACCCTGACTTCTGTGATTGGTGCGGCGAATTATGATATTGGTCACCTCTTCGGTGCATCCGGCGGTGGCGGTAACGCCGGTTGCATAGGCTGTATTTGTGTCGACAATCAAAAAGGAAGCGGCTTTACTTCTCCTGCGGATAATATTCCACAGGGAGATAATTTCGATATCGATTATGTAGTGCATGAAGTAGGACACCAGTTAGGGGCTAACCATACTTTCTCCATGAGCAATGAAGGCACAGGTGTTAATGTGGAACCTGGTTCAGGTATTACTATTATGGGGTATGCCGGTATTACCAGCCAGGACATTGCACCACATTCTATTGATATTTATCACGCCGCCTCCATTGCACAAATCCAGTCTAATCTTTCCAGCAAGACTTGCCCAATAACTACCAGTATATCCAGCAATAACGCAACACCTGTTGCCAATGCCGGCGGTAATTTTACTATTCCTGTCAGTACCCCGTTTGTACTTACTGGTTCAGCTACTGATGCCAATKCCGGTGATGTACTGACTTATTGCTGGGAGCAAAATGATAATGCTTCCTCATCACAAACAGGAGCCAGTAGTGTGGCCAGTCCTACCAAAGCATCTGGTCCCAACTGGATATCATTTGCCMCTACCACCACACCAACAAGATACTTCCCCAAAATGGCGACCATTCTCGCAGGCGGATTAGTGTCTGGTCCGTTGCCAGGTGGTGATGCAGGAGCTAATACGGAAGCATTAAGTTCCGTTTCAAGAACATTGGGCTTCCGATTAACTGTAAGAGATAATGCCCCTTACAGTTCAACTGCGCCGGTAACTATCGGGCAGACCAATTTTGCGGATATGACAGTAACCGTTACCAGTTCATCAGGGCCTTTTTCTGTAACGGCTCCTAATACGGCTGTATCATGGGCCGGCAACTCATCACAAACGATCACATGGAGCGTTGCTAATACAACAGCGGCACCTGTTAGTTGCGCCAACGTAAAAATATCCATCTCTACAGATGGAGGCACTACATTCAGCACATTAGTGGCCAGCACACCTAATGACGGCAGTGAGGTAGTAACTATTCCTAATACTCCCACTACAACAGCAAGAATAAAGGTAGAAGCGGTAGGAAATATTTTCTTTGATATCTCCAATACCAACTTCACTATTACTTCCAGTTCATCCTGTGCCGCTCCTGCAGGTTTAATTGCTACAGCTATTACCACTACATCGGCTACTGTAGGATGGACAGCCGTAAGCGGCGCTGTATCATATAATGTAGATTATAAACCTACCTCTTCTTCTACGTGGATCAATGCCGCAACAGGAGCAACAGCTACTTCTTTGGGCTTAACAGGGCTTACAGCAGGAACTGCCTATGATTATAGAATAAGAACTAATTGCGCCGGTGACAGCAGCTCATATTCAGCTGCACAGTTTACTACCACAGGCACAGGCACTTGTAGTGCGCCCACTGGTTTAACCAGTTCCGCTGTAACCAGCACCGGGGCTACTCTTAGCTGGACAGCCGTAAGCGGTGCCCTGAATTATGATGTAGATTATAAACCTAATTCTTCCGGTACATGGATCAATGCCGTAACCGGCACTACTTCTATCTCTACTAATTTAAGCGGATTAACATCCGCCACATTATATGACTGGAGAGTGAGAACAAATTGTTCAGGCAGCGGCAGCAGTACATATACTACTGCACAGTTCACAACCTTAACTGCAACAGGCTGTTCAAATCCATTGGACAATTCAACCAATGGAACAATTTCGGGTGCCGCCACTATTCCATTTAATACTGATGTCACTGGTCTCATCAATCCGAGTGGAGATATTGATAATTATAAGTTTGTGATTACTACCCGCGGTACTATTACTATTACATTGGGCACATTGCCTGGCGATTACGACCTGAAACTGCTGAACAGTGCAGGTACACAGGTGGCTATTTCACAGGCAGGTGGCACCACCAGTGAAAGTATCTCCAGAACTGTTAATCCGGGTACCTATTATGCACAGGTGTATGGTTACAATGGAGCCAACAGTACTACCAATTGTTATACATTACGGGTACAATTAGGGACTGCCAGCCGCGGAAATGGTCTTATTACCAGCGAGGCACAAAAGGATGTGCAAAAAGTGGTGGTATATCCGAATCCTGCCAATAATATAGTCACCATTCAGCTTCCTGGTTTCAAAGGAAAATCAGATTTGAGTATGTTTGATGTGAATGGCCACGTGGTATTACAACGTGAAGTGACCGCGGTTAATACACAGCTTGATATCTCATCATTACCTCCAGGGGTTTATATAATAAGGATTAAGAATGGGGTAACGGAAGTGAATATGACGAAGATTATCAAACAATAAAGAGCACTCGATACCGAAAATACGGCGGACTCAATTGACTGGCGTAAAATGCAATACAGTATTGCATTTTACGCCAGTTTTTTTTAGCTCAGTCTAATGAATTTATTGCTAATCTGCGAAGCAGGGAACTACTTTTCCGAAACTAATCAATTATTGAATAATAACGTCTACCCGAAAAATTCTAAAGGAGTAAAACCCACTCTCCGACTTTGGAGCGGAAGCGCTAAAAGACAGGCTGTGATACAGTCTGTTATTATGAGACGCCCATTTGCTTTTGTTACTATATACTCAGGCCATTCTTTCCTGAATAGGTTTCAGCTGGTATGCTTTGTAAAAAAAGCGGTCTGCTTCATGCTGATCCGCTGCGAAATTCACGACTTCCATAATTTTGCCGTCCTGGATTTTCCACAGCAGACACCATAACATATCTACATTATTGCCGTCTTCCCGGTTGCTCCAGCCACGGTGGCAGTCAATCACGTAGTTGTCATTTACGCCCAATACAATAGGATCTGCCTTAAATCCGGATTCGCTTAGCTTTGAGAAGTAAGCAAGAACTTCTGTGATACCTACTTTGGTACCGCTCATTGGATGGTGCCCGGGAATCGTCCATTTAACGTCTTCTGCTACCACTTCTTTCATGGCTTCAGCGTCAAACTTGCTATAGGCTTCAAAAAATTTACCGATAATCTCGAGGTTAGGGTGTTGTTGGCTCATGGACAATGCTATTTTTTTTAATAATTAGTATAGGTGATCTCATAAAGATCAGATAAATACCATTTCCTTTTATATATATTTTGCTGAAGTTACAAAAAAGTAATATTGCAGACAGTGAAGCAGCGTGACGTCACTTAACATTGTTCAAACAAAATACAGAATGGCATTTAAGGCCAGTGACAATTAGCACCATTTAATCATTATGCTGCTAACCTCAACGCTCACCTTTCTATCGTTACTTATCTTTTCACACATTTACCACCAAAAACAAAAAAACCTTGTAGAATCATGGTCCGGCAAGTCAGCTATAAACATTATAAATATTTATAATATTGATATTCCGGTGAGAGAAATAAGCAGATCATCTGTTTGGCACTTGCCATTAATTGTCATATTAACAATTAATATTTGTTTTTTGGAAAGAAGTTCGTTTAATTTATAACGCACTTATTAATCGCGGGTATACTTTAATAGTATTACCTATTAAAAGTCCACGTTTTTAAAACTTATTAAATGAAAAGGGGAAGTCTGCTTGTTGCAGCAATGCTTTATGTAGCGGTTACTTTTGCTTCGCAGGTTAATTTTGTCAGTCTCAATAATACCTATGCCCTTGCCATCAGAGAAATGGCATCGGTATGCAAAGATGTGGATGGATTCATCTGGGCTTCATCCCGGATGGGGGTATTGCGGGTGGCAGAACCAGACTGCAGGATTTACCGTTTACCCTATGTTTCGGCGGATGTTATTTCTTTGAAACTAATGTATGGTGCCGGCATGCTGGTAGCCTATTCCAATAACGGTCAACTTTTCAGGTTCAATAAAAGGCTGGACAAATTTGAGCTGCTGATTGATCTTAGGGGGCCACTGAAAACCGGGCACCTTAGCGTCAATAATGCGGTAATAGACGAGGGCGGGGCTATCTGGGTGGCTTCGTCCATGGGATTACACAGATTTTATGATGGTAAGCTCCGGGCAATAGGCACGGAAGCCGACGAGATGTCGCGAGTGGCTATATCGGATAGCCATTTGCTCGCTGTAGTCCGCGGAAACGCACTATATACTATAGACAGGCGTACCTGTGAGCAGAAATACGTTTGTGGTAATATACCCAAAAACGTTTCGGCCCTGGTGTATGATAAAATTTCCAACAAGCTTTGGATCGGTACATTTTCAGATGGACTGATGTATTACGATTTTTCTGTAAAGAGTGCCGCTAAAAAGGTGAATATTGATTTGCCCCGGCAGCCGATTCTGGCAATTGCATTTAACACGGACGCTACAATGCTACTGGGAATGGACGGACAAGGTATCTGGGAGCTTTCAAGGTCGGGGGAAAAGATACTGCATCATTACAAGGAGGATATGAACGATCCTGAATCACTAAAAGGGAATGGGGTTTATGATATATTTTGTGATAGCAGCAGGATCTGGATCAGCACACTCACCGGAGGATTGTCTTACTTCGAACAGCATCCACCAGGCGCAGTACATATTGTGCATCAGATAAACAGCAAAAACTCTCTGGTAAATAATCATGTTAACAGCGTTTTACAGGATCATTTGGGCAATCTTTGGTTTGCTACTAACAATGGTATTTCCAGGTGGAACGAAAAGACCGATAAATGGCAGACCTTTTACGCAGATAGAAAAGAAGCGGTCGGTGCTTTCCTGGTACTGGCGGAAGATAGTACCGGTAAGATATGGGCGGGCACATACGGGGCAGGTGTATATGTACTTGATCCGGCTACCGGCAGGGAGCTGGCGCACTACGCAAACGAAAAAGGCAGTAACCGGCCTTTTAATAATTATGTATTTGATATTTATGTAGATAGTAACAAGGATATATGGTATGGTGGGGGCCTGGGTAATATTGTAAGATATGTCGCTGCTGAAAATAGCTTTAAAAAATATGACTATCAGCCTGTTTCTGCTTTCGCTGAGTTAAGCAATCATCAGCTGCTCATGGGATGTACCTATGGATTGGGGATCATGGACAAACATAATGGCGATAAACAGATTATTGTTGATGGGTTCCTGGTAAGCGATATTGTTTACTACAAAAACAAAGTATGGCTGGCCACTGCCGGAAACGGCGTACTGTCTTATGATATGGGCGATAAGTCGATACAGCATTTCAGCATGAATAATGGATTGCCGTCAGACTATGCCAACAGTATCATGGTAGCTGATTCGTTTATCTGGATAGGTACAGAAGGGGGCATCGCAAAATTAGACCCGCAGCGGCAGCAGGTACAGACATTTGCACATATTTCACCGATATACCGACTGGCTTGCAACAGGAATGCKTCTTCCATTCTGAAAGATGGTCGCATCATCATGGGCACCAATAACGGTGCAGTGTTGTTCCCGCCAGATATAACACAACCCAATGCCAGCAATGGCAGGATATTTCTGCAGGATCTTACAATTGCCGGCAGGTCCGTACATGACAGTCTTTCGCCACTAAGGGATATCGACCTCTCAAAATTAACCTCACTACAACTTAATTATTTACAGCACGACTTCTCATTTGAACTCGTGATACTGGACGCAGGTGTGTCCTGCTCCGCAATTGAATGGACGCTGGAAGGTTGGGACAAAGATTGGAATAAGTCTGGAGAAGGAAGGAAAATAAATTATAGTAATATTGCCCCTGGAGATTACAAATTAAAAATACATCTACTGGCCAATGGTGTAATTGTAGCAGAAAAAGTAATAGACCTCCGGATAATCCCCCCATTCTGGAAACGCTGGTGGTTTTATTCTGCCATTCTGCTGCTGTTGGTTACGGTGATGTACTTCGCCCTGCGATTATATACTGATAAACTGCAACGCAAACATACCGCAGATAAAATCCGCTTTTTTACCAACACGGCACATGAGATGAGAAACGCCCTCACACTGGTGAAGGCGCCAATAGAGGAACTTAAAAAAGAGATTTTTTCAGAGAAAGGTCACCAACACCTGCAACTGGCTACTGAGCAGATAAAAGAACTGACAAGGACTACTTCACGTTTACTCGACTTTCAAAAAGTAGATGCCGGCAAAGAAAAAGTCAATTTCAGCAGCGTGGATATTGTACTGCTAATTGCAGCCAGGAAAGCGCTGTTTGACGCCTGGGCCGCACAAGAAGAAATTGTTATCCGGTTTAATACGGATGTCAGACATTATACTTCAGCAGTAGATGTGCTGATGATGGAAAAAGTAGTCGATAACCTGATATCCAATGCCATAAAGTATGCGTACAGGAATAGTACTGTACTGCTCGTGTTTTCCGGCACCAAACAAAGCTGGGCACTGGAAGTAACAAACAAGGGAATAGGGATTGGCAGAAAAGCACAGCGTAGTATTTTTCGGGAATTCTATCGCAGCGAAAATGCAGTAAACGCCAGGATTACAGGTTCCGGTATCGGGTTGCTGCTTACCAAAAGTTATGTAAAATTGCATCGCGGAGAGATCTCTTTTGCCAGCCAGGAAAATGCGGGCGCATTATTCAAAATTGAAATCCCTTATGCTGAGATAGCTTCAGTAGAGGATCTGACGCCTCCACAGCAGGAATTAATGCATGAAATCGTCTCTGCCCCGTTATGGTCAGACGTGGATGCACCGGAACCTTTAAGCAAACTACGTGTATTCATCGCAGAGGATAATGAAAAATTACGGGCCTTCCTCCTTACTGCCTTGCAAGCAGAATTCCAGGTATTCACCGCAAATAACGGACAGGAGGCATGGCCACTCATCCGGAAAGAGCTGCCGGACCTTGTAATTTCCGATATATTAATGCCCGAAATGAACGGCCATGAACTCTGCCGGCTCATAAAGGCTACATTCGAAACCTCACATATCCCATTGATCTTGTTGTCGGCACTCAATTCCCAAACCGACCAGCTTTATGGCCTCGGACTGGGCGCTGATGATTACCTGACCAAACCTTTCGATATACCGTTGCTGGTCCAGAAAATTAAAACCATCGTGCGTAACAGAACGGTCATCAGGGAAAAAGCCCTTCGCCTGATTCAACCTGAAAATAATATTCCCATCCTGCAAAATGAGCACAACGACAAATTCGTGAAACAGGCGGTAATGGTAGTCCGCGACAACCTCGCCAACGCGGCGTTTGGAAAAGAAGAGTTTGCCACTGCCATGTTCGTCAGCTCCTCCCTGCTCTATAAAAAATTAAAAAGCCTTACCGGACAGTCGCCGGTAGATTTCATCAAATCTATCCGACTTAACCACGCACTCGGGTTACTGCAGTCCAGAAAACATAGTGTGATGGACATAAGCGAATTGTGCGGTTTTTCCAGTGTCAGCTATTTCAGTACTTCTTTCAAGAAATTTTATGGAAAATCTCCCGCAGAGGTATAATTGTCATTTTTACAATTAATCATAAAAAGATGCCTGCATTTGATATAAAATATATACCAGTTGTTTTATTAATTGTCTAAAATACATTTAATAAGATATCAGGTATCATTTCTTTACCCATGGCTGCATGGATCGTTTATCGACTATGAAACCTGCACTACATTCAAAGAATATTATCTAAAAGTTAAACCGAAATATCTGCTTTTGGATACTGTTGTTCATCATCCACGGTATATTTGTTTCATCACCCTTCCGGAGGGAATAAAGCGTTATGAAATACTTCTGATTTTATTTAATAGTCCCGTTATGAAACTATACGTCTCTCCTGTACGTACAAACTCAGGTGCGTATAAAGACCATACTATAGTGGGGTAAATACAACAATTTATTTTATGAAATTAGTGTTATCCAGCAGCCTGGCAGGCCCAGGTCATGCAAAATTCCACCTGAGGTTTGGTATTTCCACTACCTGCCGCCTTATGCTTGCTGCCTCCGTTTTACTATTGACCAGCAACACGCTCCGGGCAGAAGCAACCTATGCCACGGCGCCTACTGTAAACACCAGCAAGTTGATTGGGATTTCCGGGTCCATCAAAAATGAAAAAGGGGACCCGCTTGAAATGGCCAACGTCATGGTAAAAGGAACCTCCACCGGCGCCATTACTGACCGTGCTGGCAGATTTACTTTGAATGCTCCCAACACGCAGGCAACACTGATCGTTTCCCTCCTGGGATATCAAACACAGGAGATATCCCTCAATGGACGTACTGTGGTAGATGTTGTACTAATAGAAAACACCAAAGCCCTGAGCGAGGTAATAGTGATAGGATATGGTACCCAGAAAAAAGCAGACCTATCTTCCTCCATTGCAACAGTAAACCCTAAGGACCTGCTGAAGGTTCCCGGCGGTTTCCAGGCAGCCATGCAAAGCCAGGTGCCAGGCGTACAAATCACCGGCGATAAGATCAGGATCAGGGGAGTAGGATCTATCAACAATACAGACCCACTCTACGTAGTAGACGGTATGATCGGTGGTGCCATGCCGGACGAAAATAACATTGAAAGCATCCAGGTGCTGAAAGATGCCGCTTCCTGCGCCATCTATGGAGCCAGAGGTGCAAACGGCGTTGTGCTGGTAACCACCAAACGAGGCGCCGCCGGCAAAACAAAAATTGACTATAATGGCTATGGTGGTACCAAGGAGATGTCGCATAATGTTGGCCTCCTCAATGGTCAGCAACTGGCTGAACTGATCAACGAAGAAATGTATAACCAAAACCCTTCCCGCACAGATTACCTCCCTGCCTTGTCAGATCCCGCCAAAATCGGGAAAGGATATAACATGGTAGACGCCCTGCTGAGAACAGGRGGCTACCAGAAACATAACCTGGCCATTTCCGGCGGTAATGAAAATGCCCGCTTCCGCATCAATACCAACTACTCTACAGATAAGCCTGTGATCATAAAAGATGCTTATAAAAATTATGGCATTCAGTTCATATCCGATTTTACAAAGGGTAAGTTAAAAGCCGGTGAAACTTTTTCACTCAGCCGCAACCTCAGAAACTGGAGTAATAAAAATATTCTTGATGCACAGAAATGGTCTTCTACTTTACCGATCTACGACCCTAACAGCACTACAGGGTTCGCAGGAGCAGGTAACGGTACCGATGTGGCCAGCGCCCTGGCCAATGCCTACCTCAACTCCAATGAGTCTGAAACAATAGGCGCCAATGGTAATGGATGGGTGTCTTATGAATTTATTCCAGGCCTCCGCTATAAATTCAATATGGGTATCGACTTTTACAGGAACCGTACCCAGAATTATATCTCCGCCTACTCCGTAGGTCAATATCAGAACCACGATCCGGACGAACTCTCCATCTCCACTGCACAAAACAACAGGTATCTCTACGAAAACACCCTTTCATACGACCGCCAGATAAAAAAACATAACATCAGCGCACTGGCAGGTATCACCTCAGAAAATTCCGAATACCGCGCCGTAAACGCCGGCGCCAGATCGTTGCCAAGCCCCGATCTGCTGATCCTGGGCCTCACGCAGCTTTCCTCTTCACGTATCGTTGGATCAGGTGTAGGACGCACCGCCATGTACTCCCTATTAGGCCGGATCAACTATGCCTACGATAGTAAGTACATGCTCACCGCCAACTTCCGCCGCGATGCCTCCGCAAATTTCGGTAAGGCAAACAGATATGGTAACTTCCCTTCCTTCTCTGCAGCATGGAGAGTAAGCCAGGAAAACTTCATGAAATCCATACCTTTCATCTCCGACCTGAAAATCAGAGGCAGCTACGGAAAATTAGGCAACTCCGACATCAGTCCATATCAATATCAGAGTACGGTCAGCTTCGACCATGTATGGTATTATCTCAATGATGTAATGGTTACCGGCGCCCTCCCTGCCACACCGGCCAACCCAAATGTTAAATGGGAAAGCCAGAACTCCACGGACCTCGGTATCGACCTCTCCCTGTTTAATAATAAACTATCGGTAACGGTAGACTATTTCAATAAGAAAACCGCCGACATGCTGGTGAATGTTCCTATCTCCTACACCGCAGGATACCTGGACAATTTCCCGATATTGAACGCAGGCAGTATCAGTAACAAAGGATGGGAACTCCTCGTCAACTATAAAAATACTGTGGGGAAATTTACCTATGCCATAGGCGCCAACCTCTCAACGGTAAATAATAAAGTGTTAGGCCTGGGTAATGGTAATGAAATCCTTGCCGGGGGCGTAAACCCTGGTGGTGAAAACGTGACCCGTACCGCTGTTGGTAATTCCATCGGTCAGTTCTGGGGATACGTTACCGACGGTTTATACAAAACCAAAGAACAACTGGACGCCGATAAAGCCTTCGCTCCGAATGCTTCACTGGGCGACGTTCGCTTCGTAGACCGTAACCACGATGGCGTGATCAATGCTGCCGACAAAGCCTTTATCGGGAATCCTATCCCACGCTTCAGCGGTGGATTTACCACAGATGTCAGCTATGCTACAAAAGCCGGTACCTTCGATCTCTCTATGATGTGGCAGGGTTCCTACGGCAACGACATCTATAACAACAGCAAATACTGGGGAGAAGGTATGTACCACTATTATAACAACTTCTCCTCTACGCTCGACCGCTACCGCGCGGAAGACCTGGTATTTACCAACCCTGTCTCCGGCGTTAAAACCACCTACCCGAAAAATACAGCTACCAATATGCCACGTGCGGTGTTAGGAGATCCTAATAAAAATCTTCGTGTATCCGACAGGTTTATAGAAGACGGCTCCTACCTCCGGCTGAAAACCCTTACCATAGGCTATACGCTCCCGACATCTTTACTGAACAGGTATAAAATAGATTTCATCCGCTTCTACGTTGGCGGTAAAAATCTGTTCACGTTTACCAAATACTCAGGTTATGATCCTGAAGTGGCCTCCGACAACAGCTTAAGCAATGGCCGCTATAACCTGAACCGCGGTATAGATGCACAAACGCCATGGGGACTGACCTTTACCAATACCCGTGAATTCTTCTTCGGTATGCAGGTCTCCTTTTAGTCGTAAACCAATAAATGCTTTAAGATGAAAAAATTCAATGTATATACCTGCGCACTTGCTGCTGCAATGATGACCTACAGCTGCAAACCTGATATGGATCTTAATAACCCGCAGGAACTTTCCATAGACACCTATTATAAAACACCTGCCCAGCTGGAAGCGGCTGTTATCCCGGCATACCAGGCGCTCATCGGTAAAGTGCAGGGGGGTTACGCCCGCTCTTTTTACTTCGAACTGCTGGCTCCCGGTGATGACTTCAACCATACCTTTAAATGGGAACCTATGTACCAGGATACCTATAACACGCCTTCCAGCGATGGTCTGGCCTCCGGTAGCTGGAAAGATATGTGGAACGGTGTTTTCGCAGCCAATATAGCCATCGACAGGATCAATGCTTTTACAGGGCAAATAGATGATAAACAGAAATCAAGATTGTTGGGAGAAGCACATTTTCTCCGCGGCTTACTTTATATGCATCTGGTAATGCTGTTCGGTGAAACAGTTCCCCTGATCCAAACCCCTGTGAAAAGCAATGCGGATTACTACCCGACAAATTCCAAACCCGGCGAGATCTATGCACTTATCATCAGTGATTTTCAACAGGCGGCAGGCCTTCTCCCACTCAGAAGTGAATTGTACAGCAATGCCGCCTTCATAGGAAGGGCCACTAAAGGCGCTGCGCAATCCTACCTGGCAAAGGCTTATATGTACCGCCCTATACTGGAAGTTGGTAAGCCGGCAGAATTTGCGAAAGCACAGGAACAACTGAAAATTGTAATAGATAGTAAAGAATACAGCCTGGTAAATAATTTCCGTGACAACTCCCTGGAAGCAACTGAAAATAATCCCGAATCAGTTTTTGAAGTACAAATGCACAACGGGCCAGGATGGCTGGGCGATGATATGTCCGACTCCTGGAGATGGCAGGAGATCGGTATGTATGACGGTACCGGTGGAGCATGGTGGAACCTCGCACCTAACAAAAAAACATATAATGAATTCGAACCCGGTGATCCGCGTAAATATATGACGCTATTCTGCGACAACGGCGCCTTCTATACGCAGATCGATGGTAAAGTAACAGATTATAACTATTGGATGGCACATCTGGCTACCAACAAGGATCTATACGGTACACGCAAATACTGCCCGGATAAACAGACAGCCGACTTTGATGATGGCATCAACGACCGCCTCTTAAGATATGCAGACGTACTGCTATTATATGCCGAATGTCTCAATGAAGCAGGAAACGCGGCCAGCGCAAAACTATACATCAATATGGTCAGGCAGCGCGCTAATTTAGTGGTGCCCTCTGAACAACCGCAACTCTGGTATCAGCATTCGCCAGGTACCATCCCTGATGTAGACGGTCTTCTCGCAAAAGATACTACCATCAATGGTATCAGACTGAATAATATCAAAAATATTATTCAGCACGAAAGATTTGTAGAATTCTGTGGCGAATACCAGCGCTACTTCGACTTACTCCGATGGGGCATGGCTGATCCACAATGGCTGGCACCACTCATGGCTATAGGATGGACTCCCAAAGCGATGTACTATCCCTTTCCACAAGCCGAATTAGACAACAACAAAAACCTCACAGGAAATGCCATGAATCACTAATGGAATAGCAACGTGGAAAGCCGGTTTCTCATCAGTAGAGACCGGCTTTTTTAATTAAACGACAGCCAGATTTCATCCTTAAAAAAAGAAAACAAAAAATAACGCAATTTCGCGCTTTGATAGACTAACAAATAGACCCCAAAAAAAAACCACACTATCCGCAGGTTTCAAGTTTCTCAGGTGATCCCCTTGGGACTATATCAAAGGCTTATAAACCGCCGCTTTCAGGGTTATAAAAAGGTACTGTATCCTTTTTTATATCCTTTAAAATATAACAGTAACCTATATACGTTTAATACATGTTGGGGACCGGGAGTTTCAAAACATAAGAAACTGAGTGATTAACTCCTCCTCTATTCCGGTAAACCGGCAAAACTCTACTATCCTCACCAGATCACCCCTCTTTTTACCGTTGTCCTCACGGATCTGCTGCAGCATCTTTCTCGCGGTGCGTTCACTCCTGCCAGTAATATTTCGGATGTCTTTTGCATAAATCACTATGCGATTAGGCATTAATATGTGCGAATTCGGCATAATTGGAATGGAAATTTTTTTGGGTTAAAATGCCGGCTTAGTTTGGTGTGGTTAAATGCAAATTTACTGCATCCTGCGCAGATGTGAGCCTAACGGGCTTGGCTATTTGAAAGCCCTTATCGTTCCTTAAAATTACCTTACTCTCATTGAATGATTACTTCCAAAAATTTGCCCTATGAATTAATTGAGGAGAGTATGAAGAGAAGAAAGAAGAGGAATTCCAGAAAGGAGGGCTGCGTTATTAACTTGAAAATTCAGTTTTATGAATACTGAAAATGATAGCTTTGAATAGAATAAAAGTTATACACTTAGCCCATGCCACAACCTGATACCTTAATAAGTTGCTTTATGTCCTTGATACAAATCTTTCTACTATGTGATGTTAAAATGCCAGCAGCTTTAAACTCTGTTAAAAATCTAACAATATTCTCTTTTCCAGTACCCACCATATTGGCCAGATCGCTACGGGAAAGATTGATCATAATATCTTCCCCCGCTGCTGTTTCTTCTTTAAATTTTTCGCGTAACACAATTAATGTAATGGCGAGTCTCTCTTTAACAGAACGCTGTGCAAATATAGAAATACTATTTGCCAGTACTGTAAATTCATGACTGAGTGCTTTGAGTAATCTACGCGGCAGTACACTGGATCTTCCCATAATAGTCATAAAATCTTCTTTGGGGATGAATGCAATGACGCTTTCTTCTAATGTAGCAGCGGAATCAGGATAACGTTCATCCGCCAAAATAGCATGGTATCCGATTAATTCGCCCGCATTGGCAACATATATAATTTGTTCCCTGCCACTCTGATCAACTTGGTACTTCTTAACCTTCCCTTTTTTAATATAGAAAATGCCGGAGGCAACAGCTCCCTCCCGGAATATAACTTCCCCTTTACCATATCGCTGTTCCTGCATATGGGAATAGAGATCTGCACATTCATCCTCTGGCAGATTATTTAGGATGGACTGAGATTTAAAATTCCATTTATAAATTGGAAACAGACCGTCTAAACTCATAGCAACTGACTCATTGGGCTAAAAAGTGATTTTTTGCAGTTTTTTAATTGAAAAGTATCAATGAAACCAAATGCCACCAAAGGTACCTTTGCAATATGAAAATATCAACTATTTCTCGCCCAAGGATCAATTTCACAAATAATCATGAGTGGATTGACTTAAATGGTAGTGTTGGATTTGTAGGTGTCTCTGCACATAGACTGAAAGGGATCAAAAATATAGTTAATATAATATGGCATAATCCGAAAGGCATTATTGATAAAGGAACCCTTATTGCTGAAATCCACACCACTGACCAAGTTATACCTATACATGCTCCTCTGGGTTGCAAATATCTTGGTCAGAATCAAAAATTATCCGGGAATCTAAACCTTATATTGGAAAGTCCGCAGGACAATGGCTGGGTATTTTTCGTGACCCCCATGAAATTCCACAACCAAGATCCTCTTCTTTCACTTGAAAACTATCAAAAATTAATACGCTCCAAAATTGCTAATTGATTATCAATAATAATGGGAAACACCTTGATGAAACCTAACTGGTATCTGACTGATGCATCATTTGACTGGCTGTTTCCGGAAAGGATCCAGCAAATGTCAAAACGGCATTGGACCCCAATGGGAGTCGCAAAAAAGGCGGCCGCTTTCCTGGCCTCAGAAGGAGGCAAAAAGATCCTGGATATTGGAAGTGGTGTTGGGAAATTTGCCCTCATCGGTGCTCATTACTTCCCAGAATCATTTTTTCACGGTGTTGAGCAAAGGAGTGAGTTACATCATTATGCATTAGCAGCAAAAGAATACACGAAGACCGTTAATTCAGAATTTATAAATGGGAACTTCACACAAGTTGATCTCGCTGAATATGATCACTTTTATTTCTACAACGCCTTTTTCGAAAATTTAGACGCTAAAGATAGAATAGATCATCAGATTGATTATTCAACCAGTCTATATCAATATTATTCCCGGTACCTGTATAAGGAACTGGATAATAAGCCTGCAGGAACCAAGTTAACGACTTTCCGTAGCCTGGAAGATGAAGTTCCATCAAGTTACAGGCTGGTAGATACCTCTGAAGATTTCTTACTGAAAATGTGGATAAAGAAATGACAATTAGGCTGTTGCACATAAAATAAAATGCACTGAGATATGACAATGGATGAATATGTAACCACAATAATTGAACAAATTCAGGTGGCGAAAAATAACACGGAAGTGGAAAAGGTTATTCAGGTATCCATTACTAATATGACAGAGAAAAAGAAGAATGGATTTATAATACAGCGATGTCTTGACAAATTGCAGGTGGCATTAGCCGAAATACCGGCTCTTAATTGTAGTAGCGAACAATGGAGCTGTTACCGTTTTGCTCTTATCTGCATAAGAAATGCATCTGTTAAACATGTAGCTGAAGGCCAGAAGAAAATATTGTGATGAAGAAATCTAATTTTATTACAGGCATTTTAGAAAATAAATGCCCTCGTTGCAGAAAAGGAAAATTATTTAAAAATGATAACCCATACGAGCTAAAGAAAGTCCTGGATATGCACGATAACTGCCCCGTGTGTGATCAGCGAACGGAATTGGAAATAGGATTCTGGTATGGAACGGGATATGTCAGCTATGTGCTGGCAGTGATGTTTTCAATATTTAACTTAATATGGTATTGGTTGATTTTTGGTATAACCTGGAGAGATAACAGCATCTTTCATTGGCTGATAGTTAATGGGGTTATACTTACACTTGCGATGCCTTTATTAATGAGATTATCCCGGACGTTGTATCTGACCTTTTACGTAGGTCATGATCCTGAATCGGAAAATCGGAAGAAAAAAGAGGAATTATTATAAGTAACTAAGCCGCCGGAGGCAGCCCGTGTTTTAAGTATTTTTTATGTTCACACCTAAATTACTCGAAACATTAAAAGGATATACCCGCGTACAATTTGCGAGAGATTTACTTGCGGGCTTAATCGTTGGTATCGTCGCATTGCCGCTGGCTATTGCGTTTGCAATTGCTTCTGGAGTGTCCCCGGAAAAGGGACTTTATACAGCCGTTATAGCAGGTTTTATCATTTCCGCCGCAGGGGGCAGTAAGGTTCAAATAGGTGGTCCTACTGGAGCTTTTATAGTAATAGTTTATGGAATTGTACAACAATATGGGGTTAATGGCCTTATAATAGCCACTTTCATGGCTGGGATAATTCTCATTATTATGGGAATTGCGCGTTTAGGATCTGTGATAAAATTCATTCCGTATCCATTAATAGTAGGATTCACCGGCGGTATTGCTCTGGTAATATTTTCTTCACAAATAAAAGATTTCTTGGGTTTGAGCATAACAGTGATCCCCTCGGATTTTATTAAAAGGTGGATTGTATATGGTCAACATATTTCGTCTGTCAATTTTTATTCCCTGGCTATTGCCGTCTTTACCACACTGGTCGTTTTTTTATGGCCTAAAGTTACACACAGAATTCCGGGTTCATTAATCGCCATTATCCTTTCAACCCTGGCAACGGAATTGCTTCATTTACCGATAGATACGATTGGCAGCAGGTTTGGAAGTATCCCTACATCATTGCCTTCACCATCTTTACCCCATCTGGATTTTGATACTATTAAGCTCCTAATACAACCTGCTTTTACCATAGCATTACTGGGCGGTATTGAATCATTACTTTCAGCAGTTGTAGCTGATGGCATGATAGGGGGTAAACATAAAAGCAACATGGAATTAGTGGCGCAAGGAGTGGCCAACATATTTTCTTCTATATTTGGCGGAATCCCTGCCACCGGGGCGATTGCAAGAACTGCCACTAATATCAAAAATGGCGGCCGGACGCCTGTTGCCGGTATTGTTCATGCGTTAACACTATTGCTGATAATGCTTTTCATTGGCAAATGGGCAGCCCTTATACCAATGGCAACCTTGGCAGGTATCCTTGTAGTAATTACCTATAATATGAGTGAATGGCAGAATTTCATTGCGATAACAAAAGGCCCTAAGAGTGATGCAACTGTATTGATCGTTACTTTCTTACTCACAGTGATTATTGATCTTACAGTAGCTATAGAAATCGGGATGATATTGTCTGTATTTCTGTTTATGAGAAAAATGGCCCAGTTCAGCAATGTTAGTGTTATAACCAACCAGTTCAACGGCAACAAAACTAACGGGGATCTTCTATCTATATCCAATTTTACCATACCTCCCGGGGTAGAGGTATTTGAGATAACAGGTCCACTTTTCTTTGGTGCCGCATATAAGTTTAAAGATGCCAGTAAATTTATTGAAAGCACCCCACAGGTGCTGATCATAAGAATGAGGCAGGTGCCTATTATTGATGCCACCGGCATTCAGACACTCAAAGACGTAAATAAAGATATGCAGCACCGTGGTACAAAACTTATATTATCAGAAGTACTGACTAAAGAAGTATATGAAGAATTGAGAAAAGCACGGCTACTGTTCAATATCGGGAAAGCAAATGTGGTAGACACTTTCGCTAAATCAATTGAAAGAAGTAAAATAATTATATCAGACAGGCACGTAAAAGCAGGTAACTAAATTATCGCTATATCAGGAACCAACCGTTTATTTAATTTTCCCGGCAATACGTGCCGCATATTTGAAAGTTAGACAAAGAATGTATAGCGTCATAGATGACATCGCTATATATGATTTGATCATTAGGAAAGGAAGGGGTACATCTGTACTCCTTAATTCCGTCCACACTTTTCACATTGAAAAATTGTAATTGGTAATATAACGCGCCTGGAGCTTTTACGGACAGAACCTCATTTGAGAGAGAAGCTGTGGGAAAATGTCGAAAAACTTCAGCAGTKACTTACGAATAGAGGGTTTAATATAGGTACTACAAATTCGCCGGTTACCCCCGTTTACTTACAAGGTGATATTCCTGAAGCAAGCGCGATGTGCCTGGATTTGAGAAAGAACACCTTCCCTACTTTAATAGCACTAAACGAAGAGGCCGGTACGAATGACAGGTCAGCATTAAAGTATCAATTAACGCTCACTGAAAAATGGGGGATACAGTTACACTAAAGACATCCTAACGCCTTCCTGCCATCCCCGGCCCTGGCAGAATTCTACCATATTTAACCGCAGAAAATTTATACTAATCAGTATTTTATATTCCAGCAACCCCCATCTTGATTTATCTTTATATAAATCTGAGCCGATGAAACAGCACACCCTGTTATAAAAACACAGAGATATTATCTTATCTGAGTTTTTATAAATGGAGGGCGGCAGATTTTTGCCGCGCACATCTTATCTCTTATCTCTATGAAAATAGTGCTGCCCTCTGAAGCAAAATCACTATCAACATATCCCAAACCAATAGCTTTCTTTAGTGAAGGCGATTGCGTACCTGAAGTCACCTTTCCAATATGTACCCTGTTTGCGCTGTAAATTTTATAATGCTGTCGCGGAATACTTTTCTCCATCATCTCAAATCCAACCAACTTCCGGGCAAGGCCATTTGCCTTTTGCTTTTCAAGAAAATCATCCGCCGTAAATGCCTTATCAAATTTTATGATCCAGCCTAGTCCTGCTTCCAACGGTGAAGTTGAATCATCAATATCATTGCCGTATAAGCAATATCCCATCTCCAAACGTAAGGTATCCCTTGCGCCAAGACCTATTGGCTTTATATCAAATTGTTTTCCAGTATCAAAAATATGATGCCAGATCCTTGTGGCATCTTCATTAGGAAAATATAATTCAAAACCACCGGCTCCGGTATAACCGGTGTTCGAAATAATTACATTAGATACACCTCCAAATGTTGCTATTCTGAAACCATAATAGGGTATTTGAGATAAATTAATTGTAGTTAGCTTTTGTAAGGTAACCAACGCCATAGGGCCTTGTACCGCTAATAAAGAAATTTTACCTGAAACATCGTCTATCTCCGCGTTGAAAGTGTTCTTCAGCTTAATCCAACTGAGGTCTTTTTCTATATTTGATGCATTCACCACTAACATATAAGTGGTTGCATCCAATCTATATACCAGCAGATCATCCACTATTCCACCCATATCGTTGGTTAGGCAGGAATACTGTATCTTGCCATCCTCCAGCTTAGATACGTCATTGGTAGTTACCTGTTGGATTAAGGATAAAGCCTGTGGTCCTTTGACTATAATTTCTCCCATATGGGATACATCAAATACACCAACACCTTTCCTCACAGTTTCATGTTCAACATTTATTCCCTCATATTGAATTGGCATGTTATAACCGGCAAATGCTGCCATCTTCGCTCCCAATTGACGATGAATATCTGTCAACGCTGTATCTTTCATTTTATATATTAAAGTGTAATTAGAATTTATCTCCCCTTATATTATTATAGCTTCAGTAATCATAATTACTTCTATTGTATAAGATTCGTATACTGTTCGGCAGAAAGCAGGTGTGTTGTATCTATAGGTAGCTTAACCTGTACTTTGACAATCCAGCTACCGTAGGGGTCTTTATTTACCAGTTCAGGGGCATTTTCAAGTAGACTATTAACTTCCATCACCTTACCTGCAACCGGCATAAAAAGATCTGAAACTGTTTTAACTGCTTCAACTGTTCCAAAAACAGCTTCGGATTCAAGTGCCTTATTCGTAGTAGGAATGTCCAGGAAAACAATATCTCCCAGCTCTTTCTGTGCAAAATCCGAAATGCCTATATACGCAAACTCGCCATCAAAGCGAATCCATTCGTGATCTTTTGAATACAACAAATGCGTTGGGTAATACATGCTTATATTAAATTTTTAGTTTTGATTGGTGATTGGAATAATTGATCATTTTGGTGCTTAATTATAAGTGTAACAACTGTAGATTTCACGATCAATTCCTCGTATTTTATATTTCAGTTATCAAGTAAATGTATCAGGAAGCAGGTGATCAATGGCTGGTCAATTTTATAATTTGATCCAGAATTTCAGCAAATGATCTATATGTGTACCCACAATTTGATACCCATGTGGCGCCTCCGTTTCTGCACAATGATAGGTAACAAGTCGTGTACCCGCCGGCATTCTCTCAAGTTGGTGATATAAATACCTGTTATATTGATTATACAAAGTTCTTGAATAGGTAAGTTTATTGTCTATTTTATAAGTACCAGGGAGGTTTTCATAAAAGGAGTTGAAAAAGTAAAAATGATCATATTGCGTGAAATCCAACTCCATTAAGTTACCATGCATGTAAGTAACATTATTGAGCCCTGCCATTTCCTGAGCAATAGTTGCATAGCGTACCAGATCATGACGCTGTTCAATGCCATAAAAGAATGCCTCTGGATTGTAATATGATCCTCCCAGGCAAAACTTACCGGCCCCACTTCCTATATCCAATACCTTGACACCCGGAGATGCAGCTAGAAATTTGGATGCTTTCTGAACCACCTTTAGGGGGGTCCAGTGCTTTTGAGCCAACGCCTGTATGTAAAGCGGATAGAGATGATGGAAATTATCATCTGAATCAAACCACTTATCCAAATGTCCACGTAATGGAGTTGATGGTGATGTTAATGACATGTATTATGTTAAAATTTTTGGTTTACGATTGAAGTAGTAAGATTTCTTGAATGTAACTACCAGATTCATGCTGTAAAGGTATTTATCATTCAATCTCGCCGCGGTAAACTTTATCATCCTAAAAAGTGAGTTTTATCAATTTTAAAAATGCTAATTTTGTGTACTATGAGTATCAAGGGTATATTTCCAATAGATAAATGGGATTTCAAAAGTGAATCCATCCTTGCTGACTTGCCGCATGATGTTTATGAGCTGCTGACAGCCCATAAGAGTGAGCAGATATATAAAAAGAACGAGATCCTTTTTAGAGAAGGGGCCTATCCATCTGGTATATTTTACATAACCAAGGGAAAGGTCAAAAAATATAAGGTTGATAATGAAGGTAAAGAACAGATCATCTATTTGGCCAATACGGGGCAACTGATCGGGTATCATGCCATCTTATCAGAAGATCGGTATCCTGATTCTGCTGCCGTGATAGAAGAAAGTACCATAGCATTCATTCCTAAAGAGGATTTTTTGAATGCGCTAGACTATTCTCCTTTGCTTAACAACAGGCTACTCAAAACGTTAAGCCATGAATTTGCAGTACTGGCTAACAGCTTGACTATGTTTGCACAGAAAACAGTAAGGGAAAGACTGGCGTTGCAATTGATCGTTATACGGGAAAAGTATAAAGAGAATTATGTAGATGGTATGTCCATAGAAATAAATATAAGTCGTGAAGATTTAGCCAGTCTCGTTGGAACCGCCAGAGAAAATATCGTAAGGGTCTTGACTGAATTCAAAGAGGATGACATATTGGAAACGAAAGGCAGGAAAATTATGATAAAGGATGTCAGCGAGTTGATTAAAATAGCTAATTATAAGTAGATGTGCTCACCAAATTAATAAGTATTGTTATCTGTTTACCTCTAATGTTCTTTTATCCTGAATCATGATGCGATGTATCATTTTTGAAAACCTCCCGCGGAAAGCGTCATAAAATATCGCAACAACTAATACCGCTGCCGGTAAATAAAAAGTGAAGTACCTAAATTTCAAGAACATATATCCTCCTACAATTCCGCCTGTCAGAAAAAAGAATATGATAACAAGTCTCAGGATAATTTTTTTCCTGACAGGGGCAACGTCCTTTCCCTGCGCTGATATTAGTGTATACAGATCAATACCAAGATCTGTAAACATGCCGGTAAGGTGCGTAGTTCTAACCACATATCCGGAAATTGTTGACACCAAAGCATTTTGCATTCCCATTGCGAATAACAGGCTACCTGCAAAGTATTCCGTTTTGATAATTGACTGATCAAATGTGAATCCAAAGCTACCTACCAGTATAAGAATTGCGATCTCACTTACAATGGGTACTGCATAGCCAAATCTTTTGTTCTGGCCCGTTTTACCGGTACAAAAACTTGAAAAGAATGCTCCGGCAAGAAAAAGTATTAGCCATAAACCAACCATTCGTGCAGAGCGCAGATCTCCGGTTGCTAACGTATGTGCCAGCAATGCTGCGTGGCCAGTGACGTTAGTGGTTAATACCGAAAAGGCAAAAAAACCGGCGGTATTCACCATGCCTGCAGTAAAACATAAAAGCACTGCCAGTCGTAAATTATGCCGGTAATTTCTTTTTCTTCCTATATGACGCAGCATTTATTCATTTTATTGAAAATTTGACATCAGCATAATAAATCCCCAATATTAGTCTTATACCAATTCCATCATCGAATATTTTCTTAGGTACATACTGGCATATCGAAAACATCTCCATTGCGTACTATTCCAATTGATGGGTGATAGATTTTCAAGCCAGGCCTGCAATTCCGATACGAATGGCTTAATCATACCCGCATATTCCGTTTGCTCAATACCCGCTATTGCGACTGAGATAATTCTTTCCACCTGGCTATTATCCTGGGCCACTTTCAACTCATCAATCACTAACAATACATATTTATCTGCTTTCATTATTTCCGATTTTAACATCAAATCTTAATCATTTTCCTCCTATCTCTTTATCCACATTTTCAAAAGAAAATCCACCGTTGCATCTACCAACTGATAACTGGGTGGTATTTCGTCTTCTAGGCTATGGAATGTCACTAACCTGGTTCCTCCCGGTTTATTGTCTAATCCTTTGAACATATAACGGGAGTAATAATTATACAAGCCCGTGGAATATTCCATCTCCTGGTCAATTTGTCCGTCATCAACAAGATTTTCAAAAAAAGAATTATAAAAATAAAAGTGATCAAAGGCATCAAAATCTATCTGCGTAAAATTGCCATTAATGAATTCAACATTCCGGGCGGCTGTCAATTCTTTGGCGGCCTGCGCAAAATGATATAACTCTTTTCGTTGTTCCACACCATAAAATGTGGCTTCAGGAGATTGATGCCCTCCAATAAGGCAAAACTTGCCAACACCACTGCCAATATCAAGAATTTTCTTGCCCGATCCCGAAGTCAAAAATTTAGCAGATTTTCTTGCCACCTCCATGGGGGTCCAGTGCCGCTTGGATAATTGCTGTATCCTTTCCGGATACAACCAGTCAAATGCCGCATCATTCACATACCATGTTGCATTAGATATAATATTTTCCATGTTTATTGCTGACTATTTTAGAAAGAATATATTGTTGGCTGTTTGGAAACGGTTAACTGGATTAAGGGAAAAAAATGCGTGAGTCCATGCAATAGGAGTATTTTTGGGCACCTAAATAAGTATCCATTTTAAAACGTATTTTTCGTTGACAGCCTGTAAAGACGCTATTTAAAACAATCTATTCCATTGAATTAATAATGATATTACGCTCGCCTTGTCCATATTCATAACGTACTCCAGGTACTTACAGGCTCGTAACTGGAACGTAGTTTAGGCAGCAAAGTTACCAGAAGATTCATTCCGTTTAATTGATACTTTTCAATTTAAAAATTGCAAAAAGTCACTTTTTGATCAAATGAATGGATCTCAAGTTATCTCAATATGAACAATGTTTATTGAACTGGCGGATTTTGTTACCTTACCTTTTCTTAACTCGCAGTTATTACCAGTGCCTCAAGGGGAACAATAAGGTTGGATGCACCGTATTTTTTAGTTAATCTTTCCTCTAAAGCAACCATAAGGTCTGGTAACACATCTTTATTCCTCTCAATAATACCCGAATATACTGGTGTTCCTTGCAGCAATCCTTTAGCAGCATTTGCAGCGGTATCACTAAACCCATTTACCTTTACGACGCTAATGTCAATCTTTGAGAATCCACTTTCAGCCATATCTGATTTTATATCTTTGGGGTCATAATAGGAAAATGGAACATTATAAAAATCAGGTGCATCATTTCCGAAATAGTCATCCAATGCAACTGTAACCTCCTCTATAATGGGATTATTCGCCATACTATTCCATGTATTGAAAATGTATACGCCTCCTTTTTTTAAAACCCGAAATACTTCCTGGTATGATTTAGGTTTATTTTTGTAAAACATTACTCCAAACTGTCCAACCACACTATCAAACTTTCCGGCCTCATACGGTAACGCTATTGCATCGGCACATTCCCAGCTCAGACGATCATCCGCCCGTACCTTTTGTTTCGCCACCTCAAGCATTGCGGGGTTGATATCTGTGGCTAACAATAAGCCATCTGGTGTTAATACATTCAGCAAATGTTTGGTCAGTCTTCCGGTACCACAGGATAGTTCAAGTATACTTCTTCCCTGCGCCGGATTCAGTCGCCTTTTCATATCTATAGCATATGCTTCGAATAAAAGAGGACMTAAATACTCCTCATAATTAGAAGGAATATTACCCTGAAATAAATTGTCTCCCATTTTATTATTTTTAGTGATGACTAATTATTTTTTATAGACTACAGGTCGATTTTATGAATTTTCCCGTAGAAGCAATAGACTTAATCCCATTAATCATAGATAAGAAATTGTTTGTTTTGCTTGGGTTCAAATGGCTTTTTAAATCCAGTTTATCAATAAAATACAATTCGGATGACGCAATATCTTCCAACGATTGTCCCGATAAAACATAAATAATCATCCCAATCAATCCCTTAGTGATAGCAGCATTACTATCCGCCTCAATAAACAGTCGACCTTCCTTTACTTCGGTATACACCCAAACGGAGGCCTGACAACTAAGAATGAGATTATCATCCGTACGATAACTTTCGTGAAATGTGGGCAGCGCTTTGCCTATTGCAATGATGTGACTGTATTTACTCATCCAGGTATCATATTCTTCAAATGTTCCGATAAGCTGCTGCTGCCTTTCATCAATATTCATGTCGCATTATTTTGAGTCTTATAAAAAGATCAAGACCGCAATATATTTATCGCTATGGCGATTCCGTCTGCGAGCGCATCTACTTCTGTTCTGGTGTTGTATAGCGCAAAGGATGCCCTTACGGAACCTGGTATTTTTAAGACATTCATGAGCGGCTGTGTGCAATGGTGGCCTGTTCTAACGGCGATGCCTTGCTGGTTCAGCAATTCGCCAATATCTCCATTGTGCAATCCATCTATTACAAAAGAAATTGCACCGCTCCGATTAACCGAATTTCCAATAATCTTCAATCCTTCTATGACTTCTAATTTTCTCATAGCATAATCCATCAATCCATGCTCATAAGTACTAATATCAGCCATACCTAGACCACTCAGGTAGTTAAACGCCTCTCCCAAACTGATAGCTTCTGCGATAGGGGGTGTTCCTGCCTCGAACTTAAAAGGTAAATCATTAAAGGTTGTATTCGAAAAAGACACCTCTTTAATCATATCTCCCCCACCATAAAAAGGAGGTAACTGATCCAGCCAATAGCGTTTACCATATAATACACCAACACCTGTATTTGCATATACTTTGTGACCAGAAAAAACCAAAAAATCGACATCCAACACCTGCACATCGATTGGTATATGTGCGATCGCCTGCGCTGCATCAAGTAGTACCKGAATACCACGGGTGTGCGCCATCTGGATGATTTCCGATACGGGATTCACTGTCCCTAAAGTATTTGATACATATGCCAGCGAAACCAATTTAACGCTATCGTCAAATAATCGCTCGTATTCATCCAATATCAGCTCTCCTTTCTGATCAATCGGTATAACTTTTAGCCGCAGTCCCTTTTCTTCTCCAAATAATTGCCAGGGTACTATATTAGCGTGATGTTCCATTTCAGAAATAATGATGGAGTCGCCCGGCTTAATGAACTTCTTAACGAAAGAACCAGCGATCATATTAATGCCAGCTGTTGTACCAGCATTAAAAATAATTTCAGCGGCATGTTTAGCATTAATAAATGCTGCAATGACACTTCGCGCATTTTCATAAGACGCGGTTGCCAACTGACTTAATTTATGAGTTCCACGGTGAATGTTACTATTATAATGTAGATAGTATTCATCTACTGCTTTAATAACAGGAAGAGGTTTATGGGTAGTAGCGGCATTGTCGAGGTATACAAGTTTTGCGTCATTTACCACAGCTTGTAACACGGGAAAGTCCGATCGAATATTATCGATATTATTACCTATGGGATTATTCATCCAAGATGATTCATACTGAATTCTGTCCATAAATTATTGGTGGCTTTAAATTTAAAAATAGGCCCATTATCCAATAGGAGAATCAACTATTGAAATCACAGATTAAGGAATTACAGTTTTATTTCATTATTAATAATTAGAAAAACTAAGCCATTTCGCCAGTAATTATTCAATCATGTTGAAAAAATTGATACAATTATAAAATGCACCAACAGACTATAAAACCCATACATCAAACTTACAGTAATTCAATGCATTAAAAACACACTGGTAATTTTGTTTAATTTCAAATCAAAAATAAACGGATAAATTTCAGATGGGTATGACATTGAGAGATCAAACATGATTCTGGATATATTCCGTAATTCGTTTCCCCATCTATATTCCGAAGCAATAAATATTTTCCTGAAGAAAAACACAAATATCGGTGATTTTAAAAAACCAGATCCGCTTAATTCTTTTTTTAGTAGTACTGGAGACGTCATCTGACTCTATATAATAATTTTCCTGGAGCAGCCAATGGGATGATTGATAGAGCTATGGAATATTTCAATGGTACAAGAGGCACCAAATGCCAATAATCAATATTCGTTAACTTTATGTCGTTAAAAGCTCATCATATGAGAAAAACTATTCTATTCTTTCTCTGTCTGGCAAGTATCTCAAATATTGTTTATTGCCAACAAAAGAACAAACCCACAATTCCCTAGGAATTTATCGACGCGATATCAGCAGTTACGGGTAATCCAAGCTCTTCAGGGTACAATTCAATAGACATTTACACTATTGCAATTATTCTGAATTTTGATGGACGTATTCCTAATGTGCATTTTTCTGAAGGAATGCCGGATTATTTTAAAGACATTTTAATACATCAACTAAAGGAATCCAAAATTGGAAATGAGTCAGTTGAAAAATATTGGAAAAAATACTGTAAACTTAATGCAATCCATTCCCCAACCTGTGTAATGCAAACTGCTCTAATTCGATGTGATGAAACTGATTCTCTTAGAATTTTAGCAGCCGAATTGGAAAGCAAATTCAAACTTGCAATGAAGTTTAAAGAATCAGAGGACTTTACAAACGCTGATTTTTTGTTTATCTGGTTAGACCCAGTAATAAAACGACTTCCCAGAGAGAGCCGCGCCATTTAACATATGATTTTATCATACAACATGAAGCGTGTGATTCATATGCTATTATATTTAGGCCAGAATTAACTTCTCATCAACATCATCAATCATTCTCAACAAGGTTTCTGGTTTCATGATTATTTGGTTCGGACTTAGATCCTAATCGAACACACAACATTTCTACTGAAAAAGAATGTTTATCACCCTACTAATAGTGTCATCTTCTGGGGAGTTAAGTATCAAACTCCGCTGAAGATGACACTATTCGCAAGGTGCAAGTCCGCGACAGCGACATCAGGTTAAACAATCCGCTGCAATCCTACTCCAGGATCACATAAAGTCCGGGAATGTTCCGTAATTCCAGCGAAAGAATTTTTAACAGCAACGGCGGTTACCGGCTCTCCCGATGTAACCAAAAGGCTGTAATGTTTGTGTAGCTTAGCTTTCAGAGTGAGGAGCTGTCGGTTAATCGCCTGCGCTTCTTCGGAATTTCCTTTTACGGATTGAGTAGCAGCGTTCCATAATGAGGGGTTTACATACTGATACGTGGAAAGTTCTGCACGTTTGCCGCCTACGCTGAGACGTAGATAAATAGCGGGCTTATTGTTTTTAGAGCGGCTCTTATTGAGCCAGAAAAGAACAGAAAAACTGGTCATACAACACTTGTTTTAAGTTAACCAAAATTGTTTCAACTTCACTTATCCTGACATCACTTAACATTGGTCAAACACAACGCGGTGCAGCATTTGGGGTACATGTCGGTTAGCACAATTTAATAATTCTATTGCTAACCGCAACGCTCACTTTTCTACCCTTACTTATCTTTTCACATCTTTACCACTAAAAGCAAAAAAACCTTGTAGAATCAGCTTCTACAAGGTTTTAATTACGTTAGAGTACTTTGTTTCACTCCTGATGGTGATCCCCTTGGGACTCGAACCCAAGACCCATACATTAAAAGTGTATTGCTCTACCAACTGAGCTAGGGAATCATTCACCCCGTTTTGTTTAACGGAGTGCAAAGATAGTAATTTCTAAATTACTTCCAAATTCATTTTTAATTATTTATCTAAATTAGTTCACGGCGCCGCATTAAACTTCGTATCCAACAACTTCATATAGTACCCTCCTACCACGCTCCTGGCTTGAAATCCAACCTTACTGCCGTCAATAGTTTCATGCCAGTCGCTGAGTGGAACACGTGTAGGCGTTTGCGTTATATAAGTGTTTAGCGGCGCGATGAATGCATTGAAATCATCCCGGTTATCGGCTAGTACAGCGGTCCACATGATCCAATCTGATTTGGTGTAGGTCTTACGACTATCCAGTGGTAAGCCGAATTTTTGCTGGTGCATAAGATAAAAGTCGATTTCCTTTTTGTATACGGATTCAGGGAAGAGGTGGAAGTTCAGCACTTTGTCCCATACCATGTTATACTTTTGACTCCAGGTGTTTTTGCTTTCAAAAGCAAGACTGAAATGATCGCCATCGTCAGCGAGTTTAGTCCAGGCGGCGGCCATTTCTTTGGCGGCAGCTTCGTATTTATCAGCGATGGCCGTTTCGCCGGACATGCGTGCCAGCATGGCGTAGGAGCGAATACCGGCAATAGCTTTGAGCGAGAGATTGGTATTGCGCGCCAGGTGTCCTGCAAAATCATCGGTACATAATTGATTAGCGGGATCGAAGCCTTCTTTCATCAGGTATTCCGCCCAGGTGGTGAGTGTGGCCCAATGTTTTTTGGCGTAGTTGGCATTGCCTTCTGCACGGGCGATGGCAGCTGCCAGCACCAGCATATTCCCGGACTCCTCTACCGGCATGCCTTCGCCATAGGCTTGACCGTTAGCCAGCGGATAGGTGCCCAGGTCATGCGCGGCATAAGGCTTTGTGTATTTACCACTTTCAGAAAAATAGAAGATGCCGTTCATCATACCTTTCAACAGGTCCGGGTTGTAGAGCAGGTACAAAGGTGCGGACGGGTATGTAATATCTACGGTGTTGATGCAGCCGTTACTGAAATTTTCTTTGGAAAGAAACAGGATATCTCCCTGTGGACTCTTCACCAGTTTATGCGCAGACACAGATTGGCGATAGGCCAGCTCACATAATTTGGCATAAGCCTCTCCGCCAGCCTTGAGTACGTCGTTATGCAGTTGTGTATTGAAGGTGGTGCAGCGATCCAGAATAGCAGCATAATCACGATAGGCGGCATTCAATTGCAGATCGATGGTTTGAGTGGGATCATTCTTCCACCATGCTTTGAGATTGGTGTTGAAATATTGTAAGGCATACAGATCGTCGTAGCCCAGGAGAAACAGTTGCTCTTTAGGTGTGCTTCCGATGGCGCCCAGATTCACAACGGTATTCAACATCAGGTCTTTGTCGGCTTTGGTGTTACTGGCGGTGGTACCGTTTACAAATAGCTGCGCCGCATCGGTAGCGCGACAAATATACTGTTGCGGATGTGAAGCTGTAGGAGCGGCTACATACATGTAGCCCCAGTCGATGCGCAGGTCGTCGCCTTTCTTCTTTAAAACAGGCTGTTCTTTGGTACCTGCTTTTAAAACTGACAACTGACCGGAAGTATACCTGGCCGTGGTAACAGCCTGTGATGGCACATTTACGCATATACTGGAAGCCGCGCTGAAACAGAGCGCTACCTGGTGAGTGGCATTGTCATTAGCCGCCACCCGGTAAGAAATATAGGATACTGGCCGTGACAGCAAATTCAGATCATCCATCAATAACGGCGAAGTGAAGGTAAGGGTTAGGTTTACTTTACCACAGGTGAAGTCGTAGGCTGTTTGCGTGGCATTGATACGCACAGCGGTTTGGGTACCTTTCTCTATACTTTCGCCGGGAGTAGCAGATACGCGGGATATACCAGCATCCAGGAATGCGCCACCGGCGGTGTTGAGAATGTGAATCGCTAATACGTTGCCCTTGGGTTTCAATTTATTTTTTACGGCATCAGGGATCGGGTGATAAATGTATTTGTTCAGCCATCCCTCCAGGGCATATATATCTTCTCCGTTGAGGTATACTTTTATGTTATCATCGTGAGATATCTTTAAAAATAAGTCTGCAGATGATAAGTCGCCGGCATCGAATGTTCTCCTGGTCCAGAGGTCACGACTGTGCCATGGCGTGCCTCCCCTGCTTGCGTCGTCGCTGAAGGGCGCCTTCCCTGTTTTCCAGGCCTTATCATCATATTCCGGCTGCATCCAGTCGTTGCCCGGCGCTGTTTCCGTGTATTTTACCTGATAGGCATTTTCATCAGTGGTGGGCAACACGGTCTGGTATAGCAGTGCATTTTGTCCGAGTACACGGTAAGTAACACCATCTACCTTCACCAGGCCGGTGAGCGACTGTGCTGTGCCCGTCCAATGCGTGGTGGCGCTGCTGGTCAGGTCATCGGTGGTAGACCAGATACTAAAATAAGGATCATGTGTGATCAATGGATAGGCGGGCGCCTGTTGTTGCGCGGCCACACTGCTTCCTAAGCCAAGCAGTGCTAAGCATAAAAATGTTCTGAGCATAACGGGATTTAAAGCAATTAAGCGTACAAAGTACAATTATTGAATTTATTACATTTTTTTGAGCAAAAAGCACAAAGCGGAAAGCAAAAAGCTATTTTAGCGATTGACAAAAGCAAATAAGTAATTAAATACTCGCTCCTGTCAATCGCTAAAATAGCTTTTTGCTTTCCGCTTTGTGCTTTCTGCTCAAAAAAAAGCGTAGACCCTGCCAACGCCTTGGAGGCCCTGAGAAGCCTTGTCAGTACGTTTTTCAGATCTACGCGTATCTTAAATTAATTAAATTCGATACCAGTAAGGAGCGCAAAAATACACTTTTACATCAACTTCTACATTAAATATTCCCGTTATCCGGGAAAGAGTGTAAACCACTCCGGCCGCGACCGAATCAACACCGCAATGCCCCAAATCAATACTGCCATACCCAGTGCACCCCAGGCACGTTTATTTTTCCAACTCCAACCAAATATGGTGGGCATCTCCCAATATTTGATCAATACATATATCAACATCCCCCCCAGGCCGGCCCATGTAAATAACACCAACCCTAATTGCGCACCTGCCAATACCACGGTGAAAAGAAAGGCCAGTGTTATCAGTTGCAGCCACCAGTAATTTTTGCCAGCACTATGCAGCACATCTGCCACCGATATCAGCAGCAAAGTACCCATCAGCCCAAAGGTGAGTGTCAGCAGGGCTTCCTGCGGTACTATCGGCAAGCCTAATAGCCCTGCCCATATCACCAGGCAAACAACTACGTAAGCGGCTACACGCCGGTCCTTATCCCGCAGCCGCTCATAGGTGAAGGGCAGCAACAAGCGGCTTAATACCGCTTCCATCGGGCGTAAAAACGGCAACGCATATAATCCGATCATGACAGGCACCATCAGTTCATAACGATACCACACATCCGGGCATACCCTCGTGACCCCAAAAATCAAGACTGCCGTGAACAATGCCGGCAGCGATACATACAAAAACGACCGCTTCGCGCTATGATACTGATCAAAACAATCTTTGATCACATCCAGGTAATTCTTCACCTCATATTGACGTGTAAGGATGGCCGTTAGCTGCGCCCATACCAGCAGTAATCCCACGTGTATCACGCCGGTACGGAGTTCCATGCTGCCAATACCTGGTCCCCAATACACTCCAGCCAGACCGGCAACAAACAACTCCCAGGTAAGCATACGAGGCGAAAATAACCAGCGGAATAACGGGGAAAGGTACCGCAGCAACTTACGCCACAACGTAGGTACATATCTCCCTAATAACTGTACAATGGCAAAAGTTCCCACCAGTGCCGCTAACCCTATCAGTAACCGGGAAGCAGTAAATACGCCCCACAACGCCTGCAGACGGGAGGGCTTCTTCATGGTATAACTCAATTCGGTGTTGGCCAACAATTCAGCTGCCAGCAACTTCCCCTGCTCCGGCGAAATACTTCCCAGCTCCGGCTGATGCTGCCGCCAGAAACTATCTGCCGCCGCAACTCCCGCCCAGGTATTCAATGTTCCATACTGATATAATAACGTATGCTGCTCCTTCGTGAGAGAGGCTAACACCTTTGCCAGCGCAGCATCCGTGGCAAAAGTGGTGGAGCAGATGGTTAACAGTAACAATAGTATTTTTATCATGCGCATGCTCAAAAATAGCAAAAAGCAGAAAGCGAAAAGCAAAAAGCTATTGAAGCGTATGATAAGAGCGGGTAGTTAAATTATACTTCCGCTTATACCATACGCTTCAATAGCTTTTCGCTTTCTGCTCCTACAGTCCCGCGCCGAACCAACTATCCGGCACCGGCTGCAGTTTGCTGCCATTTATGCTGTACTCTACTTTAAGGGTATATCCCCCTCCTCCTTCTACAAATGCCAGCTTCACGGGATGCCAGCCTTTCTCCAGCGCTACCTGTCCACTCTTCTGGAATGGGGCATGCCAGCCATCATTGTTCACTACTTCCTGATCGTCGATATATAAGATGCCGCCGTCGTCTACGGTTACGTAGAAACTGTAAATGCCGGTAGCGGGGATGTTGATATAACCTTGTATGCGGGCGCCAAAAGCGCCACCGCCTTTGCCCATCCCTTCCGGTATGATCAGGTTGTTGACGCGTATGGTGCTATCTGATTGCGCTTTTATTTTAGTGACGCTTTTAAAGGCGCCGGTGTAATAGTCCAGCTTCAAACCAGGTCTGGCGTCTTTTACCACCGTAGGCTGACGGTAAGCTTCCTGGCGATAGTGCAGTGTATAAATATCACCGCGGTTACCAGCAGGACTGAAAGCCGCCAGCTTAATGGCTTGCGGCATGCTGATGGTATATTGCGCCGGTAATATGGTGCTGGTTTCCGTAGGGATACTGCCGTCGGTAGTATAACGGATAGTCATATCCGTTAGAGGCTTCTTCACTTCCAGGATACCTTTATCTACAAATACATTATCTTCTGTAAACCCATCCAGGTCTGGCAAACGGTAATGTACACCCAGCATATCCAAACGTTTGTATTGTTCGTTCAGGCGTTGCAGGTAGTCGTCGTAGTTGTTTTTATTGGTCCACAATACTTCTGCCAGAGCCGTCATCCGCGGCATAAACATGTAGTCGGCGCGTTTTTCGGAAGGAATATATTCCGTCCAGATATTGGCCTGAGCACCCATAATATGGCCCGCTTCTTCGGCGGTCAACCCTTTAGGAACAGGTTGGAAGTGATACACATTATAGATGGAATTACGATCCGGGGTACCATCAAAATAGAGGGGATTACCGGGCGTCATGATCACGGAGTTACCATGTCTGGCGGCCTTTACCGGGGCGTCTGGCACCCAGGAGCGCCAGTACATCAGCACTGCGGTAGGACTGATCCCTCCTTCCAGGATCTCATCCCAGCCAATGAGGGTTTTACCTTTGGAGTGGAAGAATTTCTCCATGCGCTTCACAAAATAGCTTTGCAGCTCCTCCACAGACTTCAGGTTGTTGGCCTTCATCACGTCCGCACAGGCTGGAGAAGCAGCCCAGCTGGCCTTTTCTACTTCGTCGGCGCCGAGGTGAATATATTTCGAAGGGAATAATGCGGCGATTTCGGTGAATACATCTTCTGCGAATGCAAAGGTGGACTCGTTACACGGACAGATAGGCGTAGAAAAGGTTTTGCCCCACCCTATTTCTCCGCTGCAAGCCAGAAATGGATACTGACGGATAGCTGCCATCATATGACCGGGCATATCTATTTCAGGAATAATTTCGATGTGCCGCGCTGCTGCATAACGAATAATGTCCTTCATTTGCTCCTGCGTATAGAAGCCACCATACAGGGTTTTACCATCTTTATGAATAATATGCGATGTGTCTATCGCCATATCCGGATTGGTAGCCGCCTTTTCCATGCAAACAGAGTCCTGATTGTTAAACTCACGCCAGGCGCCCTGCGTGGTCAGCAATGGATATTTTTTTATTTCAATGCGCCAGCCCTGATCATCGGTCAGATGCAGGTGCAGCTTATTCATTTTATATAAAGCCAGTAAGTCGATGAATTTTTTGAGATAATCTATGGAGAAGAAATGCCGCGATACATCCAGGTGCATGCCGCGCCACGCGTATACGGGATGGTCTTTGAGCTGCATAGCAGGTAACTCAATGCGCTTCAGATCCGGTGTGCGGGTGTCTTCTATGGAAGCCGGCATTAATTGCCGCAATGTTTGAATGGCCCGGAAAAAGCCTGCTGGTGATTTAGCGGTCATCAGTAACTCCGTACTGCTGATATCGAGCGTATAATCTTCCTCGCCTGTCAATGATGGATTCTGACGCAGTACAATCGCTCCTTTCGACGCTTTGGTAGCCGTAGGTAACGGTTTGCCCAAAGCGGCTGTCAGCAGCCCTTCCAGTTGCGCCGTTTCTATCATAAAGGCAGATGAATTGGCGGGCAATACCAGCTTCGTAGCCGGTGTGATCACAAAGGTGCCGGATTGCGGCACCAGTTGTTGCGGCCAGGGGATAATGGGGTAGCGCGACGACTGCGCAAAACTAATCTGAAACAGCAAGCATAACGCTCCTGCCAACCAACATTGTTTCCTCATAATAATCTCGTTAAAGCATGATTCCAAAGGGCAAACGTAATAAGAATCAACTCGTTAACCTAATGCGATCTTCGCCATTACTGTAGTAAAATTGACCTTGCGGCGGTAGCTATCTCCCTATATATTACTCGCTATCTTTATAATCATCAATTTTTAAGAGGGAGAAAAAAGTGTCTTCGGGTAACTCCTTCACTTCTCCCGGCTGCAAATCTCCCAGCAACAAATCTTCTATGGATACGCGGATCAGACGCTGACAACGGTGACTCACCGCTGCCACCATTTTCCGGACCTGGTGAAACTTTCCTTCCGTGAGCGTAATCAGCAACCAGGTATGTGGCGCGATGAACGGCAATTCATTGGGGCGGTTAAATAAACCGGCAGGACGCTCTACAATCTCTACCCGGCAAGGCGTGGTCACATAATTCAATGCGCCGGTAACCGGAATAGCTACACCTTCTCTGAGCCGCTGTAAGGTAGCGGTACTCATCACGCCCTTTACCTTTACGAGGTAAGTACGTTCATGCGGCGTTTTCCCCTGGAACAACAGCCGCGTTACTTTTTTATTGGTAGTGAGTATTAATAATCCTTCCGAATCATTATCCAGCCGCCCAATAGCATGGGTCCCTTCCGGAAAATTAAAGTCCAGCTCCCCTAATAGTCTTACATCGTGCGAGCTAATGAACTGCGACACCATGTCGAACGGCTTATTGATGATAAAGTATCGATCCAAAATAAAAAAAATAAAATCAGTGTAATCAGTATAATCCGGAACAAGACAAACAGCTGCTTAAATCAACAGAATGTCGATCCGGTGTGCCTGTACCAGTTGTTGCTGGTCTGACCAGGAAAATACGGTGAAGTAGCCATCCTGGGAGGCCACCAGAGCATGTGAATCGCGCTGGTCATGCACAAACTGTGCAGCAGAGAGATGCCTTGTACCACCAATCGCAGATGGATGAATCAGGGTGGGTACGCCGCCTTCTATTGGCTCTGCCAGCAACACTTTATCTATCGGCGCAGCATCTCTGGCGCGGGTGATTTTAGCACCGAAGGCCAGCAGCTCCTGTTGGTCATTTACGATAGTGGCGCCATCAACGGCGGTTAGCCCGGTGATATTTTCTACTTCTCTGCGCAGCGCATTCTGCCAGAAAATTTCTGTTACACTTTTACCGTCATATCGCAACAAATCGGCTACGCCCGAAAAAGCCGGACTAATAGGATATTGCAGCGGGTGTATAATAGATTCCCGCCATGCTTCACTGTTAGAAGGGGTTACCAGCAAGATGCCGCCCCGCTTATGCGCCCGCATGGATACCGCAATTTGTATCAATACATTCACGCCGTTATTCCATAAACAGGAAGGCGTTAGTCCCAGCAATGATTTGAGGATATCCGGGCTGTCGGGCAACAGGCCACTGTCTTCATTCACTACTTTTACCTGATCGCCACGCAGTACAGCTACGTTGGTAAACTTGCCCAATCCTGCTGCACGCCGGTGTTTCACTACCAGCAATCCTGGTTCAGATACGTCCAGGACGAAACACAGGTTAGGTAATTTTATAGTGGTTCCCCATACATACAGTTCTTCGCCTTCGGCCCATACACCTACATGGATACCGGGACGTTCTACGCCCGGTCCCAGCTTGGTCAGCAGCTGCGGTGTTAACAGCAATGGCTGCTCAAACAGCAGGGGCTTGCCGGCTTGTGAGGGGGGTAAAAATGCGAGGGATATACGAATCGGATTGCCTTCTTCTTTCCGTAAGCTGGACCAGAACGCCACGTCAATCATTTTCTCTACCTGTCGCGCTGCAGGCACTACGGCGAGGTCATCTTCCCCATTTTCTTTCGCTAAACACAGATGCTTTCTAAAATGGGCTTCTATTGTTCCGGCTACTTTGGCGGCCGCCTGATAAGTCGCTTCATTAACTATTTCCATAATGCCAGGTTCACTTTTGGGTCCGGATTAAACTGCTAAATTAAGGGATTTTTCAGCGACTAGCGGCTTGCTTTTAGCTTTTGGCAAATACGGCGGGAATCAATAGCTGATAATCTTCGCTGCATTTGCCAATTGCTAACTGCCAATAGCTAAAAGCTAAAATACTATCACTCCCGGAGAATTTAGGACAAACAAGCAATATAATAATGCAGTAATTTGCTTCCGCTGTAACCACGGATGGAATCCGCGTAACCACGTATGGAAATCAATACCTATAATGAAAGGGAGTTATTATTAAGTCTGGCAGCAGGCAATGATGATGCCTTTGCAGGAGTGTTCCATCACTATCGTCATCGCATATACGCCATTGCTTTTCGTTTATTGGGTACCGCCTCTCAAGCAGAAGATACCGTACAGGATGTTTTCCTGAAGATGTGGCTGAAACGGCAGGAGCTGCATGAAATCAGTCACTTTAAAGCATATCTTTTTACGGTTACCCGTAATCATATTTTTACTTCTCTTAAATTATTGGCCCGCGAGCAACGGATGGAATCAGAGCTCTCTGCTACCATGGTGTATAATATCCGGGAAGCTGCCATTATTCAGAAAGAATATGAACAGATTTTGCGCAATGCCATCGCTCAATTACCGCCTCAACAGGAATTGATTTATAAATTAAGTAAAGAAGAAGGCCTGAAGAGAAATGAAATTGCRGACCGCCTGCAATTATCTCCGGAAACGATCAAAGTCCATCTGGCTAACGCTATGCGCTCTATCCGCGCTTTCTGCCTGGCACGTATGGACCTCAATACCTTCCTTATTTTAATATGCCTTTTTAGCTAAATCGAATTTTTTTTGAAAAGCACTAACCCATCCGCATTTTTTTATAGTCTCCTCTATTAGCCACGTTGATTTAAATCGCTATACATGACAGTATCCCGTTTCAGATACTTGTTCAGTCGCTATGCTTCCGGACAATGTACCCCGGAAGAACAGCAGGAGTTTATGCTCCTCGTAGAACAGACAGAACATGATGAAGAACTCAAGCAGCTGCTGGACGACCTCCTGTCAGGAGAAGATAACATCGGCGCCATGCCCGATGATGTTGCGGCCAACATGTTGCAGGCAATCATGCAAACCACGCCAGCCGGCGCAGTACCAGTACCGGTGCGGGTGATGCCTGTCTGGAAACGGGTCGCTATTGCGGCCAGCATCCTGGGGGTGATCGGTATTGCCGGATATAAACTATATACCAAAAGCAGCGCAGATAACAGGCCCATGGCCAACAGCCACCGGGCATCAACTAAAAATCAACATGCGCGACTGGTACTGGGTGATAACGCGGTGATTAACCTGGAGAAAAACGATACCAGTACCCTGGCCGTACAAACAGGCGTATCCATCAACAAACAAGGCAACCTACTTTCCTATAACAGCAATAATTCCATCCATCCCACTGTCAACACCATCTATACCAACAAAGGCGGCACCTACCAGGTGATCCTGCCTGATGGCACGAAAGCCTGGCTGAACGCCGCTTCATCCATTCGTTTCCCCACTGCTTTTAAAGATAGTACCCGCGAAGTAACCATACAAGGGGAAGTTTATTTTGAAATAGCTGCACAAGCCAACCAACCATTTATTGTAAAAACCAACACCATGAAAATCGCAGTACTCGGTACTCACTTTAATGTCATGGCCTATGAAGAGGAAAATAATATCTGTACCTCTTTACTGGAAGGCGGCGTGAACATTCATAGTGGTACTTCCGTAAAACGCCTGCTGCCAGGGCAACAGGCACTTGTCAACCGGGAACATAATGGTATCAGCATCAGTAATGCCGACGTCAACAATGCCATCGCCTGGAAAGAAGGCCGCTTTGAATTCAATGGCAACATCAAAACAATTATGCGGGAACTGGCACGCTGGTACGATATTCAGGTGAACTATGAAGGGGCGGTCACCGATAAAGCTTTCTCCGCTTCTTTCTCCCGACAGGATAGCTTGCAGGAAATACTGCGACAATTAGAATTAACAGGATCAATACATTTTAATATTGCTGACAACACGGTAACTGTCGGCCCATAAAAAAAAACCTACAATCTATCGTTATGTTATTATCAACCATCAGCCAAAGTCAACGCTAGCTTAGTATTTGGTACTACATCCGGACATGTGAACTACACTGACGACAAGTGCGTCCAGCCAATGTTTTGACCTCACGTTCCGGTATCCATTCACCTTATTAAACACTCATGATGCATTTTTTATCAGCACCCCGTCCGCTACATCGACGGGGGTTATCAAACCAAAAACTAATTCGCCGTATGAAATTTCTATTCGTATTGCTACTGACTGTAGTATTGCAGGCTAACGCCAACGGCTATGCGCAGGCGGTAACCCTGCATGTAAAAGCAGCGCCGCTAACGGAAGTTTTCAAATCCATCCGTCAGCAAACCGGCTATGTATTTGTGTTCGACCTACAGATCATGGAACATGCCCGCCCCGTTAATTGCTCACAGGATGGAGCACCCCTGGAACGTGTGCTGGAAGAGATATTCAGGGATCAACCCCTGGAGTATTCCATCGTTAAAAAAACGATCATCATCAAAAAGAAAACGACTACACCAGTGGCGACTGCTCCGGCCGTAGTCCGTATTAAAATAAAGGGACAAGTCACGGAGAACAACGGAAACCCTGTAGTAGGCGTTACGGTGGTCAATAAAACCGGACACTCCAATGCACTCTCCGATGAGCTGGGGATTTTTACTATTGAAGCCAACTTCGGCGATAGTCTCCTTTTTACCATGGTGGGTATGCAACCACAAACAGTAGCGGTAAAAAATGATAAGCTCCTGAAAATAGTGATGCAGCCCAAAGTATCCGATGTAGGCGAAGTAGTGGTAGTAGCCTATGGTACCCAGAAAAAAACCAGTATGGTGAGCGCGGTAACCAGTATCAATCCGAAAGAGCTGAAAGGGCCTACCAGCAACCTCACCACCATGTTGGCCGGCCGCCTGGCCGGGGTAATTTCCTACCAACGCAGTGGTGAACCGGGAAAAGACAACGCCAGCTTTTTCATCAGGGGTATCACCACTTTTGGTACCGGTAAAGTAGATCCGCTGATTCTGATAGATGGTATTGAATCCGGTACCAATGACCTGGCCCGTTTGCAGCCAGATGATATTGCTGGTTTTTCTATTTTGAAAGATGCCACCGCATCGTCTCTATATGGTGCCAGAGGCGCCAACGGCGTGGTATTGGTAACTACCAAAAGCGGCGTGGAAGCAAAAACATCTTTTAATGTACGGGTGGAAAATTCGCTGTCCAGCAATACCAGTAACCTGAAATTTGCGGACAACATCACCTATATGAAACTGGCCAACGAAGCCATCCTCACCAGGAATCCACTACAAGCCGTACAGTACAGCCAGGCAAAAATAGACCATACGGCAGCAGGCGATGATCCGTTATTATATCCTAACAATAACTGGATTAAACTCCTGATCAAGGACTACACCAATAACCAACGCTCTAACTTTAGCGTGAAAGGCRGTGGAAAGGTAGCGCAGTTTTATGTAGCCGGTACCTATAACATCGACAATGGTATTCTGAATATCGATAGCCGGAATAATTTCAATAGTAACATCAAACTGAAAAATTATTCCCTTCGCTCCAATGTAAATATTAACCTCACTCCTACTACTACTGCTATTGTACGTACCTACGGCCAGTTCGATGATTACAATGGTCCTGTTGGCGGTGGTGGTGCTTTGTTTTCACAGGCGGTATGGGCCAATCCGGTGATGTTCCCGGCCATATACCCTTCCAGCTATGCGCCTGAAATGAAGCATCCATTATTTGGTAATGCAGTAAAACCAGGGTTTCGCTCTGAGCCAGGTTCCGGAGACAACTTATACAATAACCCTTATGCCAACTCGGTGTCCGGCTACTCTCAATATAATTCCTCTACCCTGCTCGTACAGGGAGAGCTAAAGCAGGATTTGAAATTCATCCTCCCCGGACTGAGCGCCAGAGCGATGGGATACACCGAACGCTATTCTTATTTTGATGTTAATCGTCAATATATCCCTTATTTCTACAACGCCATTTACGATAAGGACGAAAAAACGGCGAGACTCAATTCTCTCAACACCATTGGTACCGAATACCTCAACTATGTGCCCGGCGATAAAAAGTTGAACACCACCACTTACCTGGAAACAGCCATCAACTATAATCAACAATTTAACGAGGTACACTCGGTATCGGGTATGCTCATTGGATTGGCCCGGAATTTCCTGACAGCCAATCCATATAACAATGACGACAACGACAGAAACAAAAATCAGCTACAACTGTCATTGCCACACCGCAACCTGGGTGTTTCCGGCCGTTTCACCTATGGCTACGATAACCGCTACCTGGCAGAAGTGAACTTTGGCTATAATGGGTCTGAACGATTTGCCAGTAATCACCGCTTTGGTTTTTTCCCCTCTGCAGGTGTTGCCTGGAATGTACAGGAAGAAGCCTTCTTCAAGCCATTCCTAAAAACCATTGATAAGCTGAAACTCCGTGCCACCTATGGTATTGTGGGAAATGACCAGATTGGTAACGAAAAAGATCGCTTTTTTTATCTCTCTGATGTAACGATGAATGACGGTGGTAAAGGCGCTACTTTCGGCGAGAAAAAAAGTGCCTCCAGCCCTGGCGTATCAGTAAACAGGTATGAAAACAGGGACATCACCTGGGAGAAGTCGTACAAAACCAACCTGGGACTGGAACTCAGCTTATTCAACGCCCTGAACCTGCAGCTGGACGTTTATAAAGAACACCGCACCAACATCCTGATGGTCCGTGAAACCGTTCCTACCACTATGGGGTTGAGTGCCAACCCACAGGCCAACGTGGGTGAAGCATCCGGCAAAGGTGTGGACCTTTCGTTAGATTATACTAAAGGCTTCACCAATAATTCGTTTGTGCAGTTCCGTGGTACCTTCACTTATGCCACCAGCAAAATGCTGGCAAATGAAGAACCCAATTACCCCGAATCCTATCGTTCCCGCATMGGACAATCGCTCAGCCAGAACTTTGGATATATCGGTGAAAGATTGTTTGTAGATGACCAGGAAGTGGCCAACTCCGCATTTCAGGGTTTTGGAAAAACGATGGGAGGAGATATCAAATATCACGATGTAAACGGCGATGGTCAAATCAACAGTGCGGATGTAGTGCCCATTGGACTCCCTAAAACACCGGAAATCACCTATGGCTTCGGGGTTACATTCGACTACAAAGGAGTCGACTTCAGCTTCTTCTTTCAGGGCTCTGCCAGATCTTCTTTCATCATGAACTCCTATATCACCACTCCCTTTGTGTTGAATGGTGGCGGACAACATGGCCTGTTAACGGAAATTGCCAACAGCCACTGGAGCGAAAGCAACCGAGATCTTTATGCTTTCTGGCCGCGACTGAGCGATTACTTCGTTGACAACAACAACCAGTCATCTACCTGGTGGCTGCGCAGCGGCGACTTCCTCCGCCTAAAGTCCGTGGAACTGGGCTACAAATTTCCCAAGCGTTTGCTGGACAGAATACATGTAAGCAATGCGCGGATTTATGCGAATGGTCTCAACCTGTTCATCCTCAGCAAATTTAAAACCTGGGACCCCGAAATGGGCGAAGATGGCCTGAAATATCCGGTACAACGTGTAGTAAATCTGGGCATCAACCTGGGATTTTGATTCATCGCTTAATTGTATAAAAAATGACTGCTTCAATGATCAACTATAAACACTCCTTCCGCAGAAATATGCAGCGGGCCTTGTTATGCCTGCTGCTTTTTCACCTCTCCGCCTGTAAAAAGTACCTGGATGTAGTGCCGGATAACGTGCCTACCATCGATAACGCATTTACCATGCGACAAGAGGCGATAAAATATTTATACACCTGCTATTCCTATCTTCCAAAAAGCTCCACCTTCTACGACAACCCGGCATTGCTGGCCGGAGATGAATACTGGATGGTACGCCCCTATAGCTCGGGCGACGCACCATGGCAGATAGCAGAAGGCAATCTCAGCCCGAATGCTACTTATATGTCGCAGTGGACACAAATGTTCAAGGCTCTTCGCGACTGTAACATCTTCATCGACAATATTAACAAAGTAGTAGACATGCGCCAGCCTGAAAAAGACCGGTGGGCGGCAGAAGTGAAATTCCTGAAAGCCTACTATCACTGGTATCTGTTACGCATGTACGGCCCGATACCTATCATCGATAAAAACATCTCCATTGTCAGCTCTATAGAGGAAACAAAAATACCGCGCGTACACGTAGACAGCGTGGTGAATTATATTTCGCGACTGCTGGATACCGCAGCTGCCGGCCTGCCAACGGTTATTGCCAACAGATCTACAGAACTGGGCCGCATCACCCGTCCCATTGCCCTGGCTATCAAAGCCCGCGTACTGGTAACCGCTGCCAGTCCACTATTCAATGGTAACCCTGATTATAACGGCTACAAAAATTATGATGGTAGTCCCTTATTTAATCCGGTCTATGACCCGGAAAAATGGACAAAAGCTGCAGCAGCCTGTAAAGATGCCATCACCCTGTGTGAGCAGGTAGGCATGCAACTCTATAAATTCAATCAGCTGGGAGTAACCCTTTCCGATACCATCACGCGGCAAATGTCGCTGCGCAATGCCGTGTGTGAAGAATGGAACGCGGAAGTAATCTGGAATAATCCTAACACCAGCACATACGACATGCAACGGCAAATGATGCCCCGCATTGATCCATCCAAACTCGGTAATGAATCCGTGGTAGGCAGCGTGGCCCCCACTATGAAAATGGCAGAACTGTTTTATACCCATAATGGCGTCCCCATTTCGGAAGACAAAACCTGGGATTATACCAACCGTACCAAACTAAGAACAGCTACTGCTGCAGAAGGAGAAATGATACAGGACGGATATACCACCGCCTCTCTGCACTTCGACCGCGAACCCCGCTTTTATGCGGATCTCGCATTTGATGGCTCCATGTGGGTAACGCAGAAAAAAGTATTTCATATAGAAAACAAATCCGGACAATGGCAGGCCAGAAAAAATATCTACGATAACAACGTTACCGGCTACTACTGTAAAAAACTGATCAGTTGGAAAAATGAAATCCTGGAACAACAAGGGCTGTACATCGAATCTTATGCCTGGCCGGAAATGCGGCTCGCTGAGCTTTACCTGTTATATGCAGAAGCATTAAATGAAGCAGGAGGTCCGCAACCAGAAGCATTTACTTACATCGATAAGGTAAGAGCCAGAGCCGGCATCCCTCCCGTGCAAACAGCCTGGAGTAACTATTCCAGACAACCCGGAAAATTCCAGACCAAAGAAGGCTTTCGCCAGATTATTCAGCAGGAACGACTCATTGAACTCGCTTTTGAAGGCGCCCGGTTCTGGGACCTGCGCCGCTGGAAAAGAAGTACAGAAGAGCTGAATAAACCAATTACCGGATGGGACGTAACACAAGCTGACGCCGCATTCTACTATCGTGTCAGGACATTGTTCCGTCAAACGTTCAGCCCCCGGCATTACTTCTGGCCCGTTTCCAACGATGATTTGCTCATCAATCCCAAACTGGTGCAAACCTTCGGATGGTAACCACATTTATTTACTTCAACTGCTCACCATATGCAACCATATAAATTATTATTACTGCTTAGCACCACTGCTTCCCTGCTGCTGGCTGCCTGTCAGAAAGATCTACATACACCTGTTAATACCAGCGGCGAAAAGCCAGATGTCATAAAAAACGTCTCCATCACCAATTTACCCGGTGCTGCGAAAATCTCCTACAGCCTGCCGCAAAATCCCGACATCCTGTACGTGAAAGCAGTATACACGATCAAAGGAGGCGAAGCCAGAGAAATGAGATCTTCTTATTACAACAACTTCCTGATAGTAGATGGCTTCGGCGATACCGCCATCCACAACATCCAGTTGTATGTGGTAAGCCGCAATGAAAAAGCTTCTGATCCGGTGACCGCTCAAATTAAGCCACTGACACCACCCATGCTGAACGTGCGTAAATCGTTGCAGGTAAAAGAAGATTTCGGCGGCATTAATATCCACTTTCTGAATGACGCCAAAGCAGATGTTGGCATCGTAACACTTACCACCGACTCCAACGGCGTATTTGGCCCCGCAGATGTACACTATACCAAGCTGCCAGGCGGTAGCTACTCTGTAAGAGGCTTTGCCGCAGAGAAAAGAAAGTTCGGTTTTTATGTAGTAGATCATTGGGGCAACCTGTCCGACACCATTATGCAGGACTTCGTCCCTTACTTTGAAAAGCAGCTCGAAAAAGTGAATTTCAAAGAAGTAAAATTACCTGGAGATACCGACTTCGGCTGGGGTTACCCTATCTCCGGTTTATGGAACGGCACCATGTGGCACTCCGCAGATAAACTGGACGGCTTCCCCATGTCTATCACCCTTGACCTGGGCGTCATGGCACAGTTAAGCCGTATTACGTTATGGCAACGCCCCGATGAATGGATTTACCTGCAAAACAACGTACGCAAATTCGAAATATGGGGCTCCACCAATCCGGCCACCGATGGTAGCTGGGATAGCTGGACGCGGCTGGTGGAACATACCGTGATCAAGCCTTCCGGCCTGCCAGTAGGGCAAACCACACAAGATGATATCGATGCAGCCAAAGCCGGAGAACAGATGGATGTACCTATTGAGGCTCCCCGAGTAAGATACATCCGCATCAAAATTCTCCGCACCTGGACAGATGGCGGATATGCCGCCAACATCCAGAAAATGTTATTCTGGGGTAACGACAAATAATGATCATCTACCTAAAAAAAAATTATGCGCACACTTAGCTATATCATAGGCTGCCTGCTGATTTTGTCCGCCTGCAGCAAACAGGATGACTACAAAAGATTTATTAAAAACGGGGAGATTCTATACACCGGAAAAGCTGATTCCCTGCAAATACATCCGGGCCGCGACCGAATAGAACTCTACTGGCTATTGATTGCTGACCCTAAAGTCAGCAAATCAAAAATCTACTGGAATAATCGCAAGGATTCCGCGATCATCGATATTAAACGCACTGAGGGCATAGATACCATCCGCTTCCTGATCGAACACCTGGAAGAAAGAGCCTACAGTTTTGAAGTCTATAATTTCGATAAAGAGGGACGCATCTCTGTAAGGTCAGAGGTTACCGGTTTTGCATATGGCCATTTATATGAGGATGCTTTACTCAACAGACCCCATGGTATGGTGGAAGTAAAAAACGGCACTGCCACCATTCCCTGGGTAAACGCTGACACTACCCAGGGCATCATTGGGATGCAACTACAATACACTACCAGCGACCATATCCTGCATGATACCATCATCCATGTTATTCCTGAATCACAGGTCACCAAACTGGATAATTATCTCTCCGGAAGTAATTTCCGCTATCGTACTTTATATCTTCCAGATCCACTGGCCATCGATACTTTTTATGCGGCCTTTGTTACTACTGGTGTAAAGGAAGACCTCACGGCGAAGTATATCGTAAACCCTGGTGCGCCATTTATCAGAGACCCCGCACATATGCCAGACGGACGTTTCGGGCAATTACAGGGCTGGCAGTATAACAGCGAAGCCGGCAGAAATGGCACCTACGATGAAATCGGCGGAAACAAAAACGGTATGCTCACGCTCTGGATCTGGGATAACGGCCCTATCATCAACGGCAAAATATACCAGACATTCACCCTGCAACCCGGCGACTACCGCTTTGAGGCCGATATCGCCAATATCGACAACTCCCTCGAAAATACCTTCCTGGTAGTAGCGGCAGGCAATCAATTGCCTGATGTGGAACAAATGAATACTGCGTTGGGGTCCGCAAAACTCTCCAACAACAGCCACAAATATGTGTCTGCTGCATTCAGTCTGACCACTGCAACCACTGTTACCGTTGGATTCACGGGAACACTAACATCTCCGGCAGAACAAACACTTCGTGTAAACAAAGTACTATTGATCAAAGATAAATAACGACAAATGCTAAAGAAACAATTGCTGATGGCGGCGCTGATGGCCAGTCCCTTCTTCTCTGTACAGGCACAGGAATTAAAACACATCGGCACGGAAACCGCCGCACAAAAAGAACAACGCATGGCCTGGTGGACACATGACCGCTTCGGTATGTTCATCCACTGGGGCCTGTATGCCATGCCCGCCAGACATGAATGGGTAAAACACAACGAACGCCTCACCAACGAACAATATCAAAATTATTTCGACCTGTTCAATCCCACACAGTTCGATCCGAAAGCCTGGGCCAAACAAGCCAAAGCCGCCGGTATGAAGTACGCCGTACTCACCACCAAACACCACGAAGGCTTTTGTCTGTTCGACTCAAAATTCACCGACTACAAAGCCACCAATACCCCCGCCCATCGCGACCTGGTACGGGAATTTGTAGACGCCTTCCGCGCCGAAGGTATTAAAGTAGGCTTCTACTATTCGCTGATCGACTGGCATCATCCGGACTTTACCATCGACTATGTGCACCCGCAACGCCCTGCTGATAACGCCGACAGCACCTATGCCCGCCTGAATGCCGGAAAGGATATGAACAAATACCGTCAGTATATGCGTGATCAGATTAAAGAACTGCTTACCCGCTACGGCAAAATCGATATCCTCTGGCTCGACTTCTCCTATGCCGGCAAAAACGGTAAGGGTAAAGACGACTGGGCTGCCGTTGACCTGCTCAAAATGATCCGCAAACTCCAACCCGGCATCATTGTAGACAACCGCCTCAACCTGGAAGAATACGAAGATGGCGCCGACTTCCTCACTCCTGAACAAGTGAAGGTAGAAGAGCTGGAACAATTCCGTGGTAAAACATGGGAAACCTGCCAAACCTTCTCCGGCTCCTGGGGCTACTATCGCGATGAAAACTCCTGGAAAAGCACCCACGAACTGCTGCAACTCCTGATCGGCTCCGTGAGCAGAGGCGGTAACCTGATCCTCAACGTAGGCCCTACCGCCCGCGGCGTATTTGATGCCCGCGCCCAAAATGCCCTCGGCAACATCGGCGACTGGATGAAAGGCAACAGCGAATCCATCTACGGCTGTACCTACGCACCCACCTCATTCGCCGTACCACAAAATTCCATGCTCACCTACAATCCCACCACCAAAAGATTGTACGTTCACCTGCTGGAATACAACACCAAAGTAGTACTGCCCGGATACAAAGGCAAAGTAAAATATGCCCAGCTCCTGCACGATAACTCCGAAGTGAAGTTTACCACAGATGGCGATAACCTGGCATTATCACTGCCGGAGAAAAAACCAGCTATGGAGATTCCGGTGGTTGAACTGATACTGCAGTAGCAGAAAGCAAAAAGCAGAAGGCAAAAAGCTATTGTTGCGAATAGACCAAAGCGGATATTATACGCACTGATCAATCGCAACAATAGCTTTTTGCCTTCTGCTTTTTCCTTTCTGCTCTACAGATCAACCTTTTMCGCTCCCTTTTGTTTAGTTGCTAAAAGCCATCATGAAAGCAGCACCAGGCATCCAGGTAAAAGTAACCACCGACGGTCCTTACGAAGTGAGCGGCAAGGTACCTTTACGGCTCGAAACCATTGGCACCAATGTGCACAAAGAATCACTGAAATGGATTCCCGGCAAAAGCTTTCAGCCTGCGGAACAACCCTTCCACCTTTGCCGCTGCGGCCACTCCAAAAACAAACCCTTCTGCGATAATACCCACCGGAAAATTAAATTCGAGGGCACCGAAACCGCCGGGCATACCAACTATATAGATGACGCGGAAGTACTGGAAGGCCCCACCATGCTACTCACCGACGTACAACACCTCTGCGCTTTTGCACGCTTCTGCGATCCTAACGGGCAGGTATGGAATATGGTGAACGATACCAATCATGCTGCTATCAAAGCGCAGTTTATTAAACAGGTAGGCGAATGTCCTTCCGGGCGCCTCGTTGCATGGGACCGCGCCACACAAACCCCGGTAGAACCCGAACTAACACCCGCCATTGGTATCATAGAAGATCCTGCCAAAGACATCAGCGGTCCGCTATGGCTGCAGGGAGGCATTGAAGTATTAGATGCGGAAGGCATTCCTTATGAAATACGTAACCGTGTTACCTTATGCAGATGCGGCGCCTCCGCCAACAAACCCTTCTGCGACGGCTCACATGCCGCCATCGGATTCAAAGATGGCATCGAACCGTAATTCGTAATTTGTTATTCGTAATTCTACACTATATTTAGCCCCAAATCCCGATAAGTTCCTTTATGAAAAAACTTATTTTCACCTCCTGCATCGCCGTGTCGATGCTATGCGGTGCTGCCAACGTCAACGCACAAACGCGCAGCTTATTCAACTTTAAAGACCTGAGCGGCTGGCATATTGATGTACCCGCCATGGACAAAGATCCAAACGTGAAAACCCCTTTCATACTGCGGGATGGCGTATTCGTCAGCCTGGCCAGTCCACAGGGACATATCATCACAGATGCCAGCTATGAAAACTTCCGTCTGGAAGTACAATACCGCTTCCCCGCCAAACCAGGCAACTGTGGCGTATTGGTATTTGCCTCCACCCCACGGGTGCTGTACGGCATGTTTCCTAAATCCATCGAAGTACAAATGCAACACCAGGATGCCGGCGACTTCTGGTGCATCGGGGAAGACATCACCGTGCCCGATATGGAAAAACGCCGCGGTCCTAAAAGTGAATGGGGCTCCGTGGATGGTAAAAAACGCCGCATCATCAATCTCACCGATGGCTCCGAAAAACCATTGGGCGAATGGAATACGATGATCATAGAATGCGTAGGCAACGCCATCAAAGTATGGGTGAACGGCGATCTCGTTAACTATGGTACCCAGGCTACTGCCCGTAAAGGCCAGATTGCCCTGCAGGCAGAAGGCTCAGAAGTGGAATTCCGCAAAGTAGACCTCACCCCTATAAAAGCATTTTCAGCAAAAGGACACTAATATGAAATCACCGGAAGCCTGCGAAAACATGCAGGATATACGCACCGAAATTGATGCCATTGATCACGAAGTAGTGCAGTTATTAGGTAAACGTTTTGCGTATGTAAAAGCCGCTGCAGCCTTTAAAACCAGCGCCTCTGCGGTACAGGCGCCGGAGCGGTTCAAGGCCATGTTAGAACAACGGAGAGCATGGGCGATCGAAGCCGGACTAAACCCCGACGCCATCGAAAAAATGTACAGTGATCTCGTTAAACATTTTATTGAAGAAGAAATGCTACACTGGCAGGCAAAGAAATAATTACGAATTACGAATTACGGATTTGTGGGTAGATATAAGCGAAGTTGATCTTCGCGTTTACCATCTACCCACAAATCCGTAATTCGTAATTCGTAATTATTTCTTTGCCTGCCTGTCTGCTTTTTCTTTGGCCTTCTGCGCCTTTCTTTCCCGCTTCGCCTGTTTTCTGAAATAGCCGCGGAAAAGGAAGTTATTCCGGATGGCCATCATATTGGTATCCAGCCTTTCTGTACTGGTTTCCAGATTATAGATTGTCGCTTTAAAAGCATCCGCCAGCAATGTGTCCTGTAGCAACATGCCTATAGGCGCATCGCTGTTGGACATGCCCGCTTTCACACCCGCACTCGTTGCCTGCAAATCCGATACTGCTTTGTTGGCATTGCCCGCCACCTCATTCATCTGTGATACCGCCGAACGCAATTTGGAGAATACCATCGTATCCGTTACCAGCTCATTGGAAAGTACGCCTTTGGTTTGGAGCTTATCCGCATATGCGGATAAGGCACTGGTAAGCCGGCGGGTATTGGCTACGGCGTTATTGAGTCCGGCCATGGAAGCATTCAGGTTTTTATACACCGAATCGTCTGTCAGTAGTTTACCCAATGTCCCTTTTCCATCTACCATCCCTTTGGTAATCACTTTAAGGTTATCTGTTATTTCCACCAGGCTTTTATTATTTACCTGCAACGTATTCATGATCTCTTCTGTACTCAGTCCACTGCCCACCGTGAGCTGATCCCCATCTTCAATCTGCGGCATGTTGGGCGTGCCACCGGACAACATCACAATTTTATTCCCCATCAACCCCTCAGAGCTGATACGGGCTACCACATCTTTATGTATAAACTCCTGCGCACTCTGATCAATGTTCATCAGCACCAGAATTTCATTAGCCCGCACAAAACTGATTTTCTTTACGGTACCTATTTTTACACCGGAATACAGAATATTCCGGCCCACCGCCAATCCATTTACATCTTTGAATATGGCGTTTACCTGTACAGATTTATTGAACAGCTTCTGTTGCTTGCCCAGCATCATCACGGCCGTTACAAAAATTGCCAACCCCAGTACTACGAAAATGCCGACAATCACTGCGCGTTTTTTTCCTGCTTCCATAGCTTATTGTATAAAGTTATAGTCGTAAAAACTTTTTATCAGTCCTTCCTTCTCTGTAAAAACTTCTTCAAAAGTACCCTGTCGTACAAACCGGCCTTCGTCCATCACAGCTACCCGGTCGCCCACTTCTTTGGCGCAGGTAAGATCGTGTGTGATGATAATGGAACTGGTGTTGAACCGCTCTTTCACGGCATTAATCAGCTTATTTAATTCCATGCAGGTGATGGGGTCCAGTCCGGCTGTAGGCTCATCATACAGCATAATTTCCGGACGCAGGATCAGCGTGCGCCCAATCCCAATCCGTTTCTTTTGTCCACCGGATAACTCAGATGGATACTGGTTAATCGTATCGGGTAGCCCAATCGCATCCAATACCACATCAATCGTTTTCCGGATCTGGTCCCGGGTCAGGCTACGGTTATTTCGCTTCAGCGGAAACGCCAGGTTTTCACCTACCGTCATACTATCATATAAGGCACTGCTTTGAAAGGAGAATCCTACTTTCAGTCGCAACGCCCGCAGCTCCACATCTTTGAGCTGATCTACTTCTTCCCCCAGCACATTGACGGTACCCGCATCCGGCATCAACAACCCAATGATAATTTTGATTAATACGGATTTCCCTGTGCCGGAGCGGCCCAGTACCACTACGTTTTCTCCTTTAAACACATCGAGGTTGATGCCTTGTAATACATGTTTATCGCCGAACGACTTATACAGATCACGTATTTGGATCACTGTTTCATTCTTATCGATATGGTGTTCGTTTTCTTTCATATGCTATCGGATAGAATTAAACACGTGAACAATAATCACTTCTTCAATAAAAATCAGGAACATGGATACAATCACGGACACATTAGCCGCCTTACCCACGCCCATGGTGCCCTGAGAAGCATTCCAGCCCTGGTAGCAGCTCACTATACCGATGGTAAAACCGTACAGGATGGCTTTGGTGAGTGCGGTGGTATAATCCAGGAAAGTAATTTGTGCAAAGGCATTATCGAAAAAAGCAATGAGACTGGTTTGTTCATGCGCATGTACATCGAAGTAAGAACCGAGGCAACCTATCAGCGCATTGTAGAACATCAGCAACGGCAGACAGATGGTCATGGCCGTTACCCGGGTAACAATCAGATAGCGGAATGGGTTAATGGCGGATACCTCCATGGCATCTATTTGCTCCGTTACTTTCATGGAGCCCAGTTCGGCGCCGATGCTGGAACCTACCTTACCCGCACAAATCAGGGCGGCGATCAATGGCGCCAGCGCCCTTACTACGGCAATAGCTACCAGTGAGGGCAGCCAGGCCGTGACCCCAAATTCTGATAAAGTGGGACGCGACTGTTCGGTAAATACCACTCCGGTAATAAAACCGGTGACCGTCACCAATGCCAGTGATTTATAGCCCACCTGGTAACATTGCCGTACAAATTCCCCCCATTCTACCGGCGGCCGAAATGCCTCCCGGAAGAAACGGGCTATAAAGACAGCGATATCATAGAAGGTGATAAAAAAACCATCAATTCTGGCGGTGATAACCGGCTTATCCTGTTTTTCGTTGGTAGAACTCATCTGTATGTAAAATGCTTACACACTAATTACAATTCTATGCCGCTTTTGTTAACGATGGCGGGGAATATGTTGGCGCCCGCCAGGAAAGGGAATTTGTTTTTATGGTGATAAATAATGCGGATCAGCGGGTATTTTTTTAAACACCAGCGCTGAGGATCACAATGCCCACTACGGTACATTCCTTCCACAACATGCCGGTATAACGGTTACCGTACTACGCGGATACCACCGAAATAATTTCTGCCGGGAGCAGGATTATAAAACCGGTTGCCCACGGCATTCAGGTCGCTGCCCAGGCTGTATTTTACATCCAGCAGATTGTCCGCGCCCGCACGTACATACACGGCATAGCGCGTATGCAACGGCAGTTTCCAGTTCACATTGGCCTGAAGCAGGTGATAGCTGCGGGCAAAAGTACTGTTAGCGTCATCCAGTGGAATACGGCTGGTAAAAGTATGTTGGATATATAGGGAGATGTCTGCCGGGAATTGCCATTGCACACTGCTTAGGAGCACGTGTTGGGGCACTCCGGTGAGTTGGTTGCCGGAATAATTTTTCGCACCGCTGATATAATCGTTGAATTTAAAATCACTGAACGTATATCCTTCCTGCCATTTAATACCCCGTAATACGCCTGAAGGCCGGGGCAACAAAATCCACCACATCCCCTGCAACTCTATCCCTTTCTGGTGTACGCCACCGGCGTTCACAAAATAATCTTCTCCCTGGGCATTCTGCCGTTTTACAATAGCGTTTCGCATCCGGTAGTAAAAGAAGGCGGCATCCACCATGGCGCGATGGCGGCGGGTAGCGGCGCGTACCCCCGCTTCATAGTTCCAGCCGGTTTCTGGTTGCAGCGTGGTATTAATAACGTTGTCGGATGCACGTACTTCGGCGGTGGCGGGTGGCGAATAGCCTCGGCTCACCGTGATACGTCCGGTCACCAGGGGTGTAAATGCATATGACATCGACAAGCGCGGCATCAGCTGCGGCGTAAAACGAATATTCGTGTGGCCCTGGCTGTTATAACTGTAACCATAGTAATTTAAGCTGGCGGCGGCTTCCAGGGTAAACTGCCGCAGGGTAGCATGAAAGCGGCTAAAGAAGAAATACTGATGTGCGGTAAGTTGATCGGCCGCCATCACCGTATCTCTTTTTCCGCCGCGGTTACCATAATTAATGACGTCGGTAGTGGTTTGTTGCCACTCTGCCCCATTCAGCCATTTCCATTGTATGTCATGGACTTTCGCCGGATCATTCACCCATTGGAGATAGGTGCGGAAGCCGGCAGTATTTTCATCTCTTGCTTCATAATTGGTAATGAACGGATTTTCGAAGTGGGTATTGGCGCCAAATACAGCAAGTACATGTTGCAAGCGGGGCGTAAATTGGGCTTCGTGTATCAGTCCGCCCTGGAAAGTGCGGTTGTAAATCCCCGCCTGTTGGGCAATAGCGCCGGGTAAAGTAGTCGTTGCCGGACGGGCTGCACGCGGATTCGCTTCACTTTGGGCGAGGGTTAATCCACCGGGCGTGCGGTACGACAAGTCCGAATAAAAAGCCAGCAGCTTCAATGCGTAACCGGGTTTGTATTCCCAGCGTTGTGCAGTTTGGGTATACGATCTTTTCATGGCGGTATTCTGGCGGTAGCCATCTGCCCGCTGATATCCCTGAAATACCTGCAGCTGGTAATTTTTCCATTGCTGTTGCCAGCCAATGCTGCCATGAAACAGGCCATAGCTACCGCCCTGCAGATTTACCTGCAGGTGCTGCGTATCACCCGGCAGTGGCGCCAGATCCAGACGTACCACGCCACCGGAGTTAGCACCAAACAGGCTGCCATCGGGTCCTTTCAATACTTCTGCCCGGCTGATGACATCCGGATCAAGGAGATTCAGATAAGTATTACCGCCCGCATCGGTGAGCGGAATTTCATCTGCATATATTTTAATATTACGGATACCAAAAGGTGAACGCAGCAAACTACCCCTGATGGATAAACGATAACTTCCGGGCGACCGCTCCTCCATGCGTATGCCCGGCACCGTATTAAAGGCCGGCAATAGGGAAGCGCCCTGCTGCAGCTGCATATCAGCCGGTGATAACACACTCAYGGCAGTGGGTACACGCTGCAAGGGTGTTTTGGATACATACGATTGAATCACTACCTCTGGTAGTTGTTGTAGTGTGTCCTGCGCAAGCAGGCGGTTTGTCATAAAACAAGTGGTCAATAAAACGCCTGCCAATAAAATTCTCATGCTTATGCCGTGTTAATCCTCAAGGGGCATAAGATAAATATATTTCCGGGAATGGCGCTGGTATTTGTGTTGAGCTTACTAGCTGATTGTTTTGGTGGTAATTCTCACCTGATGGGTATTAAACACCTGCGAAAAGGGCGGAACACTTTTAGTAATAAACACGCTGCCACCAATAATGCTGCCTTTGCCAATCGTCGTATTCCCTCCAAGGATGGTACTGCGGGCATAAATAATCACATCATCTTCTACTGTAGGATGTCTTTTCACTTCAGATAATTCCTTGGTAACCTGCAGCGCGCCCAGTGTAACGCCCTGGTAAATCACCACATTGGCGCCAATGATACTGGTGGCCCCGATAACAATGCCCGTACCATGGTCAATAATAAAAGGCACTTCAATTTGCGCATTGGGATGAATATCGATGCCTGTTTTGCCATGTGCATACTCACTGATAATACGGGGCAGTACCGGCACGTGCAACCGGGTGAGCCGGTGGGCAATGCGGTATACGGTGATGGCGTAAAAGCCGGGATAGGACACAATGACTTCATTCACGCTGGTAGCGGCGGGATCATATTCATGAATTTTGGTGGCATCCTGCCGCAGATCCTGATAGATGGTTCCCAACGAGTTATAAAAGGCGTTTGCAATATCTTCTATAGGTACTTCCTGCGGGTCCAGATAACTGAGCAGGATATTTTCCAGGTCTATCTGGTTCTTTTTGAGAATACCCTTATAGGAGGTTTGTTTGGGAAGATGATTACCTGGGAAGAGGAAACTCACCAGGTCATTCAACCAGGCGATGGCATCCTGCGCAGCAGGGGTAGCCTCCCACTCGGCATGATGGGTTTGGCGCAGCAAATTGATAAGCGATTGTGTATGACGACTATCCAAAACACTTGATTTAACAGTAAGATATGAATAATCTACTAAATTAGTAGGATAATGTTTTGCGGGATAAAAAAATAATGGTTGCGGGTCGTGAATGTCTTAATTTCGCAGTTATATTATAGGAAATCATGAAAAATCTATTGCTTGTTTTTGCAGGCCTGTTGGGCGCCACCGCTGCTTTTGCGCAGGATTCCCAACCGCCTATGCAAACGACTCATCTTACCGGGAATGTGTATGCGAGTGTATCTCATGGAGAATACAAAGGCTCCTGGGTACCGGCCAACGGCCTGTATATTGTAACAGACAAAGGGATTATATTAATTAATACGCCCTGGAGTGAAGATCAAACGAGGCAACTGGCGGATACACTGGAACAACGGTACCATCAAAAAATCACGCATTGTATTGTCACCCATTTTCACGCCGACTGCACCGCGGGCCTGGATTTCCTGAAAGAGAAGGGCGTAAAAACATACAGCACGCAACAAACACAGGATCTCTGCAAAGAACGGAATGAAAAAGCGGCGGAATTTGTATTCCGTAAGGATACCGTTTTCAATATCAATGGTGTGAAGCTGGAAACGTTCTACCCCGGTGAAGGACATACGAAAGATAACATCGTGATCTGGCTGCCGCAAACGAAGGTATTATATGGCGGCTGTTTTGTGAAAAGCATGGACGCTACCAATATGGGCTTTCTCGGGGATGGAAATCTGGCCGCTTACCCGGCGTCGCTGCGGAAGCTAAAAAGCAAATTTCCTCATCCGGCATTCCTGATTCCTGGTCATGAAGGATGGCAAGGTGGCATTGAACAAGTGAACCATTCCCTGCAATTACTCGCGAAATAGCGACTAACGGATATGGATAATCGCACTATCGGCGATTCCAGTATCATTATAATATACCATCACCCTCCCTGGCTTTATCTTCCTGATAAAGCCGGGGAAATGGGTAGTATCCCCACTTTCATGATTAGGGTCTGGTAGCTCCAGGTCATTTACCGGCAAACAATATAATTCTTCCCAGCGGTGATGACGCCAGGTCACCAAATGACAGGTATTGAAATTGGACCAATCCGCCCAATCTGATACATATGATACTTCATCGGTACCATCTCCATTTAAGTCCCCTTCGTTTTTCAACCACGACAACCCGAGTACCTGGCCACTGCCTGTATGCAATGTGTCAATATCATGGTTACTGCCGCTCACAAACACGTAAGGTTCCTTCTGATCGTTTAGTCGTACCTGTAAGTCGTAGTCAATGTCCTTATAATACTTATTCGTTTCCCGGTTATCAATCCCGCTGAAAAAGTGTTCGGTCAGTGTGTCAGGACGGCCATCGCCATCAAAATCACCATACAATACAAAGCGGTGGCCCATCACAGGGGTAAGGCCGCTATCTGTCAGTGGCTTATGATGTGTTGAATCGAACAACACCAGGGGACCTTTGGTACGATGGTTTAAGGTGTTTGGAGAGTGGCAGGCGAACAATGCCAGCAATCCGGCTAACAGCAGGTATTTCATACAGGTATCGTGATAATTAAAGGTAATCATTACTGTTATACAGCCTGCTCACACTTTTCAGCCATTCTCAAAAAAGCGGTTATGTGCTTATATATTTCAATATATTTACCCGCAAATTTATTAGATGAAACTTTATATGCCTCTGCTACTGGCTGGCTTGATCACTGCTTGTCATGGCACCGGACCTGTTAAGGAAACTCCCCCACAAGATAGTTTAGTTGCAACAACACCTAACGTAGTTTATACCCCGCCAGTAGTAAAGGATACCGCCGATCCCAGTCGTCCTCCGGCTGATAGCAACGCTATTACCGGCGACTTTAACGGTGACGGACAAACGGATACAGCGTATATTGTCCGCACCAAAAACGGCTATGGCAATCCAATGGAAGACGATGGTGTGGCCGATGAATACGCCGTGCGATTCGCTGGGAACAAATTACCAGATGCCAAAATCGGCTGCTGCGAAGCCCGGCTGTTTAATGAAGGCGATCTGAATTTAGATGGGGCAGATGAATTCAGCGTGTACCAGTGGCCCATGAATGGTACTGTATGCGACATGACTACGCTCACCTTTCGTGATCATCGCTGGCAGCCCCTGATTACACCTTTTGTCATTCCAACAGGTGCTGAATATTTGTCGGATGAAGACATTCAGCGTAGAGTTTTTCTCGAAAAAGGTATCATCTATTTCATGGATGTAGATCCGAATGATGACCACTTTAAACTGGTGAAAAAGAAAGCGACACTGCAGTAAGCATGCTTACTTTTTGCTTCAAGTATCACTTTAAATCAACTTAAAGCATCACTTTAAGCAAAGGCCTTTTTTCATTAGAATCGACTTCAGATAACCAGTTATAATTAAAAGACAATCAACAATATATGAAATCAACTTGGCTTAAAGCTTTTCTTCCTCATATTGCAGCAGTAGTGATATTTGTGGGACTGGCGCTGGCGTTTTGCAGCCCGGTACTGGAAGGCAAACAATTGTTTCAATCAGACATGATGCACTTTGAGGGCATGTCGAAAGAAGCATGGGATTATTACAAGGCCACCGGCGATTTACCAATGTGGACCAACAGCATGTTTGGCGGTATGCCGTCTTATGTGATCTTCACCGGACCTTCTACCAACAGGATAGGTGTTCTCAACAAAGCACTGACCTTGTGGCTGCCCAATCCGGCCGATATGTTTTTTGTGCTGATGTTGGGCATGTATATATTCCTCGCAGTGGTAGACGTAAAATACTGGATACGCATCATGGGTGCTATTGCCTATGGCTTTGCCACTTTCACCGTAGTGAGTATAGATGCCGGGCACATCACCAAAGTAATGAGCATGGCGTATATGGCGCCGGTACTGGCAGGAATGATACTCGCCTATCGCGGGCGTTATGTGGCAGGCGCCTGTTTAACCGCATTGGCAGCGGCAGTACAGATTTACGCCAATCACCCGCAGATCACTTATTATACTTTACTCATGGCCATATGCCTGGCGGTGGCTGCAGGTATTAATGCATTTCGGGAGAAGCAATTGCCAGCTTTCATCAAAGCTTCAGTACTACTGGCCATCGCAGGTGTACTCGCTGTACTCCCCGCCATGGACAACCTGCTGATCATGAAAGAGTATACGAAATATACCATTCGTGGCAGCCAGTCGGAACTCACCCTGAACCAACAGGATCAGGAACATAAAAAGTCCGGCGGCCTCGATATCAAGTATGCATTTCAATGGAGCTACGGTAAAGGAGAAACCTTTACCCTGCTGCTGCCGCACCTGGTAGGTGGCTCGTCCAACGACAAATTATCTACCCGCTCTCATACGTATCGGACCCTGACTGAAATCGGTATACCTCCTGCCAAAGCAGAAGAAGCCGTTAACAGCGCCAGCTGGCAGCTGTACTGGGGTGCCCAGCCGTTCACCCAAGGTCCGGCTTATATAGGCGCTATTATCTGCTTCCTGTTTGTTTTGTCACTCTTCATTATTAAGAGCTGGCACAAATGGTGGCTGGTAGCGGCTACTATAGTGGGCATCGTACTCAGCTGGGGGGATAATTTCCCGGAGGTCAATAACTTCCTGTTTTATCATCTCCCCCTGTACAGTAAATTCCGCGCTCCTACTATGGCGCTGGTGATCCCGCAGGTATCTATGGTGATATTGGCCTGCTGGGCCTTACAGGAACTGATATACGGTCATCAGCCGAAAGCACTGTTACAACAACACCTGAAACTGGCCCTGTTTGTAACCGGCGGACTGGTAATATTACTCGGCCTGATTGGTAGTTTCCTGTATCCTTTTGCTGGTCCTGGCGACAATGCTTTGCTGGCACGATATACTCAGATGCTGGGTGGCGAGATCCCTGCCGCCAAACTATTGGGCGCCCTCAAACAGGACCGTAGCGCTTTGTTAAGAGCTGATGGTATCCGGGCGCTGATACTCATCCTCATTGCTTTTGCGGCCATGTGGTATTTCCTGAAAGGAAAAATGAAAGCCGTCATAGCAGTTGCCATCATTACCGTGGCCGTGCTGTTCGATAGCTTCCAGGTGGATAAATCCTATATGAGTGAAGACAGCTTCAGCGAAGCGCCACTGGCTGATTTTATAACACCATCGCCCGCCGATGAACAAATTCTGAAAGATAAAGATCCTTATTACCGGGTCTTCAATCTTACTACCAATCCCTTCCTGGATGCCAACACCTCCTATTTTCATAAATCAGTAGGTGGACAAAGCCCGGCTAAATTGTGGATCTACGAAGATCTGATTGAGCACCAGCTCACCAAAAATAATAAGGCGGTGCTCAATATGCTCAACACCAAATACTTCATTGTACCGGATCAAAAAACAGGACAGCCTGTGGCGCAACTGAATCCTGGTGCATTGGGTAATGCCTGGTTTGTGAAAGCCATCAACTGGGTACCAGACGCCAATACAGAAATGCAAACACTGGATCACTTCAATCCGAAAGATACCGCCGTGATAGATAAACGTTTCCAGCCCGTTACCGGCACATTTGCGCCAGTGGCCGACAGCAACGCCAGCATCGTGCTAACGAAGTACGGATTGAACCAGTTGCAATATACTTCGCAAAATACCAGCGAGGGACTGGGTGTATTCTCAGAAATCTATTATCCTGCCGGCTGGAAAGCATTCATAGATCAAAAGCCTGTGGACATTATCCGGGTGGACTATGCGCTACGCGGCCTGAAAATCCCTGCCGGCAAACATGATATCACGTTCAAATTTGAGCCCGCCACTTTCTTCCTGGGAAGAAAAATTGCGGCCATTTCCTCCTGGTTTTTGTTGATAGCAGTTGCTATTGGCTTTGCATGGACCGCACTAGCTGTTAGGCGTTAGCAATTAGCTTTTAGCAAAATGCAGCGGAGATATATGCAAAGTATCATCACACTTACGTTTATATCTCCGCTGCATTTTGCTAAAAGCTAATTGCTAATTGCTAACAGCTATTCCCGGTTCATCACAGAATGTGATGCTTTAGTCACATTTGAATAACACTACCATTCATCTGTGGTAATTTTTGGATAGTTACTGATTCCAAACATTACCTCGTATGAAAAACATACCCTCTCCCATTACTTCCTTCTTCCTGCCGCCACTCAGCCGGCGCATGGAAGAAGGAAGGCGGCCGGAGGCCTCCCGGCCCACGCCATTCCAAAACAAGGACGCCTCTTTCGTATATCCATACTATTTACCATCTTATATAGAGAAGATACCTCTCTTTCCCGCTCCTGATCCTTCTTGTGGTTGTTCTGTAGAAAAATGAACCAGCGTTTAACCTTAAACAACTGTTATCTATGTTCAAAAGCTATTGGAGAAACGGATGGAAAAGTCTCCTGAAAAACAAATTATCCGCTTTGATTAATATCGGCGGCCTTTCCATTGGTTTGGCCACCGGCATTTTGATCCTGCTCTGGATCAACGACGAATTCAGCTTTGATGCCTTTCATCAAAACAGCGCCAGTCTTTTCCGGATCATGGAAAACCGCCAGCAGGAAGGTACCTGGCACACCAGCCCGGTAACACAGGGTCCGCTGATGAAAAAACTGGTGCAGGACCTGCCGGAAGTTAAATATGCTTCCCGCAGCGCTTTTGCGGGGCAAGGCCTGATGGTGGTAGGCAACAAAAGTCTTTACCAATCCAGCATTTACACCGATCCTGCCTACTTTAAAATGTTTACTTTTCCGGCTGTCAGTGGTGATCCTGTGGCGGCCCTGCAAGAGCCAGGCAACATTGTACTCACCCAAAGTGCCGCCAGCAGAATATTTGGCCGGGAAGATGCCATGGGCAAGATTTTGAAGTACAACAACCTATACGACCTGAAAGTGGCCGCCATCATCCGGGATGTACCACCCAACAGCACCACTAAATTCGATGTCGTACTCCCCTTCCGCCTTTTTGAAAAGGAGAACGCTGAATGGATAGAAAAGTGGGATAACTACCGGCTGACCACCTGGGTACAACTCCAGCCAGGCAGTAGTTTAGACGCCTTAAACAACAAGTTGAAAAACGTATCCAAACAAACTGCTGCCGCCAATGATGCGGAGCACTATTTGTTTGCGTATCCTTTTTCAGCCATACGCATGTATGGTGATTTCAAAAACGGGCGTCCCAACGGCGGCCGCATTGAGATAATCATGTTACTGGGCACCATTGGGCTGTTTATCTTATTGATTGCCTGTATCAATTTCATGAACCTCTCCACCGCCCGTTCTGAACGCCGTGCCCGCGAAGTGGGTGTGCGTAAAGCGCTGGGCGCGTCCAGGACAACCATCATTTTCCAATTTCTGGTAGAGGCATTACTGATTACTTTCCTTGCCATGTTCCTGGGCCTGCTGCTCGCAAAACTAGCCATCCCCGGCTTGAACCGGATATCCGGCAGAAGTATGGCGCTGGGTATGGGCAACTGGCAAATTTTGTTGGGCATCGTATTGCTGACCTTTGTTACGGGCCTGGTAGCAGGTAGTTATCCTGCATTTTTCCTGAGCAGCTTCCAACCCGTAAAAGTATTGAAAGGCCCTGTGGTAACGCAACGTGGAGGGGGCCTCTTCCGGAAGGCGTTGGTAACTTTTCAGTTTGTGATTTCTATTTTTCTCATCATCACTACCATTGTACTTTACCGGCAAATCCAATACGGAGAAAACAGGCCAGTGGGCTACAACCAGGATCAATTGATCGAAATACCAGTCCGGGGTGACATGAATCGTCAGTTCACACAGATCACCAATGAGTTTTCCCGCATCCCGGAAATAGAACAGGTATCGGCGGGATCAGATGACCTGCTGCGATTCGGCGGCGCCACCGATGGCATTCAATGGCCTGGCAAAACGGCCGACCAGAATTTCCCGGTGACACTTACCTGGGTACAATACAACTGGATAAAAACTGCCGGACTGCAACTCGCTGCCGGACGCGATTTCAGCCCGGAATATGGAAGTGATTCCATTGGTTGCCTCGTGAATGAAGCGGCGGTGAAACGCATGGGATTGAAGGAACCTGTCATTGGTACCCTGCTGGATAATCATCCCATTATTGGTGTGGTAAAAGATTTCGTTGCAAACGATCCTTATGAGGCGGCCAACCCGATGATGGTGCTCCTGAGCACTGGCCCGTTGGACCATCTCTTTGTGCGGTTGCAAAAAACTACCAACCCGCAAACAGCTTTGGTAAAAATTGAAGCAGCGATTAAAAAAAGTAACCCGGCTATTCCTTTTGAGTTTCACTTTATCAAAGAGGCCTATCAACAGAAGTTCAATGGTATCCGGTCGTCCGGGTTTATGTTGAACTGGACGGGCAGCCTCGCGATCCTGATTTCCTGCCTGGGATTATTTGGGTTATCCTCCTTCCTGGCAGAGCGGCGCACCAAAGAAATTGGTATCCGGAAAATTATGGGCGCCAGTGCAGCACGTATCTGGTTTATGCTGGCACAGGAGTTTCTGAAACCTGTTTTCCTGGCTTTTCTGATTACGGTGCCACTGGCAATACTGGCGATGCAACTGGCCTTAAAAGGTATCGACTACCGCGTTGAATTACAATGGTGGATGTTCCTGGCGGCAGGTGTACTCACCATCTTTGTGGCCCTGGCTACTATCAGCTACCAGGGGCTCAAAGCTGCAGCAGCCAATCCTGTAAAAGCATTGCAAATGGAATAATCATCGCTTAGCGGGGAGAAAGTACGTGTTTCGGTGTATCCAGTAATTGCTGCGTTTGCAACAGCACATCTTTCATCTTCATCTTAAAGCGGGCAGCAGCAGACATTTCATCTGGCACCACGGTTTCCTGCAAATCGCTCTGGAACAGGATGCGCAGGTTTTCCTTCAACAGCAGCCCGTTTTCCTGCTTCGCCAAACCGGCTGCAAAGCCTGCTTCCAACATGGCCTGCTCCTGTGCAGCGTTAAATGACGCCGCATACCAGATCAGCGGAACCTGCTTCAACCGCTTTATTTTTCTCAGCTCCCGTAAAAATAAAACTGCTTCATCTGAAGGTTGCAAGCTGTCTAAAAAAATGTAATCCGGTGTAAAGCCGGATTGCTTTTTTAGATAATCCAGCGCCTTGCTGGTATTATCCTGAGCTATACATGCTTTGCTAATCTGTAAAAGGTCCAGTGCAAGATAAAACTGGTTACGCCGGTCGCGGTCCGGGTCAATTAATAAAGACGACAATTTCTCTCTCATCGCAGGGTAGTTTTAATGGTAGGGTGTCTGGGTTTTGGTGCAAAATTACGGCTGTAAATGTTCTGGAAAAAATTTGGAAGTTCCCTTAAAAACAGCTTCATTCAAAAAACACCAATAATTAACAAAAGAACAACATGGCTACTGATGAACCGGTAAAACAACCCTGAATTCCGCGCCCTCTCCCGGCCTTCCGTTCGCGTAAATATGGCCTTTATGATTCATGGCAATTTTACTGCACAAAGCGAGGCCAATGCCCGTACCTTCAAACGCTGTTCTTTCATTTAACCGTTGGAAAATCTGGAAAATTTTCGCAGCATACATCTGATCAAATCCTATTCCATTGTCCTTTACTACGATTACCCAGTACGGTACATCCGGGTCCAGGTCTGGCAGACGAGCCAATTCAGCAGCAGATAACGGTTCCGCATATACTTTTATCTGCGGTTGCCTGCCCGGTGATAAAAATTTGAGCGCATTTCCCAACAAGTTGTGGAATAACTGATTCATCTGCAGCGGACTAACCAATAAATGTGGTAGCTCCCCTGCTTCCAGTTGTACGTCATGCAGGCTAACTGGTACTTCAAAGTCTATCAGTACGTTCTTTAATATTTCATTGAGATCTGTTGCTGCGAATGGTTCCTTTACATGTACCAGGCGGGAGTAATCAAGCAATTCATTGATCAGCTGCGACATGCGTTTGGCACTGGACATCACCTTGTCAAGATACATGCGGGAGATATCTGAAAGGATGTCTTTGTTGACATTATGCAGCATGCCGGCAAAAGTATGAATCTTCCGAAGCGGCTCCTGCAGGTCGTGGCTGGTCACATAGGCAAACTGTTCCAGCTCCCGGTTTGATTTTTCGAGATCGTAGTTGGCATCCTGCAGTTCTTTGGTTCGCTGCTCTATCTCTGCCTCCAGCTTTAAGGTGAGCTGAATGTACCTGGCCTCACTTTCCTCCAGGGCGGAAAACAATTGTTGCTGCTGCGTAATATCCCGGGCGATTTTAGAGGCCCCTATTACGTTGCCATTGATATCTTTTATGGGAGATATAGTTAAAGAAAAGTCTCTGATCTCCCCTTCTTTTGTCATGCGTTTGGTTTGGAAATGATCTACCCTTTGTCCGGATTTTAGTACCTCAATAATTTTGGGTTCTTCGTCCAGTTTATCAGGAGGGATAATGGCGGTAATGGATTGCCCGATCATTTCTGCCGCACTATAGCCGAATAGTTTTTCTGCTGCCGGATTCCAACTGGTGATTAGACCATCCAGCGTTTTGCTGACAATGGCATCATCTGAGTTTTCCACGATGGCGGCCAGTTTGGATAAATGTTCGTGCACTGTTTTCTCCTGTGTAACATCTACCAGCATGTTAACGGCGCCGGTGAGTTCTCCGTCTTCATCAAATAGAGGCACGGGATAGGGTGCGATGATCCGGCGGCTGCCGTCTGGCCGTTCTATCAATATAGTGCGTCCGGAAACTGCTGTCGCGGTTTTAATGGCCTGTGCCATCGGACAATTTTCCGGAGCCATGGGAGTGATGCCATCGGATTGATAAATTTTCCATGCGCCGTTCCACATGTCTACACCGGCTACGGGTTCGCGGCCCCAAAGGGCTACGGCTGCTTCATTATACAACAGCATACGGCCATACTTATCGCAGGTGTAAACGGCTGCGGGCAAACATTCAATCACCTGGCGGTAAGCGTCTACCCCTGTTTCCTGGAGTCTCCTTTCTTTGGACACACGGATATCAGCGACGACACCAGACAGGAAATCTTCATACTGTTTATATACCACGGTGCCATATCCATCCGTCACTTTATCTGCCGGCAGGTGCGCCTTTCCCACCGGGATCGTTACCAGGAAGGAGCTACCTTCCCCGGGAACGCTACTCATTTGTAGTTCGCCACCATGCTGCATTACCAGCTCATTTACCAAAGCAAGTCCTTTATTGTCTGCTTCTTCCCGAAGGAGGCTTTCCCGTACTGCCGTCATCAGGGCCGGGCTGAGCCCCATGCCGGTATCGGATACCGACAATTGTATGGTCTCTTTCTGCTGCGTCAATCTTACAGCAATAGCGCCGCGCAACGTATATTTGAGGGCGTTAGTCAGCAGGGTAAACAAAATCTTCTCCCACATATCCCTGTCTACATATACTTCCGCATTGACTACTGCAAAATTGGTGACCAKGGTAAGTTTCGCCTGCCGGATCACTGGCTCAAAGTGCGACAGCAACCCACTTGTAAAGCTGCTGATATCCGTTTTCACAAAAGTGACAGGAGATGGCTGATGCCATAGGGCACCAATCGCCAGGATGCCAGCCACCTGGCCGGATTCATCCGGAATGGCGCATGCATTAAAATGATAGTGTAGTCCTTCCCGTGGTACCAGCTGTAGCAATGAGGTATCTGCCAGGTTAGCTGTTCTTGCCATAAGGCTGCTGAAACGGGGTTGTAACTGATCCCATAAACTGCTCCAGGCAATTTCGGCTGGTAAGCCCAATGAGTCAGGATAGTGCGTAGCTAAGAGCTGCCGGCAGGCATCATTATGTATGTGGATGGCTTCCTCTCCCCACCATAAGAACATAGGTTGCGGGGAGGCCAGCAAAATACGTATCGCTGTTTTCAACGACTGCGGCCATTGAGCCACCGGGCCCAGGCTGGAAGTTGTCCAATCAAAAGAGCGGATCAGTTCACCGGCTTCTCCTCCACCGGACAGGCAGTCATCCACCCTGCCGACTGGTTCACGGAAAGCCGCCTCTATCGGGGCGTTTAACATTGTACAAAGAATAAAGTCATAAAAGATGTACTGGTTGATGGCTGTCAGGCTATTGTCTTAAAATTCCACAATCAGTAAAAAAACTGGGTAAAAAAATGCACATCAAATAGCTGGTAGTCTGCGTTTGATCCCTCTTCATTTATCCGGTTCCTTTCCTGCTGCTAACAGTTTCGGGGTGTTGGACCAGTCATCTTTTACAACCAACATGGTCCATCCGCTCCCGCTTCACCACGTAGTTGCAATAATCGTGTCAGTCCCGGATTAGCTACTTATCCGGAAATTTAATCTGCTCATAGGCCGGCGCAGCTTCAATATATCCCAATGGGGTAAACTGTTTACCCTCCTGTTCATTATAGGCAATAAAGAAATGCTCTATTTCCCGGATGGTTTGAGACGACACCGCATCTACGCCCTTAAAGACTTTAGATACGACGGGCACCGCAATGTAGCGGTCGTTTCGCACCACCGTCCCATCTCTTTCGCGCTGCTCCGCCTTAATAGCGCCCAACAGCCGACACTTCACCAGGCAACCAGGGAAACTTTTAAATTCTGAAATCACCATGACATCCAACGGATCGCCATCGGCTCCTCTGGTACCGAGGATAAAACCAAAATCATAAGGGAAAACCATCCCGGCAGGTAAAATCTTGTTGAGCACAAAAAAACGGGATGCCGGATCAAAATCATATTTTTCACTACTCCCTTTCGGGGTTTCAATGACAACAGGTAACTCTTTAATGATCATACGCACATTTTGTTGGTCAATAATAGGATAAAGAGGACTCGACTGCGAAGAAACAAAAAAAGCATCAACCAACAGCCATATAATACACAGGAGGGCATAATGATTGTACGAAAATTACAAAATGATTATCATGAGCGACTTCCATATACAGCTGCAAGGCCACGATATTGGCGTTACCCGCCAGGATGAAAATATTTTTATTGTCCGCCTCCGGGATAAGACCATTCACCTGCACAGAAAGCAGGACAATGAAGGCGCCAGTCACTGGTTCGAAGAAGGAAAGGATAACGAAACATCACAGACCGAAGCCATAGGCGTCGCCATTGAGGCCTGGCAGGCACAACACCACGACTGAAAAATCAAATGATTAAAAATACGGGACTAACGGTAAGGGCAACACGTAGTGCCTCCACAACCAACAGCATCCACCGGTGCCGCCCGACTTATTTATTTCCTTTATTATAAAAAATGAATAATCCATCCTTCCCTGCTACTATCACATCTTTTCGGCCAGAGCCGGTAAGGTCATGTACCTCAAAGTAAAGACCGGCTCCCTTCTCCCCATAACTAATTACCTGTTTGGTAAATGACTCTCCATTCCACTTAAAATAATAAATGCCACAAGGATCTGCCGACCCCGGATCATGATCGTTATGTGCGCGATACCGCTTTCCGGTCACCAGTTCTTCCTGCCCATCACCATCTATATCCGTCCATAACATGGTATGGTATTGAGAATTGTTAGGATCAATGGCATGTCTGATCCAGCTGCGTTGATTGGTTGCAGGATCTTTATGCTGCTCATACCAATCCAGTCCGTAATCATGCCCCTGGCCTGCAATTAAATCGGCTAATCCATCTTTGTTAACATCTGTAACGATCACGGGTACACTGGCAGTGCCCAGGTTAAACTCCGGGTGAAACGTCCAGGGCGCGGAGAAAGGCGCTGCCGGGGCTTCTACCCAGCCTTCCGGCAAAATGATATCAATACGGCCATCTCCATTGATATCACCGAAACCGAGGCCATGTCCTGATTTACGGTCCAGTATTTTATGAGCGGTAAACGCATGCGTGGCCTTGTTGTAGCGATAAATAACCAGTGGGTCGTTAGGGGTGTTGGGGATGATTTCCGGGATGCCATCTCCATCAATATCGCAGGAACGCGTGGTTTCTATATTTCCGGGGGTAGCCATCACATGCTCCTTCCACTCACTATCATTCCCCGGATTTTCTTTCCATGCCAGCGTTTTACCAAACCAGCCACCGGTAATGAAGTCCATGCGCCCATCTCCATTTACATCAAAAGGAATGGTGGAAAAATCGTCCCAATATTCGCCAAATTGCTTCACCGGACCTATGTAATGGCGCTTAAAATAAGCAGGCCCTTCATACCAGAAGGCGCCGGATACCAGGTCAGGTATATGGTCGTTGTTCACGTCGAACACGGCCACCGATTCATAACTTTCTGCCGCCACCATTTTTTTTTCGAATAACAGCGAGGGGATAGCGTGTTGCTGGGCGGGAAGGCTGCTGGCTAACAGTAAGCCGGCGATAGTGGGTATCAGTCGTTTTTTCATATCGGCGTAGAATCAGTTATCTCAACAAGATAATGAACACCCGGAATAAACTATCCTGTAGTATCCTGTAAGACTCATTTACCCAGCCACCGCTTAAAATCCGTCGCTCTCAAACGGCTGATAATAATATCTTCATAAGCTACTGGCTGTACCTGTAACTTTATTTTTCCATCAAACCAGGCAAATACCTGGTCAATGGCCGGATGATGTATAATAAACTGGCGGTTCACGCGAAAGAAATGAGCCGGGTCCAGCTGTGTTTCCAGCTCATCCAGGTTACTATCTATCAGATAATCCCGGCCGGTAAAGGTTTTCAGGTAATGCTGCCGCTCACGGGTATATATAAACGCTACTTCGCCCACGTTCATAGAATAGAGCCGGGAGCCGGCAGCCAACAGGAAGCGGGACTTGTATTCTTTTCTACGTAACGCCTGTACAATCACCGACATGTCAATCTCCCCTCCTGTTAACGCATAATATTGCCGGAACTTGGTCAGTGCAACCGACAAATCCACCTTCTTCAATGGCTTCAACAAATAGTCAATACTATTATACTTAAAGGCGCGGATCGCATATTCATCAAAGGCCGTGATGAAAATGACGTGTGCATTGACGCTTACTTCTTCAAAAATATCGAAGCTATTACCATCTCCCAATTCAATGTCCAGGAAGATCACGTCCGGGCCTGGGTTTTCGCGTAGCCAGGCAACGGATTTTTCTACCGTATCTAATACTGCCATCACGTTGATGTCTTCATTGTCTTTAGACAACATCTTGATGAGGCGGTCTGCTGCCAGTGTTTCGTCTTCAATAATCAACGCATTCATGTTCGTTACAGTTTGTAAAAAATGGGGAGCGGAATAAACCGGCCACTAATTTTCATAGATATTCGTCTGTATCAGGGGAATTACCACCGTAAAAAAGCCGCCTGTTGCGGCAATCCGGAGCCCTTGTTCTTTCTTCAACAGCTGGTAGCGGGTCCGCAGATTTTGTAATCCTGTTTTATCGGATGGCTCCCGGTGGGTCTTCGGCTGTAAGTTGTTCTGAATATGCAGGTTGTCTTCTTCATCTGAAAAAATGGTAATCGTCAATGGTTTATCTCTCGACACAATATTATGTTTCACGGCATTTTCTATTAATAGCTGTAATACAAAGGGCGGCAACAGGTACTGTTCCTTCCCGGACGCCACGTCAATCTGCACAATCAGCGAATCCTCAAAACGGGTGCGGAGCATCAGCAGATAGGATTCCAGGAAAACACGTTCTTCCCGGAAAGTAGTGAGCTCCCGGCTATTTTTTTTCAGGAGATACCGGTATACCGCTGCCATCTCTTCTACAAATGATTCCGCCTTTACAGGATCATTTACAATTAAAGCACTGAGGGTATTTAAACTATTAAATAGAAAATGAGGCTTTACCTGATCTTTCAAAAACTGGTACTGGCTATCCAGATTACTTTTTTTGAGCCGCTGTGATTCTATGAACAACAGCTTCCATTGTGCCACATAATACAATCCTTCGTAAGCCCCTACCACCAATAGGCTACAGAGAATCGTCAAACCAGCCATGAAGGCATAATCACCCATTGTTACCTGGTCATAAAAGCCAATCCATCTCCCCAAAAGCTGATTAGCCAACGCCAGTATACCTAATAGCGGCATCCCTATGGCAATGATCAATTGTAGCCGTTTTACCATATTACGATTACCAGGCCATTTGCGGCGGGAAAACAACACCAGGAACCGCCCTGCCTCGCTGGCTGCCACGGCATAAAACAGGGATATCAGTATACAATTCACGGCAGAATCCTTATCATGAATCAGCATACTATAGAAAAAAAGCAAGAGGAACAGGAAAAGAAAAAGCGGGGCATACCCTCTTATTTTTCGTTCGTACATCTTTTGGGATTGTGAAAACTAAGGTAGGTCATTCAGCGGAGAGCAGTATCCGTAGTACTACTGACTTGTTGCATACGCAGTTCTTCTTTTCTAGCTCCGGCTTACTTTCAAAAACAATCGACTAAATACTACATTTACAAAAACACCTATTGATGGAATCTACCCATACTGATATAGCAGCACTTATTCCGCACCGGGCGCCCTTTCTTTTTGTAGATGAAATCCTGTCCACCTCAACAGAAGAAATCGTTGGCGTCAAAACTTTTGGTGATGCGGATGCTATGCTAAAAGGCAGCTTTCCCGAATTCAATTTTGTACCCGGGGTGATCCTGATTGAGTCGATGGCCCAGTGTGGTGGCGCCGGTATTAAAATACTGGGGCTGGCAGAAGGCTTGTTTGGGCTGGCCAGTATTGAAACCGCTACTTTTTTAAGTGGTACTCCTTACCATACGCCCGTGAAATATGTGATCCGGAATATACGCGTCAGTGATAAACTCATCAAACAATCCGGGGTGGCCTATGTAGACGAAAAGCCTGTACTGGAAGCCCGTTGGTTGTGTGTAAAAATCGAATAAGATCCGGCCGCTTAAATATGATGGTCTTTCGGTAAAATCATTAACCGGGGTATTCTTACATGTGCCGGTTGTTGCATGATAAATCGTACGGTGCCTACAATATCATCCGTAGTGAGTGGTTCGTGAATGCCCATCCCTTCCTTTGGATGTACTTTCCAGTCTTTATGCAGCTCCGTCATCACCAGTCCGGGTTCAATACACGACACCTGTATATTACTCCCGGTGAGTTCCATCCGTAGTGCTTCCGACAAGGCTTCCAGCGCGAATTTGGTGGCAGCATAGGCGCCGGCGGTGGGTCGTACTTTGGTACCCAGTACACTGGACATATTGATGACGTGTCCAAATCCCTGTTGACGAAAACGTTTCAGCAATTGATAGGTGAGCCGGATGGTGGCCGTCACATTGAGTTGTATCATATCGGTGACTTGATCGATATCGATGTCTTCAATAGTGCCGGTGGCGATGGTGCCTGCACAATTAAACAGATAATCACAACGACCATATTTTTCATAAACAGTGGTGATCAGCTGATCCTGAAAAGCTGCGGCAGATAAATCACCGGTAACGATGGTCACATTCGTAGCGGGCAATTGCCGGAGCCGGTCTTCCCGACGGGCGGTGGCTACTACCGTATATCCATCTGCCTGTAAGGCATCAGCAATGGCATAGCCTATACCACTGCTGGCGCCAGTTACTACACATATTTTCATTTTACTGCAAGGTTTCTGTCAAGATAATAAAAATAGCAGAAAGCATAAAGCAGAAAGCAAAAAGCTATTGTAGCGATTGATTAATGCGTATAGATTCGCGCTGATCAATCGCTACAATAGCTTTTTGCTTTCTGCTTTATGCTTTCTGCTTACCGCAAATCCCAAATGCCGGCGGACCGTTCCAGCGCAATCAATGCGGCGGCGTAGTTATACAGGGTTTGATAGTAGTCCTGCTGCACTTCATTCCAGGTACGTTGTGCATTTAACACTTCCAGTAAAGAGGTTTCACCGCGTTTGTAACTGTATATTTTACCATCCAGTACTTTTTGTGAGGCTGATAGTAAACCGTTTTCGTACTGCCGTACCTGTTGGGCAACCGCATGATAATTCCACCAGGCTTCCCTTACCTCGGTATTTATCTGGAGTAGTACCTGATCATAGGCCAGGGCGGCTTGTTTCACCCCAAATTGTGCGGCATGTAACTCTCCTTTATAGTGATTGGAAAATTTCAATGGCACAGAAATACCTACGGTAGTGCCGATATACCTGGGCGTGGGTGCTATTTCGCTGGTGGCTTCTGCGTTGTAGCCCATGCCGGCGTTGAGGCCAAGGTCTATTTTCCGGTTGGCCTTTACCAGGGTGAGTGTTTTCCCTGCCACTATTTTTCCGGCGTTGGCAGCTACGGCATCGGCACGGGTATCAGTGGCGTTAGTGAGTAAATTTTGTAAGATGAATACCCGCTGCAGGTGTTCAAAGTTCCCCGATGGCCATAACAAGGTATCCGTTTTTGCCTGTCCGGTGTTCAGCTGCAGCTGCAGCAGTGCTGTTTTGCGGTCGGCCTCCTGCTGGTATAATTTATTCAGCCCGTTATCGGCTTCCARTTTGGATTGTCGTGCATCCGTTTCCGTGATAACACCTTTCTGAAAGCGAATCGCATCGGCAGTGGCCAGTTGCTGCATTAGTTGCCAGGACTGTTGCTGCACAGCGTACAGTTGTTGCTGTAGCAGCGCGTTAAACCAGGCCAGGGTGGCGTCTGCACGGAGATTACGAAAGTAGTCCTGTAACAGCGCCTGGCTTTGCTCGGCATTGCTGCGGGCCAGGCCAATGCGGGCCTTTCGTTTTCCACCCAGCTCTATGGTGGTGCCCAGTCCTACGTTGTAGCCGTAAGACAAGTGCAGTGCCCGGTGCTGATTGTCGAAACCTCCCAGAGAAAATTCCGGATCAGGAAATACCTTAGCGCTTTCTATCCCGGCCATAGCGATGCTGACGTTGTATCGTTCCGCGGCATAGCCCAGGTGTTGCGTACTCACCATATGCAGGTATTCTGGCAACGTGAGCGGCGCTTTAATAAAACTGGTGTCCGACTGCGCCGATGTGGTGTTGTACGCAGATAAGCCTATCACCAATATCAGATATCTTTTTAAAAACTGCATATAATCACTTTATACTTCAGGTGAAGAATTCCATTTTCTTTCGATGAGATAATACAATGCCGGCAACACAAATAGTGTGATAGCCGTGGCTACCAACAAGCCGTAAACAATTACCGTGGCCAACGGACGCTGCACATCCGACCCAATGCCGGTGGCAAAGGAAGCAGGCAACAGGCCCAAAGCAGCTACAGAGGCCGTCATCAGCACCGGCCGGAAACGATTGCCCGCCCCGGTGATCACGGCTGTTAGCAATGCATACCCCTGCTTTCTCAAATCATTGATCTGTGAAATGAGGATCACCCCATTTTGAATGGCCACGCCAAATAACGCGATGAAGCCCACGGCAGAAGATACGTTCAGCGTCATGCCTCGGATATTGAGCGCCAGCATGCCTCCGAATAATGCCAGCGGCACAATGCTGATGATCAGCCCCGCCTGCCGGAAAGTGCCGAAGGCGCCGTACAGCAACATGAACATGATGGCTAACGCCAACGGCACTACGACCACCAGCTTGGCGTAAGCACGGTGCTGATTTTCAAACTGTCCGCCCCATTTGATATGGTACTGATCATGATTGTAGCTTATCTGCTTGTCGATGCGCTGCTGTGCTGTTTGCAGGAAAGTCGTCAGGTCACTGCCCCGCAGGTTCAGCTTCACTGTGAGGTGTCGTTTGTTCAGCTCTCTGGTGATGGTACTTTCTCCGGTAGTCGTTTTCACGGTAGCTACCTGTGATAACGGAATCTTTGCACCGGTAGCGGAAGTCAGCATCAGTCCTGCTATTTTCTCCGGGGTATTACGACTCTCATCTGTATACCGGCAAATCACATCGTATACTTTGTTGCCGGAAAACACCTGGGAAATGGCTTTGCCGCCAATGGCCACTTCTATCAGTTCGGATACATCGCTTACGTTGAGCCCGTAGCGCGCAATGGCGGCGCGGTCAACAGATATCTGCAGCTGCGGCAGTGGCGGTTCCTGGTCGATGGCCACGTCGGCAGCGCCAGGGATTTGTTTTAACGTAGTGGCTACAGCTTCGGCGATGCGCCTGGTTTCTTTAAAATCTTCGCCATATACTTTTACCACCAGCTCACTGTGGGCGCCGGAAATTTTGTCCATCACGCCATCAATCATCGGCTGACTGAAACCTACGCTATACCCGGGCATAGCGGCATAGGCGGCCGACAGGTCATTGATCAGATCGGCCTTCGTGCGGCCTCGCTTCCATTCCCGGTATGGCTTCAACCCAATAGAACATTCGAAGTGCGCCGCCGTCCACGGATCAGTGCCATCATCGTTGCGACCGGCTTGTACCATCATGTAAGTCACTTCATCAAACTGCATAGTGCGTTGACGCAGGCTATCACTCATTTCACGGGAACGTTGCAGCGATATCCCCGGCGGCAGCTGCACCTGCAACCAGATAGAACCCTCATCAAGCGGTGGCAGGAAGTCCTTCCCTACTGTTACAGAGAGGAGGATGGCGCCGGTGAGGACCAATGCCAGCGGCAGAAATACCCGTTTAGGTTTTGCCATGATTTTTTGCAGCCGTTGCCGGTAGGTGTCCGTAAGCCGTTCCAGCCATTTATTGTGGTACAGTTTGCGGGGCTTGCGATAAATGGCAAATGCCAAACCGGGAATCAGCAACAATGCTACCGCCAATGCGCCCAACAACGCGTATCCTACCGTAAATGCCATTGGTGTAAACAGCTTCTTTTCTACTCTTTCAAAAGAAAACAAAGGCAGGTAAGCCGTAATAATAATGACAGTGGCAAAAAGCACCGGTTTGGCCACCGCCGCCGCTTTCTGCGCAATGGTGCTTTCTGTCAGCTCTTCTTCCGGCTGCTCTTCCCTTTTCTTCAAAATAGCTTCCATCATCACAATGGCCCCATCTACGATAATGCCGAAGTCGATGGCCCCCAGCGATAACAGGTTAGCCGGTATATGCGTAAAGTGCATTAATATAAATGCAATGAGCAACGCCAATGGTATGGTGATGGCTACAATCAAAGCGCCGCGCCAGTTGCCCAGGAAAATGATCAGCACAATGATCACCAATGCGATGCCTTCCAGCAGTGTATGCGATACCGTGTCCAGCGTATTATTAATCAGCTGCGTACGGTCCAGGTAAGGCCGAATGGTAACGCCTTCCGGCAAAATATGCTGATTGAGGTCATCTACCGCGGCGTGTATGCCTTCCAGTACTACAGAAGGATTTTGTCCTTTCAGTAACAGCACGATGCCTTCATCACCTTCGCTATAATTCACCTGCCGGTCTGTATAGCCCAGGATACCTTTGCGTTCCAGGTTGCCTAGTTTTAGCTGGCCCAGGTCTTTCAGATAAACAGGTACGCCATTGATCGACTTCACCACTACATCTCCCAGGCTTTCCAGCGTTTTCACGAGGCCTATGCCCCGCACTACGTAACCGAGGTCGCCGATATTGAGTACGCTGCCGCCGGCATTGGCGTTGTTATTGCTGATGGCGGTTTGTACGTCGGCCAGCGATACATGGTATTGCTCCAGCAGTTTGGGATCAATCTCTATCTGATACTGTGCGGTGATACCGCCGAAATTGGTCACATCTGCCACACCGGGCACCTGTTTGATCCGGGGAATGATGGTCCAGTTCTGCAGGTCGGTCAACGTTTTCAGATCATGTTGTTTGCTTTCAATGATGTAGCGGTATATTTCACCAATGGGCGATGTAAGTGGGTCCAGACCGGGTTTGGCGCCATAGGGCAGGCCTACATCATTGAGGCGTTCTGTAATTCTTTGTCTTGCCCAGTAATCTTCTATTCCATCTTCAAATACAATGGTGATCACCGATAAGCCGAAAGTACTTTTGCTGCGCATCACGTGCATGCCGGGCATACCGTTGAGTGCGCGTTCTACGGGAATAGTAATTTGTTGTTCTACTTCTTCCGCGGCCAGCCCCGGTACCTGGGTCACTACCTGAGACGTAACGTCTGCAATATCAGGATAGGCTTCTACGGCCAGTTGTTGCCAGGAATAATAACCAAACAGGGCCAGGAGCAAAAAGAGCGCAGCAAAGAGCCACCGCTTTTGAATGGCGGTAAAAATCAGTTTGTTCATAAAAAAATCTTGAAAAGAAAGGAGTACTTATTTTGCATCCAGCAGGTAAAACCCGCCTGTCGTCACTATCCGGTCGCCCGCCTGAAGGCCGGCAGTTACCACTACCTGATTATTAGTGGTGGCGCCGGTAGTCACCGGGCGTTTGATATATTTTCCGGGTGCTGCCGCTACAAATACATAAGGCGTTTCACTGGCCTGTAACAGCGCTGTAGCGGGTATCAGCAGGGCGGTTGTTGGCTGGTCCCGGAAACTAACAGTAGCATACATACCGGGTTTCAGGGTATGTGCGCTGTTGGGAACGGCAATTAATACCTGCACACTTCTCGTATCCTCATCCACTACCGCATTGATATGATATACTTTTCCTTTCAGCTGCATACCCGGCAACGCTACTACTTCAATCGTACAGTCGTCCCCGTTATGAATGAAGCGGATATCTTTTTCCTTGACCTGCCCGGCTACCCACACATCAGATAAATCAGCGATGGTGGCTACGCTAGCGGCATCGTCTTTGATAAACTGTCCCAGTACTACTTTGTTTTCAATCACCTCTCCTGCCACCGGCGCATGTACCACCAATGGCTGACCGAGGGATAATTTCTCCGGGCTGGCTTTGAAAACCTTCAGTCCCATCACCGCATTTTCATACTCCTTCTTTTCTACTTCATAAGCCGTTTGTGCTTCTTCGAGATCTTTTTGTGTGCCTACGCCGTTGGCCATCAGATCCTGTTGGCGTTTCCAGGTTCTCTCCGCCTGTTGCAGCTGTGCTTTTTCCTGGAAGAATACTTTCTGCGCGGCCATAAAATCCGGTGAACTGATTTCGAATAGTGGCGTTTCCGGCTGTGTTTTCATACCCAGACGGAGGTAACTTTTGGTAACCCTGCCCTGGAAAGGAGGCGCAATCTCTGCGTACTGCGTAGGAATGGCTTTCACTACTCCGGCGGTTTGTACTTCGTGCTGGTAGGGCGCGGAGAGCACGGCGTTAATTTTAATACGTTGCTCCAGCGCCGAGCCGGCAGGGAGGGTAATCGTATCTGCAGAAGGAACAGCCGTAGTGATAACGTCTTCCTTAACGGCATGACAAGCAGCAGCCGTGAGCATGCCAACAGCAATTAATCTTTTCTTCATGATGTTTGCGGATTGAAAAATAATAGGACAAGTAGCCGGGGCTGGTTATCTGCCTGCCCGGTGACTGCTGATCCAGCAGTCCAGGGCAAGCAGCAACACCACCACTACCAGGGCGATCATCCATCGCCTTTTTGCAGTACTCATAACCACTGATTAAATCTTTTGATATACCAGTTTTTGATGAGCTGTGTAAGCATACAGTAACTCAATAATATAGCGATCAGCCAGGGGAAAAAGGACAACGGCAGTGGCTCCATTTTCAGTGATGCCGCAAACGGCGTAAACGGAATGGCCACACCTATCAGCATAATCAGACTCGTTAAAGCCACCACAGGCGCCGTTGCCCAGCTCTGGATGAAAGGTATTTTGCGCGTACGGATCATATGTACAATCAACGTTTGCGATAATAATCCTTCTACAAACCACCCGGTCTGAAACAGGCTCTGGTGCTCCGGTGTAGCTGCTTTAAACACATAAAACATGATCGCAAAAGTGGCGTAATCAAAGATGGAACTCACCGGGCCAATGAACAACATAAACCGGGAAATATCAGCAGCATTCCATTTCTTGGGCTGGTCAATAAAGTCCTGGTCCATTTTATCCCAGGGAATAGATACCTGTGAAATATCGTACAACAGGTTTTGCACTAAAATCTGCACCGGCAGCATGGGCAGGAAAGGCAATAATGCACTGGCGCCAATCATGCTGAACATATTACCGAAGTTGCTGCTGGCCGTCATCTTGATGTACTTAATGATATTGCCGAATGTCCTTCTGCCATAGATCACCCCTTTGCGTAATACCATCAGATCTTTTTCCAGCAGGATAATATCGGCGCTTTCTTTGGCGATGTCTACCGCCGTGTCTACACTGATGCCTACATCGGCATCACGGAGTGCGGCGGCATCATTGATACCATCGCCCATAAAGCCTACGGTATGTCCTTTTGCCTGCAACAGCTTTACCACCCTTGATTTCTGTATAGGACTGAGTTTAGCCAGAATAGAAACCTGATCTATTTTTTGCGTGAGTGTAGCGTCATCCAGCTGCTCAATGTCGTGGCCCAGCAATACATCGGAGAAGGGAATACCTACTTCGCGGCATATTTTCTTTGTTACAATTTCATTGTCGCCGGTCAGCACTTTCACCTGTACACCTAACTGCTGCAATGCTTCAATGGCTACTCTTGCAGAAGGTTTCGCCGGATCGAGGAATCCGATAAAGCCGGTCAGCACCATGTCTTTTTCATCTTCTACGGTGTAAGTAAGTGCACGGTCATCAAACTCGCGGATGGCCACCAGCAATACTCTGAGCCCTTCTTCATTGAGCTTGCCGGAGATACGCAGGATGTTTTCGCGTACGTTCTCATCTATCGCAATAATTTTATCTGATTCGATGTGCAGCTCTTTATCTTCTCCCGGATCAAACGCATGGGTGCATAGATTCAGCATTTCTTCCACTGCACCTTTGCAGATGAGCAGTTGCTTCCCATTGCGTTGTTTCAGGATCACAGACATACGACGGCGTTGGAAGTCGAACGGAATTTCATCTGCTTTCAGATAATGTTCTTCCACTTTCAGGTAGTCGTGCAATTCCACGTGTTCCAGCACTGCCACGTCCAGCAGGTTTTTGAGGCCGGTTTGATGATAGCTGTTGAGATACGCCCATTTCAATACTTCTTCATCATCTTCCCCAAAAATGTTCAGGTGTCTTTCCAGTACAATTTTGTCCATGGTGAGGGTACCGGTTTTATCGGTACATAATACATCCATGGCGCCGATGTTCTGGATGGCATTCAGGCGTTTGATGATCACTTTGCGTTTGCTCATATTCACGGCGCCTTTCGCCAGATTGGCGGTAACAATCATGGGCAGCATTTCAGGGGTAAGCCCTACTGCTACGGCGATAGCGAATAACAGCGCATCCCACCAATTGCCTTTCACGAAGCCATTAATCAGGAAGATGAGTGGTACCATCACCAGCATAAAGCGGATGAGCAGGTAACTTACTTTGTTAACGCCTTTATCGAAGCTGGTTTCTGCGCGCTTGCCAGTGATAGATTTGCTGAGGGAACCGAAGTATGTTTGGTTACCGGTATTCACGATCACCGCAGTAGCAGCGCCGCTCACCACGTTGGTACCCATGAAGCAGATATTGTCCAGCTCCAGCACGGTTTTTTGAAAGGCATCGGGTACGGGGAAATAGTGCTTTTCCACGGGGAGCGATTCGCCGGTGAGCATGGCCTGACTCACGAACAGGTCTTTCGACTGCACCAGGCGGCAATCTGCTGGGATCATATCTCCGGCAGATAAGAAAATAATATCGCCTGGTACCAGTTGTTTGATATCTGTTTCTATTTTCTCTTTTGATTTGCGTATAACCGTGGCCGTAGTTTTCACCATGCTTTTCAGTTGTTCGGCCGCGCGATTGCTACGGTACTCCTGGAAGAAGCGAAGCAGGGAGCTCACCATCACCATGATACCCACCATGATCACGGTTTTATAATCGCCTTCGCCGGGAGCCGCCATCCATACATCAGTGATGAATGAAATCAGGGCGATGGCCAGCAGGATGGCTATAAACGGATTGACGAAAGCCGCCAACAATTGTTTGTACCAGGAAGGTGCTTTTTCGTGGTGTACTTCATTTAAGCCCGTCAGGGTTAAACGTTTGCGGGCTTGTGTGGGAGATAAACCCTCCGGATGGCTATCGAGCAAGGACAGGTAGGTTTCCTGATCTGCCGCCGCCACCTGCTGCAGTTTGCTGGTAGCGGAATCGTCATTGCCACCAGGAATCATTCTCCTGATATCAGGCATGCCTGATTTCTTTCTGAAGGCGTAGTTGCGCACGAAAATTGGGTGCTTGTTTACAGCAGTTGATAAGTATAACACAGCGCTATTTTTTCCCTGCTGATGGACACAGCAGCGCTATGAATCAGGCAGGAGATTAGAAAATAAAGTAACGTTCCGGACCAGCGTCCATAATTATTTGTTTTTTATTGCGATGCAAATGTACGCCAGCACTATGATAAGCGCAGTTAGAGGGTGGACAGAATTTTATTAGAAATTTATTAGAAAGAAAAGAAGGGATTATAAGTGTGGAAGGATCACGGTAAAAGTACTCCCCTCCTGCAACCGGGAAGTAACGCTGATAGCGCCCTGGTGCATGCCAATGATTTTTTCTGTTAAAGAAAGGCCAATACCATTCCCCCGGGTAAAGCTTTGGTTGGCCCCCCGGTAGAAGGTAGTAAATATATTGGGAAGATCTGTTTCGCTGATGCCAATCCCTTTATCCATGAAGCGCAGTATCAGATCGGTTTCCCCGTAACTGATAGATACCGTACACTGATGATCCGGCGAGAACTTACCCGCATTTTCCATGAGGTTAATAAAGGCTACTTTCAGGAGATATTCATTTCCATTCACGGAAATCACATCATCTGCTTCAATTTCCTGCTCAAATACAATATCTACCTTATAGTCATCGGCTGATTTGATCACGGCGTCGCGGGCATCCAGGAGTAATTCATCTACCCGTAATATTTTACGGCCTATTTCTGTATGGTCATAATTGGCTTTGGCCATATCCAGCAAGCCGTTGGACAGGCGTACCAGTCGCCGTGCATCGGCCAATGCCAGGCTGATGACTTCCTTATATTCAGCAGAGGTTCTGTCTTTTGTTAATGCAATCTGCAGCTCCCCTACAATGGTAGCCAGTGGGGTACGCAGCTCATGGGAAATATTGCTGACGAAATGCTTCTGTGCATCAAAGGAATGTTCCAGCCGGTCCAGCATTTTATTAAAGGTGGTAGCCAGCTCTCCTATTTCATCTTTTTCATTTTGCACCGGCACCCGCAAATCCAGATTGGTAGCGGTAATTTCTTCTACTTTATCAATCATGTCCTCTACCGGTTTCAGGGCCCTGCCCACAAAGAAATAGCCGGCGATGATGGTGAGACCAATAATACCTATGAAAGAAAAAATAAGGCTATATCGCAGGCGTTCCAGTCGCTGCAGGCCGTATTTATCGGTAGCGGCAGCGGTAATCACATAGCGACTTCCATTATGCTCATACAGGAGTCCTACCACCTGCAGCGATCCTTGCTCAAAGATGATAGTTTGCTGTAGCAGGATTTCGTTGATCATCTGCCGGGTTTCCTTTACCTTGTCGATCTGCACAGCATCATGATACAGAAGGTGAAAAGCAGTATCGTAGATGGCTACTTCTTCTCCAAACAAAGCATTGTCTGCGTTTTTATACATCAGCTGCAATACGTTGGGTGGCACGTTGGCGTCCAGCAGCATATTGGCTTTGGTAATGGCTTCCCGCTTCAGGTGTTCGTAGTAGTCTTCTTTGCGGGTGCTGGCAGAAGACACATACACGAATACCGCGAATGCCAGTAAGAGTACTCCGAAAAGCACCAGGAATAATAATATGAGGCGGACCCTTATTTTCACTCTGCTTTAAATATAAAACCCATGCCTGAGCGGGTATGGATTAGTTTTGTCGGAAAATTTTTATCGATTTTTTTCCTAAGATAGTTGATATATACGTCAATGAAGTTAGTACCGGAATCGAAGGTATCCCATACTTTTTCGGCTATTTCGTTGCGGGATAATACTCTTTCGGGGTTCTTCATCATGTATTCAAGTAAGCGGAATTCCTTTGGTGTAAGCGCAATCACTACCTGATTACGTTTTACAATCTTCGTTTGCAGATTCATTTCCATGTCGGCGAAACGTAGCAGGAACCCCTGGCTGTAAGTATTGGTATTCGCCTGATTACGTTTGGTGAGGGCGCGGATGCGGGCATGCAGTTCGCGGAAATCGAACGGCTTAACGAGGTAGTCATTGGCCCCGGCATCGAAGCCTTCTACTTTATCATCTGTAGTGCCCAGGGCGGTAAGCATGATAATGGGGCAGTCCGGCAGTACGCTGCGTATCTGTTTGCACAAATCCAGGCCGTTGATCTTAGGGAGGATCAGGTCCATGATGATGAGATCGAATGATTGGGACAGGGCCAGTTTTTTTCCCATCTCGCCATCATAGGCAAGGGATATCTGGAAGCCTTGCTCTTCCAGTCCCTTTTTAATCATTTCCGCCATCCTTTGTTCATCTTCAATTACCAGGATCTGCATAAGCCATGTTTAGATGGCAAAGGTAAAACAAAAGCAGAAAGCAGAAAGGTCAAAGCAAAAAGCTATTGAAGCGGTTGATCAGAGCGGATTTTGTGTGTGAACAGGATTAAACTGATTATACTGATTACATTTTTGAGATTTTGGGAGATAGATACATTAATTATCCATCTTTTAAAATCAAAAAAATAAAAATCAGTATAATCAGTTTAATCCTGTTCACAGATAAAATCCGCTCTCTTTATGTTTACTGGAGGCCTTTCCATTCTTCAAATCGTTGATCCATCAACGGCTTGATACGGTCGTAGTTTTCCCAGGTATCAGCTACGATATATAAATTGAATTCGGGAGAATTTTGTCCGAAGGCATTTTCATAGTCTTCAAAATAGCTGGGATACCTGGCAGCGGCGGTTTTCTCCTTACGGGCATAGTATGATTTAGCGAAATCATTGCCGGTTTGGTCCAGATCGTTGGTGGTGAATTTCTCATCACAATTGGCGATCAGGTATTGGGCGCCGGTTAAGGTTCTGTTCTTCACTTTTGCAATGTCTGCTTCACAATCATCGATTTGTTCTGCTGATAACAGATTATGTTCAATGCACCAGGTTAAGAACATACCGATATGCGTAGCCGCATTTGTGCGGGGTAAGTCAGCAGGATAGTTGCCTCCATAATGCCAGGAAGCATCGTCGTATTTGGCCATAGGTATATATTCAGTTAGCTTTTAGCTTGTCTAATGCGTATGTGCGGTAACGTTATATGCTGCCGGGGGTGGCTGCCGGCATACAAATATAGCATAAATTAATAATCCTTCTGATACAAAGTTTTCCGGTGCAGTGCGGGTTAATTAGCCGTAGCCGGTTCATTGGCGGGGATATCCCCTCGGCGGAGTTGTATAGTAAATGTGGTGCCACTTTCCGGTGCACTTTCTACTTCAATGGCACCATTATTCAGTTCGGCAAACTCGCGGCAAAGCAGTAGTCCGATACCGGTGCCTCTTTCCCCTGTAGTACCATAGGCGGGCTGTTGCTGGGAGGTGAACAGTGTTTTCAACTGCTGCATATCCATGCCAATGCCGCCATCCATGATGCGAATAAACACCTGTTCCTCCGTTTGCCAGGCGTTTACCGAAATTTTTCCGCCGGCATAGCTGAATTTAAGGGCATTGCTGAACAGGTTACGGAGAATAACGGATACCTGGTCTCTATCGGCATACAGGGCGGTACTCACCGGCACCTGTACATCTACCTTCATATTTTTCTGTTGGATGACCAGCTCAAAGAAAAGCAGGATCTCACTCATCACGGGCGCCAGTAAAAAATGCCGGGGCCGCGTTTGAATACCTTTCATGCTGCGGGCACTCCAACGCAATACGTTATCCAGCGTACCTCCCAGCTGGGATACCTTTCGATGCAGAGTGGCAGCCGCTTCCTCCATATCGTTTTTCGGATACTGCCCCTTCTGGAACATATCCAGCAAACTTTCTAAAGTAGACAAGGGACTACGGATATCATGCGCCACAATAGAGAATAGCTTTTCTTTGTCTTTGTTCATGGCTAACAGCGCCTGTCGCTGCTTCTCTATTTCCTGCTGGTAATCCGACTGTATATATTTGAAGAAAAGTAAGGCCACAATCATGGATATCAGCGATACCGCCACGTTGCTCCATACCCGGTGTTCCGGCACAGGCGCCGCCAGGTACCACGACTGCGGCATAAATATAATCAGCAAAAACGCGGACAATATCAATAAGCTCAGGCATCCTATCACCCATTTGTTATCATACACCATAATGGTGACCACCAGGATGTTTAACAGAAAGTATTCTGCCCCATTGTGAAAGTATAAGCCGGTAAAAGTATACAGCACTACGCTGAAAAAGATGAGTACAATCCTGGCGCTGAGGTACATCCGGTATTTATGCAGCAGCAATACTGCCACAGCGGTTAAGGTGGTCACCGCATTCAACATGGATAACAGGTACCTACCCTGGAAGGCATTCACCAGGCAATAGCTGAACATGAAAGGAATACAGGGAAGCGACAGCAGGTTGAGTAACATGGTTCGCCTGGCCTCAATAAAAGGCATGGTCGGATACACACCGAGGTGTACGATGTGATTCCAGAAGTTCACCGCCGTTTGGTATATGAATCGCTTTGGCCCCTGCAGCATAGATGCACCAAAGATACTCCGAAAATTCACAGTTTTACTTATCTTGCCCTTTCTTCCCCCTTCTACTCCTCACATTAATATTTTCCAAATATTACAGCATGAAAAAAGACAATTTTTTTGTCATCACCGGTGGTCCGGGGATGGGCAAAACGACCGTGATTATGGCTTTGCAGGAACTAGGCTACACCTGCGTACCAGAAAGCGGCCGGGATATTATTCAACAACAGGTAGCCAGCGGCGGCGAAGCCCTTCCCTGGCGCAACCGGGAAGCATTTGCCGCGTTGATGTTTGACCAGTCGCTGCGCGACTTTAACGCACATGCCGGGCAAACCCAGCCGGTATTTTTTGACCGGGGCATTGCCGATACTATCGGCTACCTGACGCTGTGCGGGCTGCCAGTACCGGCAACGATGCCCGAAGCTGCCCGACGGTACCCCTTTAATAACCGGGTGTTTTTCACCCCGCCATGGCCCGCCATTTACGAACAGGATAACGAACGAAAGCAATCGTTCGATGAAGCCGTACGCACTTATGAACAACTGTTACGCACCTACGAAGAACTGGGCTATGAAGCAGTGATACTCCCGAAGGCCAGTGTAGACGATCGGGTGCAGTTCATTTTATCGGTGATAGATCCTACTTCTCTTGTGCGGATATGAACAACCGTGTGCAAACACGAACAAAATGAATTCCCGCAAATGCGCTATCTTACTGGTTGTCAAGCCGCCAAAAGACGGCATCTTTTCTGAGGCAGGGCGCGGAGAAAAACGAAACTATGTTCCTAAACTATTTTAAGATAGCCTTCCGTCAGCATAAGCAACACAAATTGTACGCACTTATCAATACCCTGGGACTGGCCCTGGGCATGGCGGCTATGGTTTTAGCGCTGCTGTACCTGATAGACGAACATAGCTTTGACACCTTCCATTCCTCACAGGTTTATCGTATCACCACCACCGTTACGCCTTCCGATAACACGCCACAGCTAACCGGTAATACCGGTCAGCTGCAAGGCCCTGTATTCAAGGCGCAGGTGCCGGAAATGGTGAACTACAGCCGGGTGATGGGTGGAGGTATTTACGGCGATATCATCGCCAATGATAAAGTGCTGAAACAACAACTCCTGTTTGCAGATGACAACTTTTTCTCCGTACTCAACTTCCCGTTGCTGAAAGGCGATCCGGCTACTGCACTGCAGGACGTTGGCTCCGTTGTGATTACGGAAAGGACGGCGTTGAAATATTTTAACCGCACCGATGTGGTGGGTCAGCTGCTGCGAATGGATGCAGATCCTTCTGCCCGGGCGCTCGGAAAACCGCTGGTGATCAGTGGTGTGGTGAAAGATCCGCCCATGCATTCCTCTGTGCAGTTTGATGTATTGCTACCCTTCCGCTTTCTGCAATTATCATTTGAAGATAACGACTGGTTCAATATGTACCTGAGTACATTTGTATCTATCCGGCCGGATGCTGCGCCCGAGGCGGTGGCGGCCAAAATGAATCACATACAACGTACCTATGCCGGCGCCGGGAAGCCCCTGCTGTCATTTGGATTACAGCCCATCACAGCTATGCACCTGCATCCACTATACAATGCAGAAGGCAGCCGCGAAGGCGGTATTATTAATGGCAGCAATCCTGTCTTCTCTTATCTGTTTCTTGGTATTGCGGTATTTATCCTGCTGATGGCCGCCATCAATTTCATCAATATTACGCTGGCGCGATCTTTAAAACGGGTGAAAGAAGTAGGTGTACGAAAAATAAATGGCAGCAACCGCCGGCAAATCGTTGGGCAGTTCCTGGTGGAATCCGGCCTGTTATGTGCACTGGCACTGGTATTGGCACTGTTGCTCAGCGCTGCCGCGTTGCCTTTATTTAACCAGGTGGCCGGCAAAGCAATTCCCGTAGCAGCCATCTTTAACAAAACACTCCTGTTATCTGGTGTGCTCTTACTATCAGGCATTGTGCTGCTCACCGGTGTATATCCCGCTTATATACTGGCCCAATGCAGCGCCCTGCAAGCCTTTTCCGGCAAGCAGCACCTGTTTGGCCGACAGCTGCTGGGACGTGTATTAATAGTGACCCAATTTTCACTGGCAGTTTTCTTTATCATCGTGACCTTGTTGTTTTACCGGCAAATGGATTACGTGCGTACCAAAGACCTCGGCTATCATCCGCAACAGGTAGTGGTAACACCTATTAGTGGCGCCCGTGAGCTGGCGCCGGTACAGGCATTGCTACAAAATGAGCTATCTAAAGAACCGGGTATCCGGGTACTTTCCTTTGGTGGTGAACGGGGCGGCACTTCCGCGGTACAACTGGCCGGTAAAGAGATTCCGGCTATCCATCGGGTCATCGACCCCCACTACCTCGACGCCATGGGTATCCATTTGAAGGAGGGAGAAAACTTCCAGGGGGCCATGTCTTCCGGCGCTATTGTGAACGAAGCCTTTGTGAAAGCAGCCGGGCTGCAACATCCGATTGGCACGCCTATTCATACCGATGCTTACTTTGATTCCTTGCCCCGCATCATTACGGGAGTGGTCAAAGATTTCCATACCGGCTCCCTGCGGGAACGTATTACCCCGCTGGTGATGATACAACATCCTACTTTTGGTGGTCAGGTGTGGCTGAAACTGGACCCACTCCGCCAATCTGCTGCGCTGGACGCACTGGCAGCCGCCTATAAAAAAGCATTGCCAGAAACCGCGTTTTCCTATCAGTTCCTGGATGAAGTAAATGCCCGCGAATATGCGCAGGAACAGCGCTGGAAGGAAATTATTTATATCGCTGCGTTGTTGTCGGTGTTGATTTGCTGTTCCGGATTGTTTGGCCTGGTGCATATAGCCACCCAGCAACGGATGCGGGAAATAGGTATCCGCAAAATATTAGGCGCCAGCATGACTAATATGGTCGCCCTATTTTCAAAAGATTTTATGCAATTGGTGGGCACCGCCTTCCTGCTGGCGGCTCCCATTGCCTGGAGCGTGATGCAGCATTGGTTAGCGGGGTTTGCTTACCGCGTCACTATCGGTGCGTGGATATTTATTATTGCGGGCAGCTTTGCGGCGTTCGTTGCCTTGCTAACGGTAGGCATACAGGTAATGCGGGCCGTAGCCGCTAATCCCATGAAAAATATCAATGCCGCATAAATACCGGCGCCGCAGTGAATGAATACTGCGGCGCTGATAACTTTACTTAAAACGAAGAGAGGCCTCTTCCACTCACTTCCCATCAGGTCCTTCTTTCACCGGTACAAAAGCGCATTGCCTGTTTTGGTCAAAGTACCAGCCGGTGCTGTCAGCGATGATGCCGATGCGTACATTTTCCTGTTTATCATCTTTATAAATAAACTGCTTTATCTGTACCTGCATCAGCAAGCCCAAAGCATCTTCGGCAAAGGGTTGAATATTTTTCTTCAGACTGGCAAGGGAGTTTTGCAGAAAGCCAGTAGCGTTCAGGTTACCGGAGGCATCGCGCTGGGCCAGGGTGTTGGCTACGGTGGGGATAGAGGGAGTGAAGAGTTTTCGTCCCTGATGGCCCGCCCCGTCAGGCTTTTTTGCATACCAAAAACACATAATACATTCGAAAAATATTAATGCTCAGAAAAACTATTTTTTCCGCATCTTTGCTTGCAGCACTCCGGAACATGGAGTAATAAGTGAACAAACAACTGACACCAACAAACCCCCACCAGGTTTATGTGAATACTAACAAGGCCGGACAACCACCGGCGCCAGGAACTATTAATATTTGACAGTGGAAAATTCAGCTACACGTGATGAGAACATGTTGCTCTCCAGGATTGCTTCCGGAGATGAACGCGCCTTCAAACAACTGTTTGAGCAATGGCATCCTTTGCTGGCTACCCATATTTACCGGGTCACACAATCCCGCCCACTCACGGAAGAAATAGTACAGGACGTATTCCTGAAAATCTGGAACAGCCGGGAAACACTGGGCGACATCCAGCATTTCTGGTCCTGGCTGCTGGTGATTTCCCGCAACCACGCCCTCAATGCCCTGCAACGCAAAGCCCGGGAATATAAACACTGGGAACAATGGGTAAAAGATAATGCCACCGAAACCAGCAGCATTGATCCTACCCACACCTTCTACACGCTGATTGATGAAGCCATCGATCAGTTATCACCGCGTCAGAAAGAAATTTATCTGCTGCACCGGCATGAACGCATGACCTATCAGGAAATTGCCGTCCACCTGAACATTGGCAGGGAAACAGTAAAAACGCACCTGGAGTCGGCCACCAAAGCCATTTCCAAACACGTAAAACTGCAGCTGGCGGTTACCATGACGGCCATTCATTTATTATTATAACTTTTTTTTAGACACCCCTCCCCCTTTTTGATCCGCAATTTTGTCCTAAGTATGGAGAAAGACTATTTCTATGGATCAGCAACAGCTGCAGGAACTTTTTGAACGATACTATAACCGGACCGCCACGGCGGAAGAAACGGCCACGCTCATGGCGCTGATAGAACAGGCCCCCGCAGAAAAAATTGCGGAGCTGATACATGCTCAGGGACTGCAACTATCGGCACCAGAACCGGTGATTACACCGGATGCAGCAGACCACATCTTACAAAATATTTTAACCAGCCACACACCCGTAAAACGGTTCACCTGGTGGCCCTATGCCGCCGCAGCAGCACTCCTGCTCACATTTGGCATCACCTGGCTGATGCGGGAAAAAACCACCGCACCTGTCACTAAAGCGCCCATCGCAGATATTGCACCCGGCAAAGAAAGCGCCACCCTCACCCTCGGCGATGCTTCCGTAATAGGATTGGATACCGCTGCCAACGGCGTTATCACTAAACAAGGAAATACCGCTGTGCAGTTGGTGAACGGACACCTGATTTATTCCGGTAACAATACCAATACCGCCACCACCTATAATACCATCAGCACCGGCAGAGGAAACCATTACAGCATGGTACTCTCCGACGGCACCAAAGTGTGGCTCAACTCCGCGTCCTCCTTACGTTTCCCTGTTACCTTTTCTGGTAAGGAACGTTTGGTAACTGTTACGGGAGAAGTATACTTTGAAGTAGCTGCTGACGCCCAACATCCTTTCCTGGTGCAGCTGCCACGCAAAGGTACCGTCACCGTACTGGGTACTCATTTCAACGTGCATGCATATGAAGATGAAAACGATATCACCACTACCCTGTTGCAAGGCATGGTACGCGTGAATAAAGGTAGCCAGGAACAGTTGCTTCAGCCGGGGCAACAAGCCATTATCAACGAACAACCAGCCATCGGCTTCCGCCAACAGGCAGATCTGGCGCAGGTGATGGCATGGAAAGAAGGATACTTCTGGTTCAACGACACCGACATCTATACCCTGATGAAACAAATTGCCCGGTGGTATGATGTAGAAGTTCGCTTCACCGGAAAAATCACCGAGGATGGCTTCTCCGGAAAAATATCCCGGAACGTACCGCTATCAAAGGTGTTGCAAATACTGGAATTAAATGGAATACACTTCCAGGTAACAGGAAAACAAATTACCGTTATGCCATAAATCATTATCAGCCAAAAAGAAAAAGCCGGCAGTGTTCCCGCACTACCGGCCGAATTCAGGCAAGTTCAAAACTAGTCGCTTAACTACTTATTATCTCACCTAAACCAAACAAATTTATGCTTTTAGGAGCTAAGTTCACTCCCCCCTTCCTGAAAAGGCCGGGAATCACCAAAATCGTAATGGCCATGAGGCTTGTCATCGTGTTGCAATTGGCGTTGTGTTTGCAGATAAGCGCCAAAACCTATGCACAGAAAATTTCCATCTCTGCTACTAACACGCCACTAAAATCAGTGTTACGGGACATTGAAATACAAAGCGGATATCAGTTTTTCTTTAAAGAAAAATTAGTAAAATCCGCCGGCAATGTTGCCGTACATTTTACGAACGCCGATATCAAAACGGTGCTGGACCAATGCCTCCGGCCCAAAGGACTCACCTACGATATCGTCGATAAAATAGTAGTCATCCGCGAAGCAGCTGTGGTACCGGCAGCTCCTGCCACTACTGCTACCCCTTTATCGGAATTAAAAGGGATAGTGAAAGATGAGAACGGCACACCGCTCCCGGGCGCCACGGTACGTGTGAAAGGCTCCAACAAAGGCGCCACCACCAATGCCGACGGTACGTTTACACTTTCGCTGGCAGATAATAATATCATCCTGGAAGTATCCTTTGTGGGCTACGAAACCATGGAAGTACCTGTCAATGGCCAATCCACGCTCTCCATCGTAATGAAACGCCGCGATATAAAAGGAGATGAAATAGTAGTGGTGGGATATGGCACCCAGAAAAAATCACAGCTGATTGGATCTGTTTCCCAGATCAACAGCAAAGACATTAATAACCGCCCCGTTACACAGCTGTCCCAAGCCCTCACCGGACAAATGCCGGGAGTAACCGTAGTACAAAACGGCGGCCAACCCGGAGGCACTAAAAATAGCTCCATTCAAATCCGCGGTGTAGGTTCCTTCGGCGCCTCCGCTGATGCGTTGGTGTTAGTAGATGGTATTCCTACCGGATCATTCAATGATATTGATCCCAACGATATTGAAAGTATTTCCGTGTTGAAAGACGCGTCTTCTGCCGCTATCTATGGCGCCAGGGCCGCCAATGGCGTCATCCTCATCACCACCAAAACAGGTAACTCACAAAAGCTGCGCATCAGCCTGAACAGCTATGTAGGTCAGCAAAAAATTACCTCTACACCTCAATTCGTTAATTCATGGGAATACGCCACCCTGATGAACGAAGCCCAGCCTGGCTCCTATACCGCTGAACAAATTCAGAAATTTAAAGATGGCAGCGATCCCGATAATTATCCCAACGCCAATTATCTGGACGCGTCCTTTAAAAAGAATTTCCTGCAAACAGGCCATAACCTGTCGCTCTCTAACGGTAACAACAAAACACAATACCTCATCTCTGCCGGCTACCTCGACCAGGACGGTGTTGTAAAAAATAACAACTACAAAAGATACAATGCCCGCCTGAACCTCGAAACAAAAATCAACGACCGGCTCAAACTCAACACCCGCTTCTCGCTGATGCAGTCCAACCGACAGGAACCTAATACACCTGCTACATTGGATGCTACCGGTATGCAGGATATCATCTCTAACGTGATCAGGTATACGCCGAATTATCCTATCCAAATGAGTAACGGCGACTGGGGCGTAGGAAATGTGAATAAAGKAAACCCTGTAGCATGGCTCAACAGCGGCGCCTTCTATAATATCAGGAATACTGATTTTAATGGTAACCTCCGGCTCGACTGGTTCGTGATCTCCGACCTGAAATTGTCGGTGATTGGCGGTTACACCCAATCGCAGGCGCAGGACAAAACCTTCCTGGCTACACAACGCATCAACAACAATATTTTCCTCGGCCCTTCCAATCTCACCCAGGGTTCCAACTTCTCCAACTACAAAACCATTCAGGCACTGGCAGACTATCACAAACAGATTGCCCGGCATGAAGTGGCCGTACTAGGAGGCTACTCTTTCGAAGGATCACATTCCGAAGACCTCTCCGGATCACGCAGCAACCTGCCCAGCAATGACCTGACAGTATTAGGTTTGGGAGATCCGGGCACACAAACCAATAATAGCTCTGCCACCGAATATGCACTCAAATCATTCTTCGGCAGATTACAATATAACTTTGGCCGCAAATACTTAGTGGAAGCCAATATGCGTTACGACGGTTCTTCCCGTTTTCCGAAAAATGATAAATATGCGTTCTTCCCTTCTATCGCAGCAGGCTGGCGTATTTCCGAGGAAAACTTTATAAAAGACCGCTTTCACTGGCTCAGCGAATTAAAACTCAAAGCGTCTTATGGTACACTGGGTAATCAAAACCTTGGCACCAACTATCCCTATCAGAATATACTGGTGACCGGGTCCAACTACCCTATTGGCAACGTAGTAGCACCGGGTGCCGTAAGAACCACCATCAATGATTCTACGATCCACTGGGAATCTACCCGCACCAAAGATCTGGGGCTGGAAGCTGCTTTCTTCCAACAAAAACTCGCTATCAGCATTTCTTACTTCGACCGATATACCTATGATATCCTGGTAAGCCCTTCCAACAGTATTTCTCAGGTATTAGGCGCACAGGTAGGACCACAGAATTCCGGTAAATTAAAAAATACCGGCTGGGAATTTACGGCCACCCACCGCAACACTATCGGGCAGTTCAGTTACAATGTAGGCGCCAATTTCAGCATCATTCAAAATAAAGTGCTGGACCTGGGCGTAGGAAATATTCATCAGGCCAATGGACTTACCGGTAATGGTAGTTCACTGTTTGTTGGCTACCCGATGGGCGTTTTCTATGGCTATGAAGCCGATGGCTTGTTTAAAGACGATGCCGATATAGCGGCATGGAAAGCCAATAACAATATGAGCGCCATCAACCCCAGTCCTAAACCGGGCGATATCCGCTACAAAGATATCAGCGGTCCGGATGGCAAACCAGATGGCAAGGTAACCGCCGACTACGACCGAAAAGTATTGGGTTCTACTATTCCCAAATACACTTATGGTATTGCGTTAGGCGGCAGCTATCATGGCTTCGATCTTAATATCCTGTTACAGGGCGTTGCTGGTGTAAATGGCTACCTGAATAACTATGCCGGATGGGCATTCTACCAGAATGGTAATGTGCAGCGCTGGCAGATGGACGAAAGATGGACCGCAGAAAATCCCAATCCGCAAGCTAAATATCCCCGTCTGGAGCTGATCTCCAACCAGGGTACGCCGAACACATTAACGTCTTCTTACTGGGTGCTGAACGGTTCTTATCTCCGGTTAAAAACCATACAAGTAGGTTATAGTTTGCCGAAAGACTTGCTCCGCCGCGCCGGCATCGAAGGCGTACGGGTAAGTCTTAGCGCAGAAAACCTCCATACCTGGAGCAATTACCGCACTGGTTGGGACCCGGAAGTGAATACCGGTGGCGCGTACTACCCTATTCTGGCGAACTATACTGTGGGACTGAATCTTAATTTTTAATGCTTGCAACACCTGAACAAATGAAGACACCATTTTCTCCGCTATATAAATATCTTTTACTGATAGGCCTTTGTGGCGCCGGCAGCATGTCCTGCCAAAAAGAACTAAATAAATCACCATTAAATAATTACTCMAATGACGTCTTCTGGACCAGTGAACAAAACGCCATGCTGGCACTCACCGGTGTATATCGTGGCAACATCCAGATGCAGAAATCAGCGGAGTTTAACGCTACCGACTGGTGGTCGTACAATGGCTTGTTGTTTATAGAGCTGGCCACCGACAATGCCTACGACCGTCGCGGTGACAATGCCGGTACCAACCGTTTGAGCAATGGTACCATGACTGCAGATCTTGGCATCCTGGGCGACTACTGGAGTTCCAGCTATATCCGTATTGGCCGCTGCAATTACTTCCTGGAAAATGTAGGTAAAACACCCATTAGCGCTGCCAAACTCGCACGCATGACTGCAGAAGCCCGCTTCCTGCGCGCGTGTACTTATTTTTATATGTCGCAGTACTGGAAAGATGTGCCATTGGTCACTAAAACCCTTTCCCTGCAGGAAGCCAATACCGTTACTAAAACACCTAAAGCGCAGGTGGTTGACTTTGTGATCAGCGAATTGAATGCCGCTGCCGCCGACTTACCACAGTATAAAGATATCCCGGCATCAGAAAGAGGTCGTGCCAGCAAACAGGCGGCAATGGCCTTTCTCGGGCGACTGCAATTATCAGAGAAGAAATTTGCGGATGCTGCAGCCACCTATAAAAAAATCATCGACTTCAACGACAACAGCATCGACCCTAATTTCCAGAGTCTTTTTAACGGTACCAATGAAAACAGCAAAGAAATTATTTTTGCGACACAGTACCTGCAAGACCTCGCGCCCAATGCCATGCTGCAACATCTTTACCCTGCCGCCGCCGGTGGATGGCATTTGTATTGCCCGCTCGGCAACCTGGTAGAGTCGTATGATTTCAAAGATGGTACGCCATTTTCGTTTAGCGATATCCGTTATAATCCGGCAGATATCAGCGCCAATCGTGATCCCCGGTTGAAGTACACTGTGTTGTACAACAATCAGCCCTTCAAAACAATTCGTTATGTAACACATCCGGACAGCACCAAATCGCCCGACCAGCTGACTACCACCAAACAGGCTACCCGCACAGGTTTTGGCATGGGTAAATTCAGCTATGAAGGTTTTGCCGGCGGCGATTTACAAAACTCCGGCATCGATCTGCCCATCATCCGTTACGCAGAAGTACTGCTCAGCTACCTCGAAGCCAAACTGGAAGGGGGTGATGCCATTGACCAGGGGCTACTGGATGCGACCATTAACAAAATAAGAACCCGCCCTGGTGTAAACATGCCGCCTATAACGGTAACGGATATACCTACATTGCGCACCCTGCTTCGTAAAGAAAGGAGAAATGAACTGGCGCTGGAAGGCATCCGCTACTGGGACTTACTCCGGTGGGGCAATGCTGCACAGGTATTGAAAGGTGATTTTTATGGCGCCGCATTTCCGGGTGCAGTGAACCTGCGCAAAAACAATGGCGCCATAGATCCTTACAGCCGCTGGTATGTAACCACCAAGGCATTCAGAGCCGGCACCGATGAAAAATGGCCCATTCCACAAAGAGAAACGAATATCAATCCAAATCTGAAGTAACTTGTGGCGTCAACAATGAAGAAAACATATACTGATGATATATCCTTCTTTTATTAAAAAAATCAGCGGTGGATTGCTGTGCGGGCTCCTGACTTTGTCAGCAGCCGCACAGCAAAAGCCCAACATCGTCATCATTTACGCAGATGACCTGGGATACGGCGACGTGAGCTGCTACGGCATGAAGCGCATACAAACACCTAACATTGACCGGCTGGCCAAACAGGGCGTACGCTTCACCAATGCCTACGCTACCTCTGCTACGTGTACCCCTTCCCGTTTCGGTATCCTCACGGGTAAATATCCATGGCGGCAAAAAGGCACCGGAATCGCGCCAGGAGATGCTTCCCTCATCATCCCCAGAGATCACCGCACCATGCCCGGCATGTTGAAAGATGCCGGTTATCAAACGGCCGTCATCGGTAAATGGCATTTGGGCCTTGGTGGCAAGGAAGGTATCGACTGGAACAAATCCATTCAACCCGGCCCGCTGGAAGTGGGTTTCACCTATTCCTTCATTATGCCTGCCACGCTGGACCGCGTTCCCTGCGTATTTGTAGAGAACCATGAGGTAGTGAACCTGGATGCAAACGATCCTATCACCGTCAACTATCAGCATAAAATAGGAAACGATCCCACCGGCCTGGAAAATCCGGAAAAGCTGCGCATGCACACAGATCCGCACCAGGGACATAATCAAACCATTGTTGACAGTATCAGTCGCATTGGCTGGATGAGCGGCGGTAACAGCGCCCGCTGGAAAGATGCTGACATTGCCGGTACCATCACCGACAAAGCCATTGGCTTCATCAGCAAAAACAAACAACAACCGTTTTTCCTGTACTTCGCCAGCGGAGATATTCATGTGCCCCGCTATCCTAATAGCCAGTTCCGTGGCAAAAGCGGCATGGGCCTTCGCGGCGATGCCATCCTGCAGCTGGACTGGACCGTAGGCCGCATCGTGAAAGCGCTCGACAGCCTGGGTCTTACCAACAACACCATGATCATTTTCTCCAGCGACAACGGTCCTGTACTCAACGATGGCTATCTGGATCAGGCCGTGGAACTGGTAGGTACACATAAACCTGCCGGTCCCCTGCGCGGTGGTAAATACAGCGCTTTTGAAGCCGGCGCCCGGGTACCATTTATTGTGAAATGGCCCGCCGGCGTAAAAGGTAATCAAACCGCCAACACGCTGATCAGTCAGCTGGACCTGTTTGCTTCCTTTGCGCACCTCACCGGACAACAACTGCAAGCAGATGAAGCTCCAGACAGCTTCGATATGCTGCAGCAATTGCTGGGAAAATCACGCAACAGCCGCCCCTACCTGGTTACACATGCCGGTACCTTATCGCTCGTTTCCGGCGACTGGAAATACATCACCCCTTCCAAAGGCGCTAAACTGGATCGTGCCGTAAATATTGAACTGGGTAATGATGGCGAACCACAACTGTATCAGCTCAGCAAAGATGTACATGAGCAGAAAAATGTGGCCGCACAATATCCGGACAAAGTGAAAGCCATGGCAGCGGAACTGGAAGCGATAAAGCAAAAGCCTCAGAGCCGCTAAAAGCGGAAAGCATAAAGCAGAAAGCAAAAAGCTATTGAAGCGAGTGATATACGCGACAATAGCTTTTTGCTTTCTGCTTTTTGCTTTCTGCTCTTCCTTAATGTTCCGCCTTATAATGCTCCAGCAGCTGATCTCCGCCGAAATCGTTTTTAAGATCACGGACTATCGTATGTACGTGGTTCGCATTATTCTGGGTGTTATCATATTCAATGATGACAGTAGGCCCTTGAATCCGGTAATAGCAGGGATGCCCCAATCCCTTTTCTGTACTGCCTGCCCAGGAAAAGCGGAGGCTGTCCAGTCCAGCCTGCTGAATATCTTTCAACATCTGATCTGCAAATAGTTTGGTAAAGCGATGTACGTAGAGGCTGACAAGTCCCAGTAACCGCTGTTGCTGTGCAGGATTTAATTCCGCATAACGGATGCCGTCCGGATGACTGATCATGGCTTGCCGGGCTGCGCCGGTAATGATTTCTCCCGGCGCGGTGGTGGCAATGACCGCCTTTTGTTGGTCTTCGGGAGATAAGGACCGCAGCAGGTCAAATCCCTGCTCCGTTTCTGCGCGGAGCACTTGTTTGTCTTTTTGAGGCCCTTCCAGCACAATCGCAGGATTGGCGCCCAGAAAACCGGGCGTTCCGGCCACCAGTTCATTTCTATCTCCCGAAAAATTAAAAGCTACATGATGCCCTTCAAACCGCCAGCCCCATACAGTATTAGCAGCAGGTACCCCAAAGATGGTGAGGAAATATTTACCCGGATCACGGTAATGATCATTTTCCGCCCGATGTTCCAGTCCTTTCAACACCAGCTCCAATTGCATAATGTCGTTCACTTTCTTTACTGTTTCCGTACTCAGGGCCGTATTTAACAGGGCAAAGAGCGCCTTACGCTGGGCGGCATTCAGATCGTTTACGGCAATGCCTTTGCGGTCGTCCCGCGGAATGTAAGAGAAATGGTACCGCTCCCCGGTATCGAAAGGATAACAGGTTTGCGCCTGCTGGGTGGTACTGAGTAAACGGATAAACTGCTGGGCTTTGCTGACCATGTCCTGCGCCGCTACGGGTAGTCGGAAAAGCAGGCCAATGGCGACTGACAGGAAGAACCGGTGCATACGCTGATGGTTTATAATAACGTGGAAATATTCCCAAGATAAGCGTTAAACAGGGGATCTGCAAGTAGCTAAAAGCAGAAAGCGGAAAGCAAAAAGCTATTTTAGCGATTGCTTAAAGCACAGCGCTAATTATTCGCGCTAAGCAATCGCTAAAATAGCTTTTTGCTTTCCGCTTTCTGCTTTTAGCTCTCCCAAAAAATATCTATCTTAGTTGTCTACCCCTTAGAACACGATCTTATGCCCCCTGAAAACACCAAAGCCAAACTGGCTATTACCGATTTTATCAATGACAGCCGGGTCAAAGCGGACCTGGAAAATCTAAAAAAGACTTTTGACACCAGCCAGGGTGGCCGGCCTTTCGTTGTATCAGACGTAGTGGATGCCGCAGGGCATCAGTATGTGAACCTGGTGCAAAAAGGCGGTGGTGTATTCGGCATCGCCCTCGTGGGATACACGTATATTCTGGAGGAGATGGGCATCCGTTTTTTGCGACTGGCAGGTACCAGCGCCGGCGCTATCAATACCGCCCTGATTACGGTGATTGATAATAAGGAAGATAAAAAATCAGCCGCCGTACTACAAGCCATCTGCGACCTGGACTTCTTCTCCCTGGTGGATGGCCATCCGGCCGCCCGGTGGCTGATCCGGAAGTTCATCACCAAAAAGGATTTTGTTGGCAAAGCTAAAAACTGGTTGCTATTTGGACTGGCATTTTTTGGATTGCTGGTAATAGCAGATGTGGTACTGGTGGGACTACGCAGCAAATTCCCGGCCCTTTCCGCCTGGACTGGCGCCTGTTTTATCCTCACCGGATTTTGGTCGTTGTTGCTGATGATGATCAGCTCCTATACCATCAATTTGCTCAAACGCCTGAAGAATTCGGGCTTCGGCATTAACCCCGGCGATGTGTTTTACAACTGGATCAAAGGCTTGCTGTTACAAAACGGTGTGGCCACGGTCAGCGATCTGAATAAAAAAGCAAGTACCTGTCCTCCCCTGTCATTAAGGGTTCACAACGAAAGCGGTGTGGATGATTTAAAAGGCGATGTGACCTTCATCACCTCCGAGCTGGTCACACAAAATAAGATACAGTTTCCGCTGATGTGCAAACTTTTCCGCACCGACCCGGACACCATGCAGCCGGCGGGATTTATACGGGCTTCCATGTCCATCCCGGTATTTTTTGAATCCTACATGATCAACGATATTCCGTATAGTGATGACCGTATTATTGCGGCATGGAATGAATTCTTCCATAATGTCAGTCCCCCGGGCAATGCCCGGTTTGTGGACGGCGGCATTTTATCCAATTTTCCGATCAGTATCTTCTATAACGCCAATATCCCCGTGCCACGACTGCCTTCATTTGGTATTGACCTGGACGACAGCAAGCCCGGTGATAAAGGCGAAAACGCCTTTAACTGGTCGCTAACCGGCTACATAGGCCGCATGTTCAATACCATCCGCAACTATTATGATAAAGACTTCCTGTTGAAAAACGAGGTGTATGAAAAAGGCGTCGGCAAAGTGGATTTATCAGATGATAAATACAATTGGTTAAATTTCTTTCTGCCGGACCAGGATAAAATAGACATGTTTGCGCTGGGAGCGCAGGCTGCGTGCGAGTTTCTGCAGCAATTTGACTGGAGTACTTACAAAGACAACCGCGCAGCATTACAAAAACAACTCACCAAATAATCAACCACATGGAAATAATTTCTGATAACGCCTGGTGCTGGTTATGTATGTCCATGGCGGTACTGCTGGGAACAACCTTCATCATGATGCAGCAAAGCCGGCAGTTTTTCACCATGGATGTGGTGGTGCGTCGCTTTAGTATCCTGGACCTGGAGTTTCCCGGCTCGCCCAATGAAATTCCCGGCCTGGTAAAAGGCATATATGCGTTGCCGTTAGAGCAGCAAACCAAAACGTTGTCGGCTTTACGCGGGCAACTGTGGACAGACTTCCTGTTTATGCCCGCTGTATACGGCAGTATATTCCTGATCTGTTTTAAAGTGGCAGAGAAAATGAATCCTGCCGGCATGGTGCTTTTTGGGTGGCTGGCCTGGCTGCAGCTGATACCCTGGGCTTGTGATATGGTGGAGAACATTTACCTGCTACGCAAAATACATCCTAACGTACCCGCCTCTACGAAAGCGGTACATAAAGCCTATCAATGGCTGGAAATAACAAAATGGGGATTGTCGTCAATAGCGGCCGTATGCGGCCTGTCTGCCCTGCTTTTCTTTTGGGTTACCGGCGACTTTGACGCCAGTTCCCTGCATTATTTGCTGATACTGGCCATTGAACTGGGCGTGTTTATTGGCGTACAGCTGATACCCCGGCAACCGGTGCTACCTYCCGCTATTTAAGAATGATTACCGGCACTTTGGCGGAACGGCAAATGGCTTCAGAAATGCTTTTATGGGTTAAGGCATAGAGGAAGCTACGCTTGCCCGGTAAGGCAATGATCACCTGTACTTCATTGGTGGTGGTGAACCCGATGATGCTCTGGAGAATATCGCGGTCGTTCCGGTAATACAGTTCGTGGTGGAAATTTTTCAGGTATTCATGCAGGTGCTGCTCATCTTCCCGGAATTGATCATCGGGATGCGCATAGTGTTCCTCCGGATCTACATTCAGCACCATTAAACGTGTAGCCGCCCACGTAGGAGAAGCCTTTAATTTGCTTAGTTTATCTAATTCATGGATGGTTTTAAAGTTAACCGGTACCAGGGCGTTTTTAACCGGCTCGTAGGCAAATCCGGCGGGCACCATCATGACCCGGACAGGGCTGGCTTTGGCAATGGGAATTACGTTGCGGGCAATGAGACTGTCGCTGTCGTTATGATCGCTGCCGAGCATGACCATTTCCGGATTTTCTTCCCGGATCATTTCCATCACGGCCCTGAGTATGGGGAGTTCACTAAAGGAGATGGCTACCGAAATAGTAGCGTCTGTTGCTTTGATCGTTTGCGACATGGCTTCCAGGCGCGCGCCTGCTTCCTCACGGTGATGCTGCATAAAATCCTGGTTAACAGCGCCATATTCCGCGGCTACTACAATATCACTAAATACATTCTGGTAGAATGTTTTCAGGAGAATAACGCGTTTGTATTCATATTGTGCGCACCAGGCTGCGGCAAAGCGGATGGTATTATCGGAGGTGGTGCTAAAATCAACTGGTACGAGTAATGTTTTCATAACTAATTCCTTTGATTTGTTCACGTGCTGCACCCGCATAACAGTTATGCTCACAAAGCGTAGCAACCATATATTGAATATAAGCTATTGTTGCTAACAAAAAAAGCGGCCGTTTGACAACGGCCGCCTAAATTTTTCACAGGATATAATTGGTTGGTTCTTATTTTAATAATTCTGCTAATTTTTCATCTAATGCGGTGCCGCCAATAGCCAGTGAGATCACTTTGCCGGTAGGATCTATCAGCATAGCAGCCGGAATAGCTTTTACACCATACAGTTCTGCAATTGGGCTTTCTCCACCTTTCAGGTCAGACACCTGCAACCAGGTCATTTTATCTTCGGCAATTGCCTGTAACCACTTGTCTTTCTTTTCATCCAGAGATACAGAAAGGATCGTAAATCCTTTATTTTTGTATTTCTCGTAAGTAGCAACTAATTGAGGCGTCAGCGCTCTGCAGGGTTTGCACCAGCTGGCCCAGAAATCGAGCAATACATATTTACCTTTCAAGTCAGACAGCTTAACCGTTTTACCGTTGGTATCCGGAGCGCTGAAATCAGGAGCGGCACTATTCAGCATTTTAGCGCGGGATTCCATACCCGTAATATCTTTTACCATTTTCTTGATGGTAGCAGTATTCTGTACATTCGCGCCTGTTTTGTTGATCACATCCAACAACTGCGATTTATCCATGGCAACTCCCAGGATAGCATTGATCAGGAAAGAACCGGCAGTGGAGTTCGGATGAGCGTTTATCCATTTCAGTGCAGCCGCCACATCTTTCTTATTGATTTCATCTAAAGCTGCTTTTGCTTCACGTGCAGCATCTGCATCACCAATAGCGCTGGCAGCTTCCAGTTTTTGCTGCAAAGCAACGGACTCCTTGTTATCTTTATTGTAAAGGAAATTCTGAGAGATATCTACCCAGTCGGCTACAAACGGGCTACCCGTCATCTGTGCTCCCTCGAAGTAAGGACCTTTGCCAGTGATATTCATTTTACCTTCTTCCAGGTACAATACCGTTCCGTGCTTGTCATTACCATCCAGACCTACCTGCATGATATAGGTAGAACCACCGTTAGACATATCTATGTTGTAATGAATAGCGCCATTCTTTACAACGGTAGTGTCCAGGGTCTTGGTTAATGGTCCCCATAACAGAACAGTATCGCCATTTGGCAGGCCCGCAATTTTTACGTTCAGATCCAGGCGTTTCTGGGCGTTGGCGCCGAAAGCGGCAAAGAAGCCAAGTCCTAACAGTATTTTTTTCATATCACTTGTTTTTTTAGATGATTTATGGTTTGATTAAAATTTCAGTTCGCTGTTTTTTAGTTCCAGAGATTCTTCTCCTTCCTCATAAAATCGGCTATACAGCTGATGAGGTAGTGTAATTCCCTGTTCAGTTTTGTATCCGGCGAATTCCAGCTGCGTAAAAAAAGGGCTGTCTTTCGGATTCGCCGCACATGATTCAGCAATCTTATAACCACTTGCAGCGTCATAGTAGTAATTCCAGCTACCGCCCGAGGGTGTGGTCACATTGACTACAAAGGCATTCATCCCGTTCATATGCAAGGTAGAATCACGTAGTACCATCCGGTAGCCGGGTTCTTTAAACAGCAGTTCCGGTACAACAGCAGCGGCTAAACGTAGTTCTTCTTTTTGCGCGGCATTCATTTTCATCGCATCTCCCAAATGCATCGAAGTAGCACTGGTATCAGTGATCAATGCATTCCGGAGCGTCAGATGAATGTTATTAAGCGTGGTGGAGAGGCTTGCCTGACCATCCGCCGTTTCTTTCTTATTAAACCCCAACTTGTTGTCTTCAGCCGTTGCGTAAACTAATGWGGTGGCAGACAACTGCTTCAGTCGTGCTTCTCCGCCTATCAGTTTCAGATAGCGGCGAATAATCATGGCAGCATCCATTCCTTTCATCACCGGGAATTTTACGCCGGTGCCTCTCCACTCGTTATTGCCACGATCTATATCAGGGATGGCTTTCTGCGGATCTAATATCACCGCAATAACCGGGCTGGTAGACGCATACCGGAAAGTATGCATTTTGCCAAGCTGCCAGATCTGCGCCGGAAAATGCAGCGTAGATACGTTACCGTTAAACTCCCGGATCAGTACATTTACCGGCATAATCATATCTCCCTTGTTCTCTACCGTGATATCTACTCCTTTTGTGGGGTCCCCGTTTACATAGTTCAGTCCTTTAATAGCCTGATCCAGTTTCCAGTCGTTCAAAAACCAGCTGCGCCAGAACCAGCTCAGATCTTCTCCGGTGCCATTTTCAATGGCACGGAAAAAATCGTTTGGAGTAGGATGTTTGAAAGACCAGTCGCTCATAAATGTGCGGAATGCGGCGTCAAAACGTTTCGGACCAATTACATCGTTGCGCAACAGCATCAGAGCAACTGCTGGCTTTACATACATCACCATAGCCATATCGGTTGGTGATACGGAAGCAGCTGGTGTATTTAATGGTTGTATACTTTTTTTAGACGACAACCACTCTATCGCGCTTTCCATTTGAAAAGCGCCAGGACCCTTCAGGGTATCGCAGTTAATCAGGTTAATAAAGGTGTTCAATCCTTCGCACATCCAGCCATGCTTACTATCGGCGGCGATCTGTATATTAAACCAGGTATGCCCCAGTTCATGATTGGTTTTAGTCCAGATGGTATTGCCGAAAGAAACGTTCTGATACTGAATGGTTGACACAGCCGCAGATGCAACCCCGGTGATAGATCCACCGATATTGACCCAGGTTGGATATGGATAAGATGTCCACAAGCCGGAATAGGTTTCTACCATACCCTTCATCTGTTTGGCAATGGTATCCCATTCAGGATTGCTATCCGGCGGATAGGCCGCCATCGTCAACACTTGTTTGCCATTAGGGAGATTGGCTTTCACGCCATCCCACACCAATGCCGGAGATATCGCCCACATGCCATCATCTGCTTTATCCAGCTGGAAACGCCAGGTTTTGGGGCCAGCGGATACCGTCAAACCTTGAATAGCCTCCTGTGCCGTGATGATACGCACCACCGTGTCACTTTTCATGGCCTGCTGATACCGCTTCAAAGTAGTGTTAGGTAATACTGCTTCCGGGTTGGTGAGTACGCCGCTGCCCTGAACAATTAAGCCGGCAGGCACCGTGATACTTACATCAACAGATCCAGGTTCTACATAGTACCCAGCTGTAAACACATTCCAGCCCTGCACATCGTCATATACTGCTACTCTGGGAAACAAGCCTGCCAGCTGGTATACTTTCCCATACTTTGCAGTCAGGATACCCATATAGTCGGACCCGTTATAGGGTAGTGTAAAATCGTAGTCCACCGTCATCTTTACCTTTTCACCTGACTTGAGTGGTGCCGGCAGGGTTACCTTCACATACGTATCGGTTACATCATAAGCAGCATTCTTTAGCGTTCCTGTACCCATAGCCACCTGCAGCTGATGAATGCGGCAGCCGTCTGTATATTCCTGTACACCGAAACGAGTGCCTTGTGGTGGTGTTAACACCGCAGTACGGGAGTCTTTCCGGAAGCKGTTTTGCGTAACAGACAACCATACATAATTTAATGTTACCGGGCTGTTGTTCGTATAGGTCATCTGCGCCGTACCCTGCAAATTACGGGTAAGGGTATCAAAAGACACCTGTACTTTATAATCCGTACTATTTTGCCAGTAGGTGGCTCCAGGTTTACCGTCCGCTGTGCGGTGGGTATTGCCGGGAGGAAACACCAGCGGCGCAAATGCTTCGGCTGTAGTAACGGTCTCCTTTTTCGTTTGTGCGAAACTGTTATAACAGTAAAGACACGTTACTATCAACCCTATTATGATTTTCCGATACAAGCTTACCATGAATTAGAATACAGCAATAGAATTAGTTCTTCATTTTATAATAGTTCGCAATCTTTTGCTCGAGCTGCGGATCACCAGGATGTCCCATATCGCCATCCAACAATTTACCTTCTTCGTTGATAGCGATCCAGCGGGGTACGCCGGTCATGCAAAAGCGTTCCACCATCTGTTTACATTGCTCATCTGCTCTGTCGAGCGACAGGATCAGGTTAGTAGCACCATTTATTTCTTTCTTTTTAGAGAATTCTTTCCAGGCTTCTTCGGCACCTTCGCCTTCCCAGCCAATAGTCAGGAATACGATATCCTTTTTATCTTTATAAGACTCTCTGATGCGATTATAGGATGGCAGGCCAGCTACGCAGGACGTACACCAGGTAGCCCAACAATCTATAATGACTACTTTACCTTTAAAATCAGCCAACCGAACGATATCACCCAGGTCATTTTTCAACGCAAAATTAAAGGCGGGTGTTCCTGGTTCCAACCGGCTGTACCAGGTGTGCATGGAATCCACTACCTGTTTATAGGGATTATCTTTAGCCAGATTTCCGGAAACAATTGAAAATATTTGCTTGAGACGTGGAGACCAGTTGTGTCGTACCGACTCTATCTTGATTTCCTTGGAAGCCAATGAACCTTTTACCAGCTCACTTTTTGACTGTGTCATCACTTCTACCAGCTTAAACTCATTTTTTAACACACTGTCCTGCATTTTTCTCAGCTCCCACCAGAGGTTCAGCGTTTCCTGCATATAGGTATCACTGGATATTCCCGAAAAAGCAGCTGATGTGATATCAAAGCCATTCAGGCACCAATCGCCATAGGCCTTTGATGGTAGCAGCGCCTTATGGGTATATTGAAATGCATATTTCAATCGCATTAATTTCGTTTGTTCGTAAGCGTTGAGCAGTGCCAGATTTTCCTTACCCGTTATTTTAGCACGGGTTATCATTGCCTGTACCTGTTGCGCACTGTTTTTGATAAATGCATCCATTCCTTCCACGGTGCTGATAGACTCCTCAGCTGTATACAAACTATCTATCTGGTGTGGTAATGCCTGACGGGCAGCATCTTTACCCGTAAAAGAGGGAGAGAATCTGAATGTAAATACTTTTCCATCTTTCAACTTAGGAGATAACACCATCTGTATCTGATCTCCGGCATTGACGAGTACCGGACAATTATTCACCAGGAGAATTTGCGTACCGGCATTCAAGGATCGTGAAAAAGCAGCCATCGGCTTATCCATCTTAAGGAAAATGGTTTCAGATTTATATGCTGTTAACCGGGGATTCTCTAACTGCTCAAAATTGAGGACTCCATTATATCCTGTGGGAATCCCCACCTTCACATTCAGTGAAGTGGCAGCCACCGGGTTTCCGGCGAAGGAAGACATACTACCGAGTAGCATGGCGGCTAATATCTGGAATGATTTCATGATTTAGATGTGGTTTAATTAAAGGCAACTAAAATTGCAAAAAGGGTGAAGAAGCGTATTATTTTTTTGTGACTTTTCTATTGATAGGTATAGTCAGCGGGCAAAACAAACCCCTTCCCTGCAATAAGGCTGGAAAGGGGTTTGTGATATTATTTATGGAAGATCTGTATTAACTATCTTTTAAGGGTGATTACCGATCGCCTGAAGATCCACTCCATATTTTTCTCTATAAAAATTGACGACAATGGTATATTTCTGTTGTACCAATCCGGCTACATCATAACTGGGGCTTAAAATGGTAGCATCCAGTTCTGCTTTGGTATGCGAGGTAATCGCATTTACGTAGCAGGTAAAATCCCAGGCGGCATCTGCGATAAAGTTCCCCACAGCTGGCCTGATTTCTATCAACCCATAAGCGCCCCCGTTTACTGCCTGATAGTTTTCAGGAGCCAGGCTCTGAAACGCCTGCGGTACTGAGATACCACCCGCAGCGATAGACTGCGCCATATAGGACCTATGCATAAATCCTCTCAGCTCCTTTCTACGTGCCGGCAATTGTGCTGCCAGTGTACTATCAGCCCACCCAATCGTTAACGTGCCTCTGGTGGCACAAAATCCAGTCACGGAGCGCCCTAATGGGACTACTTCCGTTCCACCGGTCTTGGTATAGCCAGTATCGAAATAGGACGCCAGCAACACTTTAAACGGMATAGTTTTCTGCAGGAAGCTTTCGGGATAAAAATCCAGGCACTCCGACTTAAAATAGGCAAGGGTATTTTTAATCCAGGCAGGATTACCAAGACCCGCTGTTACCTGCAGGTAATTCGTGTAGTTGTAGGTAAGATCATATGTTGAAAACTTATACAAAATATAAGTCCCATACTTTTGATGGAAGGCTACTATGGAATCATCATATGGCTGATTCCCCTGCGGCAAAACATAAAAATCAGGTATTTTCTCTGATGTGATAGCCGCTTCTTTACGACAGGAAACGAAAATACATGATAGTAATGTCAAACCAGTGATCATGATATTACGCAGAAAGGCAGTAGACATAAAATACGTTTTATGATTCAATATTTTTTAGAGAGACGGACGAACACCGCTTATTTGCTGGTTTTGCTCCAATGAGAAATTCCGTTGCARTACTTCGTTAGGAATTGGTAATACATATTGCGGATCTCTCTTTTGCAATACGTATATCGCACTGGTATTGACCGTAGGTTGATAGATATGGCGGATAGAAGGCATACCATATCTTCTCAGATCAAACCAACGTTGGCCTCCTTCCCGGAATAATTCCCTTCTGCGCTCGGCACGGCACATGGTCAATAACTTATCCGCTGTTTCAAGGGTCCAGTTGGTATAAGTGCCTGCCTTAAATCGGGCTGCACGAAGAGTATTCAAATTCTTCAATGCCTCTGCTGCAGCTCCTGCATCGCCTTTGGTTTTATATTTCTGAATATACGCTTCCGCACGATTCAGGTAAGCTTCTGAACTACGCCAGGAGGTACCCATATCTGCACCTAGTACCTGGGCGCCTGCAATTATTTTAGTGAAAAAATAATTACCATTTACATAAGGTTTCAGGAAATCAGGTACCGCCGGAAAACATATTTCTGGTCTAAGATCATTTGTCTCAAAGGTATTGGCCAGGTCCTGGGAAATACCATATGCCGAGCTGGTGCCAGCCACCTGGGGCTCGTCTACCGAACCATAATACCAGATCGTTTCCACATTGTTCACTCCAATCAACGGATACTTTGTATAATCAGTATTTACACCATCATTAGGCCAGGTATTCAGATTCATTAATTGCGGATGATGGCTCAGCACGTAGTCTGAGTGTTCTATTACTTTATCCCATTGTTCCATATACAGGTATATTCTGCTTGCCAACAGGTGGGCGGCTGTTGCCGACATACGGTATAACCGCTGATCCGCTCCCACTTGTTCTAACATATTAATAGCCGTGTCCAGGTCCTTTGTAACCTGTGCATATACCTCTTTCACCGTATTCCTGGCAGGAAACTCTTCCGACAGATTTGCATCTAATTTCAATGGTACACCAGGAAGTTTGTCCGGTGTAGTAGTAGAATCATTATAAGGTTTTGCATATAGATTTACCAGCATAAAATGGTAAAATGCCCGTAATGCATATGCTTCTCCTTTATACATGGCTTTATCTGAGGCTTCGCCAATGGAGTTATCCAGATACTGCAGCGCTACGTTGGTACCTAAAATAAGTTTATAGTAGGTACGCCAGGAATCAAATTGGCCTACACTGGCACCGCCCGATCTGCAGACATCAATGAAATTGGCCTGCCACTGAAAAGCGCCTGCATTCATCGTCACATCTTTCTGATTGTCTGCCATCAGATCGCCATTATAACACTCCAGATCATCATCCATTAGCGTGAGATATGGCTGCAACTGCACATTCACCGTAGGGTAGCCATCACTATATAAAATTTCTCCAAAATTTTTCGTGGTTTTGGGAATTACTTCTGTTTGTGAACGCTCAGCTAAAAACTTCTTGCATGAGACCATGCTACCTGCCAATAAGGCAATGACTACTATTTTTTTCATACCTTTTTAGTTGATAATATTAAAAATCCACATTCATGCTAAAGCCATACTTCCTGGTCAATGGTAAGGCATTGGTGCCTACTCCCGGAATTTCAGGATCTTCGCCATGCAATTGCTTGCTGGCCAGTGTGAATACGTTGCTGACAAATACACCCGCAGACACATTTCTCACCCCTGCCTTCGAATAAATTCTTTGTGGTACTGAATACCTGAAATTCAAATTTTTGCAACGAAGAAAAGAGGCGTCCACCACGCGAATATCAGCCTGATTGTAGGCTTGATATATCATCTTATTACCCGTTCCTGGTACAACGATACCACTGACATCCGTAATAGCTGGTATATTGGTAGTCTTCTCATCACCAGGTTTACGCCAGCGGGTAAGTAATATTCTGTTCACATTATCATAAGGTGCCGGCACGCCATCTGTTGCCATATCCTGGTGGCTAAACAATGGGTCCAGTCTCTTGGAAGAGCCCAGGGCATAAGCAAAGTCGGCATTCACTGAGAATTGCTTATAGCTGAAAGTAATAGCAAAACCGCCGTTCAATTTCGGCTGTAGCTGTCCGGAATAAACCAGTAAACCAACCGTATCAATTGCATCGCCATGACCTACCCGCTTAAAGGTTGGCAGTCCTGTTGTACCATCCAGTCCGCCAAAACGGTAGGAATAAAAACCACTGATAGGCCGGCCGGGAATCAATACAGTTCCATTAAGGTAGTCGTCGTAGGTATTACTAAAGTTGTTTTCGCCTATCTGATTAAAGTTTCTGCTGTTATTGAATGCTATCGACAAGTAACTTGTTCTGTTACGGATGGCTACTATCTCCAGGCGCAGATCCATTCCGCGGTTAAGCAGAGTACCACTATTTTTGTACATAAAGTCAATACCATATTCATACGGAATGTTTCTTTGCATTAACAGATCTTTACTGTGCTTAATATAATATTCAGCAGTCAGGTTAATTCTTCTATCAAATAAAGACACATCTGTTCCGAAATTCCATTGCTTTGTTTTTTCCCAACGCAGGTCAGGATAAGGCAATGATTTTGTGTGAAGCGTAGGAATACCTGTTGTAGGATCTGCATTACCATCTGACGGATACTCAGCAATCAGCTCCGGGCCTACTACTTTCACAACATTTCCCTGGGTACCTAAAGATGCGCGGAACACCAGGTTACTCAGTACCCGGCTGGTTTGCAACCAGGGTTCACTCGTTACATTCCATCTGGCGGCAACACTATAGTTAGGCAAAAATTTGGAATTGGAATACTGCCCGAAACGATTATTACCATCCGTTCTGATATTGGCATTCAACACGTATTTATTGTTGATAATGTAGCTGGCAGTACTGAATAACCCCAAAGTATTATTAATCGTATTTTTAATGTTACGTTGGCTATACCGTGATATACTTTTCGGAGTAGGATAAAAAGCCTGACCACGATCGGGATAATAACCTGGTTCCTGAGAATTGAAGCCTTTTATCTGCTGGGAAGAAAGATCATTTCCAATGCTGAAATTGAACTGATCGCGTTCCTTAAAAAAAGACTTGTCATAAACCAACATGTTACGCATACTCAGCGTCAGCGCATTTTCGTTACCAATGTTGGCCAATCCACCATAGGGCAGGTAGGAGCTTGCCACCTGTTTCACAGATGGCGTATAACTCAGATTCCAGCCACGGTTTTGACTTGCCCACCCACTTCCTTCGTAGATGGCCGTAAACACATCTGTGGCATCGGAAATGGCGGCAACGGTACTGCTGAACTGAAGGCCAGGCAGCACTTTATAGCCTGCCGTAACAGTGGCCTGCATAGACCTCGTACTCCCTGAATTCTCTGATTGGGCAATTTCATTTAACATATTAAACGTGATAGCCGGAGGTACAGGCAATACCTGTGTGTTAGCCATCGTTACCGGGTACACTGTTTCCGGAGAAAGTGTTCTACTGGTAGTCAGGGCATAACCCAGTGGATTAACACCAGCATAATATCCTCCTACCTTGGCATAATTCCCCCTGACGCTAATATCGAATGATAATCTTTTTGATGCCTCTGTATGGAGGTTGGTGTTAATCGAATAACTTTTCCGGGTATCCAATTGGGCTGCTCCTCTATCATCCGCAAAACTAAAAGACGCGAAATAGGTTGTTTTACCTGCTCCCCCACTCATACTCAAAGAGTGATTCATGCTGAAACTATTTCTAAAAAACACTTTAAACCAATCGGTATTATTGGTTTCCAGCTTGGCTACCTCTGTTTTAAATTGAGATTCTGTAATTGTTCTTGCATACAACGCCTGCACCAATCCCTCGTACGTATACATTCCACCATATCCTTTGCTATTAGTCTGATACAGCATTCCATCTTCCACCATCTGCCTGGAAAAATCCACCCTTTCTTTAGAGTTCATCAGGTTCATACCAGCATAAGAAGGGCGTTGCTGAAAAGACATGTTGGTATTATAACTCACCCGCATAGGTCCAGCCTTACCTTTCTTGGTAGTTACCACAATTACCCCATTGGCAGCAGAAACCCCATAAATAGCGGTTGCAGCAGCATCTTTGAGGAAGGTGATGCTTTCTACATCATAAGGATTCAGTCCACTCACGGCTCCTCCAATTAACGAGTAGTTACCACTTTGAGCATCTGATACCACATTATTGATCTGAGTAGCTGACATATCCACCGGGTCAGGACGTACTACGTTATCTATTACCCACAAAGGGCTGGCGTTTCCCACAAAGGTAGAAGTACCACGCATACGCAGGGTAGGACGACCATTCACGCTACCACTGTTGTTCATCACCATGAGGCCAGGTACTTTACCCTGCAACATTTTATCAATGGTAGGTTCTCCCGGTTGTATCAGCTGCGCTGCGTCAAGTTTAAAAGTAGAAGCGGCCGATAAGCGCGCATCTATTTTCGTATAACCATTCACCACCACTTCATTAATCACCTGAGCGGCAGAATCGAGTGCAATCTTCGAAAAACTGTTATTATTTGATTTCGGTGTGAACACGAGTGTTTTCATACCCAACCGCGAAATGCGCAACTGCTCTTTCTCCCTTATCACGATTGAAAAAATACCATCTGCTGCGGTAACCGTACCATTTTTTGATTCGAGGCCCTGTATGGTAACGCCTTGTAATGGCTCATTGGCAGAATTAGTAACCTGTCCGCGAAAGATATAACCCATCCTGGCGTTGACTTCCTCCTGGGTCATCTGGGTATTTGATTTCAAATAAATCGCGATACCTCCGAGGTCTTCCACAAATTCCAACCCGGTATTCGTCAATGCCTGTTTCAACAATTGTTCCAGTGTGCCATTTTGCAGGTCTACTGTTACTGCTCCCTGCTTCCGAATTTCATCGTTATTAAAGGTAAAACGTACATTGGTTAGTGTGCGCACCTCCTTCAATACCTTCAGCAGTGGCTGCTTGTTGGCATGATAGGATACCCGTTGTTTTAACACTCCAGATTCCTGTGCCTGCAGATTCGAAAACACCAGCAAAAAAGATAGTAGCAGTAAGTACACAGCATAGCCATGCATACCCTTCCCAGATGAAGGTAAGCCCAACATTTTTCTCATTTTGGTTTGATATTAAATAATTAAACTGTCTGCCCTGTCCTGCGCATACTGCTGGCAGGATGTAGCGTGTCTACATACATTTTTTCATGTCCCTGTTTCGTAGTAACTATGGCCGGCTAATGAATACCGTTCTGCCTTCTACCCGAAAAGTAATGTTGCCAATAATTAGTTTTATCCGATCCAATACTGGTTGTAGTGTGGTTGGCTTATGTATATCCAACGTCATGTTTACCTGTTCCAATGCGGCATCCTCAAACTTAAAATCATAATCAAAGCTACGTCCAAGGCTGGTTACGATACTTCCCAGCGTAGCGTCTTCAAAATAAATATCTCCATCCTTCCAGGCGGTATATAACCTGGTATCAACGGTTTGTTTTTGCAATGTACCGGTAGCTTCACTATAAGTGGCCTGCTGACCGGGTGTTAGTATCTGATTGGTTGTTCCTGCATTAACGTTCACTTTACCGCTGGTTAAAGTGGTTTGCACAGTTATATAGGTACTGATGTTAAATGATGTTCCCAATACCTCTGTGGTGGTTCCTTTCGCATGTACAACAAAAGGTTGTTCTACATTTACCGCCACGGCTAAGAAGGCTTCTCCCTGCAACCACACCTCTCTTTTAATACCATTGAATGCGGAAGGATAAGTCAGTTTTGATTCCGCATTCACCCATACTTCGGTACCATCCGGTAAAACAATATGGGTCTGATTTCCTTTGGGTACCACTAAGGCATCCATTGTATTTATTTCCTGCTTATTATGCGCTGCCTGGTATACGATACCGGTACTATCTACCTGTACCTGTGTGCCGTTATTATCCTTACGGATAGCGGAATCTTTATCTCCCAGGGTAATGGTTTGACCATTACCCATTACGATCTGCACTTTTGTGGTGGCTGGCAGGTCGGCTTTTACTACAGCCGCCATTGGCGGCCTGGCACCGGATAGATGCTTTTGCCAGCTCCATACGCCGGCGGTAACCAGCAACGCGGCGGCGGCAGCGGCTACGGCTATTCTCCGGCGCCACACCACTTTCATGGTCCTGGCTTCACGGGCGGCCACAAATTGTTGCCATCCTGCTTCCGTCGGAAACCTATCTGTTGTTTTTACCCTATTCTGCATTTCCTTTGCAGCACGCAACATCGCAGCCTCTTCTTCATTCAAAGCGGCCGTTTCGCCATCCTCTATTACTGATAGCAGTTTTTCCCAATTAATATCCTTGTCTGGTGTATCCATAGCAATCTATATTAAAGGCAACCGTATTTAAAAAAGGGGTGAAGGCAAATCATAAATTCTTTTAAAAAAAATAATACAGCGATGTAAATGACCATCCACTCGCACTCTTTCCGTAAATATTGGTAAGCTAGTTTGATCTGTGTTTTAACTGTATTTACAGAGATATTCAACTGCTCTCCTATCTCCTTATATTTAAGCCCATCCCGGTTGCTCATTAAAAAAATCCGTTGGCGCTGTATCGGTAAACGACCAATAGCCGCCCATAAGGCAGCATTCCTGGTCTCTTCCCGTTCTTTATCGTCTTCCGGCAATAGTTCAGCTTCGTCCGCCATTGTCAGCGGATCACCAAACACCATCTTACCGTTTTTCTTCAGGTAGTTTAAACAGGCATTACGTATAGCCCGAGTAGCATAGCTCTTAAAGTTTTGTGTGATCTGTATGATGTCCCGTTTGTCCCAACAGTAGAGGAAGAAGTCCTGCACAATGTCTTTGGCAGTATCTTCATCCTCTACCACGTAGTAAGCAGTTGCACACAAAAAAGAATAATGCAGTCGAAACAATTCTTCAAATGAAGCCGGCTCTATAGAATTTGGTTGATACATGCCCTTTACGCCCCCATAATTTGTCAACGCGCAAAATAGGCAAAATCCCGGGAATTTCACTGCCTCCCTTTACTTACCCGTTAAATCTGTCAGGATATCTACTGTTCGGCTCAGATATACATCTGAAACACAGGTATTGATCCACTCCTGGTTACGGGCCAGTTTATCCGGAGTAGGCTTGTCTATTGCGGTTCCTGTCATTTTCAACTGATTATTTACCGGCAATTTCAAGGCGTTATCGATCGCTTTACTATGCGCTTCGATTTCGCTTACCTGTTTCTTAAAAGAGGCCTTCTGTAAACTGAATACCGGCGCATCATGCACTTTTAACCATTCTACTTCGTTCTTTACCACGTTCAATACACTGTCGTGGCTCACGGCTTCTTTAGCCTTCTGAATAACAGCCGGCAAAGTAGCCGCCAGCGGCGATTTTATAAAAAAGGCGGATTCAATCGTGTCCGACGCTAACGCGCTGGCATTATCTCTTTCGCGCATCTTCAGGTATATTTTCCTGCTCGGGAAAATCACATCCGGAGTTACCCCATTCAGCTGGGTAGTAGTACCATTGATACGATAAAACTTTTTAATGGTCAGCGCCAGGGAACCATAGCTCACATCCGGAATACCTTTGTCTTTATCACCCAGCTTACCCATTGCCTGGGTTTCCTGCATGGTCCCTTTTCCGTAAGAGGAAGGACTACCTACTACAATCCCCCTTTTATAATCCTGGATGGCTGCCGCAAAAATTTCAGAAGCAGAAGCACTGCCTTCATCCACCATCACTGCCAGCGGGCCATCATAAAGGGTTTGATCATTATTATTGATAGTATACCGTTCTGTTTGGGTTCTATCACGGCCCAACACCACTGGTCCTGTTTTCACAAAGAAACCAGCTATTTTCACTACTTCATCCAGTGAACCACCCGGATTACCACGCAGGTCTACTACCATGCCGTCGATATGCTGTTCATTCAACTTCATGATTTCTTTGCCCATATCCATCGCACACTGCGCACCATCTGCTCTCTTGAAATCACGGTAAAACTCCTGCAGCCGCAGGTAACCATACTTTTTACCATTCTTCTCGATCACCGCACTTTTAGCCGCATTTTCTGTTTCAATCACTTCTCCGCGAGGCACGCTGATCGCTTTTTCATGGCCGTCTGATTTACGTACCAATAAGTTCAGCACGGTTCCTTTTTCACCGCGTATCATTTTAGATACGTCTACAATGCTCATCCCGGTTACTTCTACCATCTTGCCGTTCGCATCGCTCACCTGTATGATACGATCTTCCGCCTGTATTAATCCACTGGCATCGGCTGTACCACCCGCCATTACTCTTTTTACAGTTATCACCCCATCTTTGGTGATGAGCTCCAGGCCCAATCCAAAAAAACGATGCGACATCATCGATTCGCGGGTACCAGCATCTATTGGCGCCATGTAATTCGTATGCGGGTCCATTTCCAGGGTAACCGTATTCATAAACGCGCTGAAACGATCATCCGAAGCGGTGGCGCCCAACAGGTTTTTAAACAGTCCTTCGGTAGATAACAACACCGACGCCCTGGCCTCTTTTTCTGCTACCACATCATTTTTCGTTGAATCAGCTGCCTGTATTTCCATCATCTTGCGCAGCACCTGATATTTCAGGGATTTGCGCCATATTTCTTTCCGATCTGCTTCCGAACCGGGGAAATCCAGCTTTGTACGATCCGCCTGTACCGTTTCTTTTTTACTAAAATCCATCGGCGAAGCCAGTACTGCACGATAGATGGCCGGCAGCTCATTCAGGCGTTGCATAGAAATAGCATAAATGGCATTAAAATATTCCAGGGACCCCGCTTCCAGCTCATCATCTATCAACGTTTCATATTTGCGCAAGGCATCTACATCGCTTTTCAGCAGCGTGTTTCTGTTGGCATCGAGCGCGTTCAGATAATTCTGCCAGATCACTTTTGAGAAGTTATCATCCACAGGCTTAGGCGCATAATGTTGGTTTTTGATGCGCTTCATGACCATTTGTACTACGTTCTTCCGGTTCTGTTCCGGCTCGCCATTGGTGGGTGTGGCGGCGAAAGAATTGAAGCCCACCGCGGGTAGCAGCAGAAAGAGGCCATATTTAGCAATGCTCATATCAAAAAAATTACGGTTTGTAAAAACTGCCAGCCAACTGGCAATGTTCCTATTAAGGCAACAGGACTTTTAAAAAGGGTGAAGGGCGCCGGACAGATTTCCATCGGCGGCAGCGGAGCAATAGCAGCGGAAAACTAAGCTGATGCCCGCTTCCGGAAATAAAAAAAATGCCTTATACTTGTACTCTCTCCGCTACCGCGGGGGTGCCAGCTATCTTCCAATGCCCTTATACAATTCACATGCAAACCAGTCGCAGACATTTTATTAAAACCGCCGGTACAGGTCTGGCCGGTATCGGATTCCTGCCCCTGTTACATCCCATTCAACAGCTATGGGATACCACGGCGGATAGCCGCTTCCCCCGGTCACGGCCCGAGTCGCAAGGCGTTTCCTCCGCAGATATACTTCGCTTCGTGGAAGCCGCCAATGCCTCCGGTATCAACTGGCATAGCTTTATGTTACTACGGCATGGACATGTGGTAGCCGAAGGATGGTGGCATCCTTTTTCTTCCGAAAAAGTACATTCCCTGTATTCTCTCTCTAAAAGCTTTACCAGCACGGCTATAGGCATGTTGGTAAAAGAAGGTAAACTAGATATCAATACCCCTGTCATCTCTTTTTTCTCGAAAGAAGTACCCGACCAGCCTTCCGATAATCTGAAAAAAATGACGGTGAAACACTTGCTGACCATGAACACCGGTCACGCCGCAGATACTTTACCACCCATGCAACGCGCCGATAGTTCCTGGATCGCTATCTTCCTGGCGCAACCAGTCACCTTTACACCAGGTACACATTTCCTCTATAACACCGGCGCAACGTATATGCTGGGCGCTATCCTGCATGCCGTTACCGGCCAAATCCTGCAGGATTACCTGGCGCCACGGTTGTTTGAACCGCTTGGCATCAAGGGATACGATTGGGAAACCTCACCCGAAGGACTCAACGTAGCCGGGTGGGGACTGCGGGTAAAAACAGAAGACATTGGMAAACTGGGGCAACTCTACCTGCAACAAGGGCTGTGGAAAGGAAAGGAATTGCTGAGCAGCGACTGGGTAAAAGAAGCCACCAGTTATCAAACACCGTCGCAGGAAGGCAACGGCGACTGGTCACAGGGATATGGCTACCAGTTCTGGCGTTGCACACACGGCGCCTTCCGTGGAGATGGTGCATTCGGGCAATATTGCATTGTAATGCCGGATAAAGATGCCGTACTGGCTATTACCAGTCAAACCGATGATATGCAGCAATCACTCAACCTGGTTTGGAAATATTTGCTGCCAGCCATCCAGGATAATCCGCTGCCTGCAGATACTACCGCTTACAACGCATTACAAAACGCACTCGATCAGCTGGAACTACCTGTTGTAAAAGGCAATACCAGCAGTCCACTCGCAACCCGCTATCACCGCAAAAACTGGACGCCTGATAAGAATGACTTTGGCGCTACCGCTATGCAATTCGATTTCACCGACCGTGGTTGTACCTGGACTACCCAAACAGCGGCGGGCACTACTGCTATTAAGTTTGGCTGGGAGAAGTGGGCCGTCAACAAAGACCGGCAAACTTACCGTTTTCCGGAAGCAGGACTGAATCACAAACCTACACAGGTAGCCGGTACTGCCACCTGGATCAATGATCATACTTTACAACTGAATATGCGGTTTGTGGAAACGTTTCATGGAGATATGATCACCTGCACTTTTGATGATAACAAGTTGTCGATATCATTTTTAGACAGCATCACCGCAGCAGGATCTAAAAGGGATAGCAGAAAGGTATTAACTGCTGCGATTATTTAGCTTTGATACGATTGGCCGGCAGCACCTTCTGATGGGTGTCTGCCGACAATATATCGTTGTATAATTCCTTGGCCAGACTCAATGCCCCTTTCTCATTTTCAATAAATGCTTTATCTCTTTCCGCCAATACCTGGTTTTGTGGATTGATCCACCGGATCATTTTTCCTTTATAAAAATACGACCGGTCAGTAGTCACTTCAGAAAGGCGCATGTTGAAAGCTGAATCATAAAAAGGTACGTTGTATTTATACATCTGCAGAAAAATAAAAGCAGGCGCCCCATGATCATAGTAAATCGATGTACAGGATTTTCCTCCTTCTGCATATAGGCACTCTTCAATCAGCATCACTGTATCTTTCTGAAAATAACCTATTACCTCTCCCCCTTCCGTGGTTTCGCCCAGCCGGTCGGCCCATACCTTTCTATAGGCGGCTCTGTTAGCGTTGATCTCCTGGTATTTATTACGGATATCCTTCACTATTTCTGCAGCATGATCCTGGGAAAATAATGGCTGACACAGTAAGCAGAAGAAGATAAGCAGATAACCGGTTTTCATCGCTGGCATGATGGTACTTTTATAGGTAGATAACGATTAACACTATACGAAGCGCGACAACATCTCTTGTAAAGTACAACTTTCCCGGCGCAAAACAAGCGCAGTAAACCATTACGGTGAGGTCGTCAGTCCTGCCGGATCACCTTACCTTCTTTCATCACAAAGCTCACCTTCCGGATGGCTTCAATGCTATCAAGTGGATTTGTTTTCACCGCAATCATATCCGCGAAGTAATCGGGCGCGATAACGCCTCTTTCCTTTTCAATGCCCAGCAGTTCCGCTGCGTGGATGGTCATACATTGCAGGATGTAGTGGTAAGGTATGTGTGCATCTTTCCAGGTCTGCAGTATTTCCAGCGCCGCCTGGGCTCTGTCTTTCCCCGGCATCTCCATGATGATGTCCGAGCCAAATGCCATGGGTGTACCAATTTTATAAGCGCGTTGGAGGCTGTCAATATTCAGCTGGTAATATTTCAGCGCCAGTGCAGAATCAATGCCGTAGGCCATACTGTTGCTCACGGCCAGATCGGTGCCTACGAGGAAAGTCCCTTTCGACTTCATCAGGCGCAACAGATCGTCGTCCAGCTGTACCCCATGCTCCACAGCCGCAGCGCCGCCCATGATGACATTTCTCGCAGCTTCTCCACCTGATACGTGGGCGGTTACTTTTATACCGGCACTTTTGGCTTCGCTGACGGCGGCTTCTATTTCTGCCAAACTGTAATGGAAAGGATGTGCATCCGCCGCCAGTTTAATGACATTGGCGCCGTAGAAAATATTTTTCCGGACGGCTTTCCTGATTTCATCCGGACTATTGGCATCCAGGTATTCATAGTCCCAAAAATTTTCGTGTTCTATATCACTCATTGTTTGCCCGCCATACGGACTGATAATTTTTCCTGCATAAAAAATGGTAGGACCTTCTATCCATCCTTTCCGAATCGCTTTGATGACGTCGGCAGTAGCATAGTTGCCATCGTTCCCTATTTCCTTCACGGTGGTAAATCCATTGTTGAGCAGAACTGTAGCGTTATGGGCACCGCGTAACGCCCGCAGGGCGGTACTCTCCGTGGCATACATCTGCTCTATAGCCATTTTCTTATAGGGCATACCAACGGTCATGTGCACGTGGCAGTCCATGAGGCCAGGTAATATCCAGGAGTCCGACAGGTCAATCACTTTGTCGGTGGCCGCATAAGGTATATTGGTTCCCATCTGTTGAATTTTACCCTCTCTGACCAGGATTATTTGTTGCGACAACATTTTTCCTGTGCGGGTATCAAAAACATGTCCGGCTTTAATCACGGTGGTTTGGGCATTTACGATTCCGGTGAATAGCAGGGCTGCAAAAAAGGATAGCCGGGTGAGGGTGTACTTCATTGAATGTTTTGTTTAAAGTATATGTATAAAAATATTTTTGTAAGAAGCAGATAATATTATCCTTACCACACATCGTCCTCAACATAGATGCATCGTCCCTCTATTTCCATAAATAAAATATGCCGTATAACAGCAGATCTGACATTACACCGCAGTAAAGGATTCCTAACAACGGGATATTTCCCGGTGATTTTTTATTTAGAAAAACCCTATCTTTATCAAGTACACACTTTTAAGTCCTATTTAGAATTCGATTGAATTTTTTGCCCTGACCGCTGAAACCCTCAAAGAGAGCCTGATTATTTCCTTCCCGGGAAGTAATGTGATAATTGGTATAGACAGATAATCCCAAATCATTATTCTCTAACCTCAATAACTATTATTACACATGGAACCTTATCTCGCAATGATCATCGCATTTGGTGGTAATTTCACCATCAACGGTTGGGCGATGTGCTGGGGACAGCTTATGTCCATCGCACAAAACTCCGCACTTTTTGCACTTCTCGGTACTATTTATGGCGGGGACGGCGTTCAAACATTCGGACTACCGGATCTCAGAGGCCGTGCGCCTATTGGCTGGGGCCAGGGACCGGGCCTTTCCACGTACACTATTGGACAAAAAGCTGGTACTGAAAACACCACGCTGATTATTACCAACCTGCCGGCGCATAACCATACGGCAGACATCAGCAAATTGACATCGACCCCATCTGCCAGTACTGCTGCAGGCACCACTACTACACCAGGCAGTGCGCTGGTACCGGCTATGTTACCGACTATTGGCAGTGGCCCTTCCGGTAATCCAATCAACGGGTATGCAACGAAAGACAGCACTGCTACCCTGTCACCTGATACCGTAGGAGGCTCTATCAGTATTGGCATCACCGGTGGCAATCAACCTTTTTCTATCCTGAATCCTTATTTGGCTATTACGTATCTGATTGCCCTGAATGGCATATTCCCATCCAGGAGCTAAACAGCCTATCACTATTTTACGATCGATTATATGTCGGCTACCCCTCCGCTCACTATTGGGTTTCTTACCCCCTATTCGGGTATCTACCCCTTCTTTTCCCAACACCTGATAACCGGATGGTTACTGGGTATGGGACTGGACCCTGTGCGGCAACGCACGGTTCATTTTATTCCGGAGTTTACAAAAATGGGAGGCATGAAAGCCTCCGAAGAAGCAACACGCAAGCTACTCTTCTTCAACAATGTTGATATCCTGTCGGGGCTTATCAGTTACAAATCAATACCCGACCTGGTTCCCTTAATTGAACCCCAGAAAAAGCTGGCTTTCTTTTTTGATATGGGAGAATACATCCCTCATTTCCCCTATCTAAGCCCCGATATATTTTACGCTTCTCATCAATTATGGCAGTCACAGTATGCTTTGGGCCATTGGGCCCAAAGCACCTTTGGCGGCGGCGGTCATATGATTATGCCTATCTACGAGGCAGGCTATCATTTGAGCAGCACCTTTCAGCAGGGCGTCATGGCGGCCGGTGGCACCAGCCTGCACCTGAATATATTGCCCTTTGACCCGCAGGCCCCACATCAACTGGATCTCACCACTATTTTCAAACGATGGAAAGAGGACCCTCCCGCCTATGTACACGCTATTTTTTGTGGCTCACTGGGATTAAAATTCCTGGAAGCATGGATACACAGCGGTTTGCATAAAAACATCCCGTTACTCGTACAGGAAGCCATGGTATACGATGATATACTGGACGATATTAAGCACGCGGATATAGAACTCTACACCTCCCGCTCCTGGATGCGGGAAAATGAAAATAAAGCGAACCAATTGTTTGTAAAACAATTTGAAAAACTGGCCGGACAACCCGCCAATATTTATGCCCTGATGGGTTATGAAGCAGGGCTGATCTGGAAAGAATTGTTACCACATGCCCGCAAAAAAGACTGGGATAAAGTAAAGCAACAACTACGTACAGATGTTATACGCGGCCCGCGGGGAGAAAAGAACTTCTATCCGCTATCGGGCTTCGCATTACCAGACTCCAACATCATAAAAATTAATACTTCCGGCAACCAAATTCATAAAATTATTCTTGATCAGGGAAAAGGGATGCGCTTTGATGCGAAAGAGTTTGAGGTGATCCATGAAGAATCCGTATCAGGGTGGCAGAATCCCTTCCTCTGCATTTAACAGCGATTATGAAACATTTTTACTTTCGTGTTTTACAAATACTCCTGTGGGTATTCGGTACGGCATTTCTATCACTGCAGGTGAAAGCGCAGTATACCAGCACGGTGCTGGAAACCGGTAAATATTATACCGCTGTAGGCAAAGATAACCAGGATAACATCTATGTAACCGCTTACAACTCCACGACGCTGAAATACCAGGTGCTGAAGTATACCAATGGCACTGGTACGCCCACGGCTATTTATCAGGGATTAGCATTCAGCTCCTCCGAATACCCCTGGGCCATTGCTGTCAATAGCGCCGGAGATGTTTTCATCATGAACCCTGATCCTGCCAGTCATTGGCAGATCATAAAACTGGCTGCCGGCACTTATACTTCTTCCGTTATACAAAGCGGAAACTACTACACCGCATTGGCAGTAGACGCCAATGATAACCTCCTCACACTCGAATACAACGCTACTTCAACCAGCTACCAGGTGGTGAAATATGCTGCCGCTAATCTTACTGGTAGCGGCACGGTGGTATATAATGGGTTACCGTTGGCCTCCGGCCTCGGCACTTATCCCTGGGGCATTGTAACCGATCATTCCAATAATATTTATATCATCGACTTTCCTAATAATGCCTCCACTGGACGCCTGATTAAACTCACCGCACCTACCTATACAGCTACCACACTGGGTAGCGGCAAAGGCTATACGTCATTGGCTATAGACGGCCAGGATAATCTTTACACCACAGAAACAGCTCCTTCTCCAGCCAACAGGTCGCATATTATGAAGTATACCGCACCGGTGAGCGTAGGTGCAACCGGTACAGAAATTTTTACAGGTCTCACTATCGGAAGCCTGTTTTACCCGTGGGGGTTGGCAGTAGATAGCCATGGTACTTTATTTGCCGGCGATGGCGCTGCTGCTGGCAATGGCCGGTTTCTCAAATTATCACCGCCTGCCATCTCTGTCAGCAGTGTCACCAAAGTAAATAGCAGTCCTACCAATGCGAGCAGTGTACAATATACGGTTACCTTCAGCGGCTCCGCCAGCGGGGTCTCCGCTTCCGCATTTACCCTTACTACCACCKGCATTTCCGGCAGCAGTATCAGCAGCGTAACCGGCAGCGGCACTACGTATACCGTGACTGTCAATACCGGCAGCGGAGATGGTACGCTCCGACTCGATGTAAATGGAACCGGTATTGGCAATACTGTTACCGGGTTACCTTACACCAGCGGGGACGTATATACGATTGACAAAACAGCACCAACAGATACTATTAAAACTGCTCCACCCGTGCTGACCAACAGCACCTCTGCTACGTTTACTTTTGTGGCCAGTGAAACGGCTACCTTTGCTGCCAGCCTGGATGGAGGCGCTTACTCGGCCGCCACTTCCCCATTGACATTAACCGGCTTAGCTCCCGGATCTCATACATGGAAGGTACAAGCTACAGACAACGCAGGGAATGTAACGGCGACGCCAGCCAGCTATACCTGGGTAATAGACAATACTCCACCCACTATAACGTCAGTGGGAGTACCGACGAATGGCTATTATCACCTCTCTCAACCACTTAACTTCACCGTTAACTTCAGTAAGATCGTGCTGGTAACTGGTACGCCTTCTATTCCCGTCACGATCGGCAGCACCATACGACAAGCTGCTTATGTAAGCGGCAGCAGCACCAAAGCACTTTTATTTACCTATACCGTACAGAATGGCGACATGGATATGGACGGTATTGCCGTAGGCACAGCCATTGCCCTTAATAGTGGCTCCATCAAGGATTCCGCAGGTAATGCCAGTTCGCTGACACTCCAATCTGTTGGCAGTACCGCCAATGTGTTTGTGAATACAACGATACCGGGTGTAACCCTGACATCGGCCAGTACTTCTCCTCTCAACCAAACTTTTTCAGTCACCGCTACTTTTACAGAGAAAGTGAGTGGTTTGACCATGGGAGATTTCACGGTCACCAATGCAGGGATCTCCAATCTGTTAACCACCGATAGCATTACATTTACATTCAACGTGAATCCTACGGCGAGTGGCACGGTTACCGTGCAGCTTCCGGCTAATACGGTCACCAACAGTGGTTTGAATGGTAACAGCGCCTCTAATATATTGTCGCGTGTATACGATACTACCCCACCGAGTATCACATCCATAGATGTACCAGCCAATGGCATCTATCATCTGGGCGATGGTTTGCGGTTTAAAGCTCATTTCAGTAAATCCGTTGTAGTAACTGGAACGCCTACACTGGATATCACCATCGGCAGCACTGTCAGACAAGCGACCTATCAGGCCGGATCTGCATCTGACACACTGGGCTTCTTATATATTGTACAAAGCGGTGATCTGGATATGGATGGTATCGCGCTCGCAGCCGCCATCGTTGGAACTATCAAGGATTTAGCAGGTAACAGTGGTGTGCTCACATTACCAATAGTAAATACAAGTGGAGTACTGGTCAATACCATTCACCCGACAGTCGCCGTCAGCACCGCGGTTACTTCTCCGACCAATCAGCCTTTCACTGCTACCATTACGTTCAGCGAAGCTGTTACAGGGCTTTTAACTACTGGTATTACTGCTACCAATGCGACACTTAGCAATCTGCAAACAACGGATAATATTACGTATACCGTATTAGTAACACCGGGTGCCAATGGCGCGGTAACTGTACAGGTACCGGCCAATGCAGCCATTAA
>NZ_JBFTLN010000013.1:0-245579 GCF_056396465.1 Chitinophaga sp. 05T412
GGTGTGATTATTTGATTTATAGTGACGAAAGCAACCTGTTCTCATAAGCAAAACAGTTTGTTAACCCAACGATGACGAGTTGCCTTCGCCGCGCACTGCATGGASTTTTRCATCAGTCCGGCGAGGYGACAGTCATCACAAATTCACGTTAGRATGAAGTGTGTGATTATTTGATTTATAGTGACGAAAGCAACCTGTTCTCGTAAACAGTTTGTTAACCCAACRATGACGMGTTGCCTTCGCCGCGCACTGCATGGACTTTTACATCAGTCCGGCGAGGTGACAGTCATCACAAATTCACGTTAGAATGAAGTGTGTGATTATTTGATTTATAGTGACGAAAGCAASCTGTTCTCATAAGCAGTTTGTTAGCCCAACGATGACGAGTTGCCTTCGCCGCGCACTGCATGGASTTTTRCATCAGTCCGGCGAGGYGACAGTCATCACAAATTCACGTTAGAATGAAGTGTGTGATTATTTGATTTATAGYGACGAAAGCAACCTGTTCTCATAAGCAAAACAGTTTGTTAACCCAACGATGACGAGTTGCCTTCGCCGCGCACTGTATGAGTTTTACATCAGTCCGGCGAGGCGACAGTCATCACAAATTCACGGTAGGTTGAAGTGCTTGAGTTTACTTGGTTTATAGAGATGAAAACTACCTATTATCATAAGCAAGCAGTTTGTTAACCCAACGATGACGAGTTGCCTCTGCCGTGTACCATATGAAATTTTCATTGGTCCGGTGGGGTAACAGTCATCAAACTTATTAGTTGGATTTAGTGTCAGCAGAGAATATTCTACGTTAAACAAGGACGAAAAATAACCATAAAAAAAGGCTTTAAGAACCCGCGTTCCTAAAGCCCGACTTCTAACTGTATCAATCAACAAACTTTATTTAATCTTCAAATTCTTCCAGTCGCCGGAAGAGCCATTGCCTACCCAATATCCTATCATTCCCCCTTTTTGCGTACTCAATTGTGATACGGTCAGGCACATTTGTTCATTTACATACACGGATACCTCCGGATAAGATACGATAATTTTTACATGAAACCATTTATTTGGATCTACTCTGGTATCTATTTCATTTTCGTATTTGCCCGGATTGTTCTGGCGCAATAGTGACCAATCATATGCCGGTAGAGAAATATATTGAACGGAATGCTTTCTCCTGCTGGTTTCTGGTACCTGGAAGTTAAAAGGGCGAAAGTAAACCGCATCGTAGGTAGAATCGTTTACCCCGTGAAAGGCGATACCTACAAAGCTTTGCTGTAGCAGATTTTTCCCTTTCGCATCAAATTCTATTGTGCCATTCTCAAATTGCTGCTGCGTAATCCAGGCAATTCCCGCGCCTGGAGCCGCGTCCAGATGTATGGTGGAGGAGTCTGCAACCATCCCGCGGTTCACAACCCGCAATTGCTGTCCTGTGGCTGTACCAACCATCCATGACAGGCAAACGAACATGATTAAAACGTGGCGTAGCATAGTAGTAATGTTTATTAGCAACAGTATTTATAAAACCATGCCGGAGGGTGTTGTGCTGATAAATAGCGATTATTACATTATTTTGTTTTATATGTGTTCGATAATAATACAAGCGTGCGTCCGTGCCCGTACATATTCAATAGCGGAAAGCAAAAAGCCATTGAAACGAACGACAGGAGCGGGTAATCTCCTGAGCTATTCACTTCAATGGCTTTTTGCTTTCCGCTTTATATTTTCGGCTATCTGATTTTTGTCAATCAGGTAGACTATTTATTTCACCAGCGCGCCATTCAACCTTCCTAACTCTGTTTCTGCGAGCTTTGCATTATATCGCGCTTGTATAAGCCGGTAGAAGGAATCTTCCAGGCTTTGTTGTGCGATTTTTACTTCTAGAATAGTAGATACACCTTGTTTAAAACGCTCCAATGCGACCATCGCATTTTCCCTGGCCAGGTCATTGGTTTCTTCTTCTAACGATACCTGCTTTTTATAATATTCGTAATCTTTGAAAGCATTGTTGAGAGACAAATCTGCCTGTGACTTTAAATTATCCAGGGTGATGTTTTGAAAGTCAAAATTTATCCGCGCATCCTGTACCTGCCTTTTTACATTGAAGCCGTTAAAAATCGGAATGGAGGCTGTCAGACCATAGTTAATCACCCCGTTTCTGTTAAATTTCGGGCTGAATGCGTTGGAGGCAGCATTGGACGTATTCCGGTTATAGTTGTATCCTGAATTAAAAGATATCACCGGAAAATAGTCCGCACGACGCTCTTTAATAGTGAGTGCAGATATATTTACATTTTGTTGTTGCACTTTGATCGCCGTATTATTATTGGCCATATTTTCCTGTAAGGCCGCAAAAGAAAGACTGTTTTCCAACGGAATAGAATCTATTACATCATAACCGATAGCGCCTGCCGGTACAGCCATCAGCTGGTTCAACAAACCTTTACTTTGTTCTATCAGTGTTTGCTGACGGATATACAACGCTTTCTGCGCATTCAGATCTACTTTTGATTGCAGCAGATCCGTTTTAGGCGCCAGGCCGGTGCTGAATTTGGCGTCAGATAATTTTACCCGCTCTTCGGAAATAGACATCTGCTCTGATAACGCCTTCAGCTGTTGTTTTTGCTGCACTACATTATAATATCCGCTAATGATCGTGGCAATGGAATTTTGTACCTGGTCTTTGATGGTCAGTTCTCCGAGATCACGGATAGATTCCATTTTGTGACGCGTAGCAAACATTTTAAGCCCGTCAAACAAAGTCCAGCTAAGGTTTACACTGCCATTGATATTATTGCCTTTAATGCCGCTTGTATCACGCTTGGTGCCATTTACGAACTCCTGTTTAGTGGCCGTATTATTCCAGGTAGTACCTGCGGTAGCATTCAGTCGTGGAATAAAAGCAAAATTCGCATAGGCGTAATCGTTAGCAGATAGTTCTGCTGTATTTCTTGCCAAACGAATATCGTAGTTGTTTTTCAGCGCCAGGTCTATGGCCTGTTCCAGGGTGAGCACCTTCTGCTGCGCATGTAGTGCGCTGGTGCCAGCCAGTAACAGCATCAATAATAAGTAACGCTTACGGATATATGTCTTCATAAAAATCTTAATCTTAATCATTCAATTCCAATTCCTCTCAGGCATGTGCGGATGCAATTTCCCTGGTGGCATCATCTTCTGTTTCCTCATCATCGTGAGATAAATTACCTCTGCGGGAAAGGAAGGTATACATGGCCGGAATTACATAGAGTGTTAATACCAGTGAGAATACAATGCCTCCCACAATCACGATACCCAATGGAATACGGCTGGTAGCAGCTGCGCCCAATGACATGGCAATAGGCAATGCACCCAACGCCATCGCCAAACTGGTCATCAGAATAGGACGAAGACGCATCGACGACGCATTGATTACTGCATCGGCTTTCTGCATTCCGCTATCGCGTTGATGGTTGGCAAATTCCACGATCAGGATACCATTTTTAGTTACCAACCCGATCAGCATAATTACACCGATCTGGGAGAAGATATTCCAGGTTTGATTAAACAACCAAAGTGATAACAATGCACCCGCAAACGCCAGTGGCACCGTAAGCATGATGGTTAACGGGTCCACCCAGCTTTCAAACTGCGCGGCCAGTACCAGGTAAATGAGTACCAGCGCCAATCCTAATGCAAACATGGTATTGGAACCACTTTCCGCATAGTCACGTGAAGAGCCGGAAAGCGCGGTGTTAAATGAGTCGTCGAGGACGTGTTCTTTTTGTAGTTTATCATAAATCCGGTACATCTCTTTCAAACCATCACCAATGGTTTTACCTGGGGCAAGACCTGCAGAAATGGTGGCAGATTTATAACGGTTGAAGTGATAAATAATCGGCGGACTGGTTTCTTCTTCAATACTAACCACGTTATCCAGCTGTATAGCTTCGCCGCGGGAGTTGCGCACATACAGGTTTTGCAGGTCCATCGGATCATCACGATCTGCCCGGAACACCTGCCCCATTACCTGGTATTGTTTACCATTTCTGATAAAGTAGCCGTAACGCAGGTTACTCAATGCCAGCTGCAATGTTTGAGAAATATCCTGTACTGATACGCCCAGCTGCGTGGCTTTATCGCGATTGATATGTATGCGCAGTTCCGGTTTATTAAATTTCAGGTCTACGTCTGTTCCCTGGAAAATAGGACTGTTGCTTACCTCTTCCATGAACTTAGGCAATACGGAGGTTAAGGTATCAAAGTTGATATGCTCCAGTACAAAGGATACCGGCAATCCACTACGCCGCCCAACCTGGATGGTTTGTGCTTCAATGGCAAATACTTTCCCCTCTGGATACCTGCTCATATTGCGGTTCACCATATTCACAATATCTTTCTGCGAACGCTTACGATCATGCGGTTCGGTGAGCATCACGTTGGCGAACGCCGTATTCACTGCGCCTGAGCCACTGAAGCCGGGAGAAGTAACGCTGAGTACAATCTTCTTTTCCGGTATAGAGTCTACCATGAATTTGGTGAGCCGGTCTACATAAGCGTCCATGTAGTCGTAGGCGGTACCTTCAGGTGTGGTGATAGACAGGCGGAAGGTGCTGCGATCTTCCAGCGGCGCCAGCTCTGATTGCAGTGTTTTGAACAGGAAGAAAATCATGACCAAACATCCGGCAATGATCAACCCCGCCACCCAACGGAAACGCATAAACGCTTCCAGTGAATTTTTATAGCCATCTTCCATCCAGCGGAAGAAAGGTTCTGTTTTGGTGTAGAACCACGAGTGGGTGTGCGTTTTGCGTCCCAGCTTTACGTTGAGTACGGGCGTTAACGTGAGGGATACGAATGCTGAAATAATTACCGCACCGGCTACCACGATCCCGAATTCCCGGAACAGTTGTCCTACGAAACCCTGCAGGAAGATGATAGGTAAGAATACGAAGGCAAGGGTAATAGACGTCGCAATAACCGCAAAGAAAATTTCTTCTGACCCTTCCCGGGCCGCCCGCATTCTGGGTATCCCTGCTTCTATCTTCTTATAAATATTTTCTGTTACCACAATACCATCATCCACTACCAGCCCTGTAGCGAGTACGATGGCCAGGAGGGTGAGGATATTAATGGTAAATCCGCAGGCATACATAATGAAGAAGGCGCCTATTAAGGATACCGGGATATCTATCAATGGACGCAGGGCCATGAGCCAGTCGCGGAAGAACAGGTATACAATAATGATTACCAGCACCAATGCCACAATGAGGGTTTCTTCCACTTCATCAATAGATTGTTTGATGAATTTGGTGTTGTCCATGGCGATGTTTACGGAGTAATCGTCCGGGATATCTTTTTTAAGCTGGTTGAATCTTTTATAAAATTCGTCGGCAATGGCAACGTAGTTGGAACCGGGTTGGGGAATCAGGGCCAGTGCAATCATGGGGCTACCTGATTCTTTCAGTACGGTTTCTTCATTTTCTGGTCCGAGTACGGCTTGTCCGATGTCGCGGATACGGATTTCACTACCATTGATATTTTTGATAATGAGGTTGTTGAAATCATCTTCAGAAACGAGGCGGCCGAAAGTACGCACGGTGAAGTCGGTGGCGTTACCGGCTATTTTTCCGGAGGGTAATTCCACGTTTTCCCTTGCCAGCGCGGCTTGTACGTCGCCGGGGGTAAGACTATAAGAAGATAATTTTGCGGGGTCCATCCAGATACGCATGGCATATCTTTTTTCTCCCCATATCTGGATGGCGCTTACGCCGGGAATGGTTTGCAGTTTTTCCAGGAGTACATTGGTACCATATTCTGTTACTTCCAGCTGGTTGCGGGTGTTACTCTGTACGGTCATGGAAATGATGGCGTCGGAGTTGGCGTCCTGCTTGGAAACCACGGGTGGAGCGTCGATATCGGGAGGCAAGCTGCGGAGGGCCTGGGAAACTTTGTCGCGTACGTCGTTGGTAGCGCCTTCCAGGTCTTGTCCCAGTTCAAATTCCACGGTGATATTGCTGCTTCCCTGGCTGCTGCTGGAAGATATATTTTTGATCCCGGCGATCCCGTTGATTTGTTTTTCGAGAGGTTCGGTGATCTGTGTTTCAATGATGTCGGAGTTGGCGCCGGCATAGGAGGTACGCACATTCACGATGGGCGGATCGATGGCCGGGAAATCTCTTACCCCCAGAAAAGTAAAGCCCACCAGACCGAATATCACAATAATGATATTCATCACGATAGCAAATACGGGGCGTTTGAGTGATAATGAAGGTAAACTCATGGTAAATATTTTCTGATTTTCTCTTTTAGCGTATTGGTTTTCCGGGAGATAAATACCTCCGGCTTCCATCGTTAAAGAAGAAAATTGTTACTGTATCTTATTATACTTGAGCGGCATGCCTTGTTTCAGCTGGAGGATACCGGTGGTAATAACGGTATCGCCGGGCTGTAGTCCGGAGGTGATTTGCACGCTACTTTCTGTACGCAGGCCTGTTTCTACTACTACAAATTTTACTTTGCCGCTATCTGCTACAATTACTTTTTTATCGCGGGTACCGGGAATTACGGCCTGAGAAGGAATCATCAGGGCGTCCGGAAGGTCTTTTAATATGATTTTCACCTTAGCGAAAGATCCGGGGAATAGTACACCATTATTATTAGGTACAATGGCCCGGAGTTTTACGGTGCGGGTGGTGAGGTCTATTTTCGGATCGATGGCATAGATGCCGCCTTTATATTCTTTATTATCTCCGGCTACATAAAAGTTCACCTGGTCGCCGTTTTTGATGGCGTTGCGGTATTTCTCTGCCACGGAGAAGTCCATTTTCAGCGGATCTATCTGTTGGAGGGTGGTAATCACGGTAGCGGAAGACACGATGGCGCCTTCGCTGACGTTCCTTAAGCCGAGTTTGCCGCTAAAGGGGGCGCGGAGTTCTGTTTTCTGCAACTGGGTTTGGGTATAATCCATATCTGCTGAGTAGGCGCTTACCTGGTTACGGGTTACGTCTACATCTTGTTGGCTGATGCCATTTATTTTAAGCAGGTTTTCCTGGCGTTCCAGTGTGGTTTTGGCCAGTTGTTGCTGTAATTTAAGTTTTTGCAGCTGGGCTTTAAGGTCTTCATCGTAGAGTTTTACGAGGAGGTCGCCTTTTTTAACGGAGGTACCTTCTTTAAAATAAAGGTGTATGATACGGCCATTGATTTCGGGCTTTACTTCTACTTCTTCGTTGCTTTGGAGGGTGCCGCTTGCTTCAATAGATTGGTCGAGCCGGGATGATTTTACGATCCAGGCATCGGTAAGGAGGGCTTTGGGCCCGGCTCCTTTGGCGGCGGCTGCTGGTTCTCCGGCAGACTTGTTGCTGGTTGTTTTCTTATAAATAAGGAAGACTACAATACCCGCAGCGGCCAATAATACGATTGAGCGAACGGTCTTTTTGGTGATGGCCATATCTTTTTCTAAGTGTTTTTATAGCTTTTAGGTCCTTGGCTGCTGGTTTTCAGCAGAAAATACGCGAATACAACAACTGGAAGACGGCAACCAGGGCCATCATCTCACAAGCCGGACAAATTTAAGCATTGAGGAGGGCGAAAGCTACCGGTAACTGTTAATTAGCGTTAAGGGTTTAGATAAGTGGTGATATAGGAGGTTGAATGGAGATATTTTAAGATTTATAGATTTTGAATTTGGGAGATTGGCTTATTTGTCCCGAAAAAGGCGACTTTTGTGCTAAAATATGCAAATCTGTAAACCTGCCAGGATCAAAATTATATAAATTCTTTTATTAACAAAGCAATGAATATGTTTACTGTACTGGGTTTGGTGAGATTGGTCCTATTGGAGCGCCTTTAAAATTCGGGCTATCTGTTGGCAATTCAATAAAAATTATATTTTTGCAGTCAAGTTTTAAACCAAAAACACTTAAAATTATGTCAGACATTGCATCAAGAGTTAAAAAGATCATCATTGACAAATTGGGCGTTGACGAAGCCGAGGTAACTCCTGAAGCCAGCTTCACCAACGACTTAGGCGCTGACTCTTTGGATACGGTAGAACTGATTATGGAATTCGAAAAAGAATTCAACATCTCCATTCCTGACGAACAAGCTGAAACTATTACTACTGTTGGCCAGGCAGTTGCTTACCTGGAAGAACATGTAAAATAATCCTACTAATCAGAATTGTTTTAATGCAACCAAGACGAGTTGTCGTTACAGGTTTAGGCGCTCTTACACCGCTCGGCAATTCCGTAGCCGATTTTTGGCACGGATTGACGAACGGTGTATCCGGCGCGGATTTTATCAAGCAATTTGATGCTTCCAAGTTTAAAACTCGTTTTGCTTGTGAACTGAAAAATTTTGATCCTGCTAACTACCTGGACAAAAAGGAGGCCCGTAAGATGGACCCCTTTACACAAACGGCTGTAATTGCCGCAGATCAGGCGATACTAGACGCCAATATCAATAAAGACAAGATCAATACTGATCGGGTTGGTGTGATATGGGGCACTGGTGTTGGTGGTATGATCAACTTCAGTAACGAGCTGAAAGAATTCCACACTGGGGATGGTACGCCCCGATTCAGTCCTTTCTTAATTCCAAGGCTTATTCTGGACATCGCGGCCGGGTATATTTCTATCCGCCATGGTTTCAGGGGGCCGAATTTTTCTGTTGTATCTGCCTGTGCGTCAGCGACCAATGCTATCATAGAGGCAATGTACAGTATCCGTTATGGTAAAACCGATATGGTAGTTACCGGCGGATCAGAAAATGTAATTAATGAGCCCTGTGTTGGTGGATTTAACGCCATGAAAGCCCTATCTGAAAGGAATGATGATCCCAAAACTGCTTCCAGACCCTTTGACCTTGACCGTGATGGTTTTGTGATGGGAGAAGGAGCTGGTGCCCTTGTACTGGAGTCATTAGAACATGCACAGGCAAGAGGAGCCAGGATATATGCAGAGTTAGCCGGTGGCGGCGCTACCGCAGACGCATATCACATTACAGCTCCCCATCCGGAAGGACTGGGCGCTTTAAATGTAATGCGGAATGCCTTGGCAGACGCCGGAATGCAGGCCAACGAAATCGATTATATCAACGTTCACGGTACTTCCACTCCGTTGGGAGATATTGCCGAAGTAAAAGCCATTCAGGGAGTTTTCGGAGAAGATGCTTATAAGATGAACATCAGCTCTACCAAATCCATGACCGGGCACTTACTCGGGGCTGCCGGCGCCGTTGAATCTATAGCCGTAATTATGTCGATCCTTGATGGCATAGTTCCTCCTACGATCAACCACTTTAATGACGACCCGCAGTTAGACCCGAAGCTGAATTTTACTTTTAATATCGCACAAAAGAGAGAAGTACGCGCTGGCTTATCCAATACCTTTGGTTTTGGTGGACACAATGCCTCCGTGATTTTCAAAAAATTCGTTCCTTGATCTTGATTGTGTGAATTTACTGCCAGGTTTTTTATATCGACTAGTTTCCAAAAAACGGCACTTATATAAGGAGTTGCATAACCTGCTGGGATTTCCTCCAGGTAATTTTGCTCTTTATGAAGTGGCCCTGAGCCATCGTTCCAGTAAAGAAAAATTCCTGGAAAGCAACGAAAGGCTGGAATACCTCGGAGACGCCATTCTCGGCGCCATCGTGGGGGACTATCTCTTTAAAAAATATCCCTACAAAACAGAGGGATACTTAACAGAGATGCGCTCCAAAATCGTAAACCGCCAGCAGTTAAATGATATCGCTATCAAGATGGGGCTACGTAAGCTCACCATCTACGATAAGTACAACAGCTTTCTCAAAATCAGTCAGATATTCGGTAATACCCTCGAAGCCCTTGTAGGCGCCGTTTACCTGGACCGCGGTTATAATAAAACCCAACAGTTCGTGCATAAACGCATTATTATGCCGTATATCGATATGGAACTGCTGGAAACCGTGGAAATGAACCACAAAAACAAACTATACGGCTGGGCCAATAAAAATGGCAAAACATTGGAATTCGAATTGCTCGAAGAACAAATGGATAACGGCCGACGCATCTTTACAGTAGGTGCAGTAGTAGATGGAGAACTGATTTGCAGCGGTAAAGCATTTAATAAAAAAGATGCCAGCCAGATTGCTGCGCAACAAGCCATTATTCAACTCGGATTAGGCGACTAAAAAAGCCGTCAGCAGTAAGCTTCCGGCTTTCATTGGCAATGGCGCCCCACTCCTCTTTTAGTGGAGACCTGCTTTTACATCTCCCTATATTATTTCCTCACCGGATGCCTTAATATCGTTTTTAATTTCTCTGGCGCTGATTTTCTAAAATCAGATAAGTAGATTTCATGATGCCGCCCATTCATCTTCCAACCCTGCTGTTCCATGAAGTCAGCCATCTTCTTCAGTGATACCGGCTCTTCACTGAAAGGCCCGGTATGCAGCATTTGTACGCAGAGCCCCTCCTCTATCTGCTTAAAATCTACCTGCCTGATATAAGGTGAATGCTTCTTCTTCTCTGTAGACAATACCGACTCGGAAAATTGCTGCTGAGTGATTTCATCCGGCAGGCGGATGGCTAATTCATAATTCCACTGATCCCGGGGAACCTGCAATGGATCTACATGATGGTCATCTACCCACCAAAAGCCTTCCAGCTTGCTGACTGTGAAATCAAGCCCCTTTTGCTTGCTGGCAAATTTAATTCCGTAGGCCACGCCATATAATGCGGCAACCGCTTCCGCAAAAGACGTCCCATCGGGATCACCCTTGCCGGTAATGGTTAAAAACAGCCCTTTGGAAATGGTCACTAACTCCGGTGCTTTGCCCGCGGTATAGTACGATTTGAATTCTTTCGTTAAATCCAGTTTATCCATGTGTTTGAGTGTTAGCTGTATATCAAAAGCAAATGTGATCAGAAGCAACCATCCCAGGTAGATATACGTTTTCATATAATAGGTTTCAGCAATGACAAATAATGGGTGCAGGCGCCCGTTCCCACACCCATTACTGTACTATATAATCCCAATCTGCACGTTGGTAATATTATGCTCAGGGTGTTCAAAATTGTACTGAAGATACTGTTCGCGGGTATAGCCATTCATTTGTAAACCGAGCATTCCCATGCCCGTAAACAGTTTGCCGTAAGTATTGGCCAACAGCTCCCAGGAGCCATGGTGTTGCATACTTACACATTTAAAGGGAGGTAACGTTTCACATTGCCATGGAGCTGTTACCACTTTTACCGCGGTTACCGGTAAGCCGATATCGAGGGTAAATATGGTATCTGGCTGTCCATCGAAGCCATGGTAGTGCCATTGAGCGCCACCACATATTTCCATTCCGGCTGCTATGGCTTGCTCATATACATCTTTGATAGCTGTACGCACCAATTCCAGCATGCCGGTGTAGTTGGTTTCATAACGACGATAGAAGAAATGAAAGGAAGAAGATTCACCCAAGTCAGTCCCTGCATTGCTGGCGTCAAAAAAGCTAAACCAGAATTTCAGCTGCTCATTTTGCAGCAAATCGAAATGGTGCAGGATTGCTTTGGTAAATGCCACCATTGCCGTACCGCTGGCCGTAATGATATGAGGAGTCGCAACGGCCGGACTGTTATCATAGAAATCGCCGCCTTTATAAGCGGGGGCCAGCTGTTTCAATACTTCTGAATGATTGCTGGTATGAGGTATATTATCCAGGAAACCGTGTTGGGCTAACAGCGCCGTAGCGCCACAGATAGCGGCAATTGTTTTCTCTTTTTCGAGCAGCTGCCGGATAAGTGGTAACACTTCGGTATTAGCGCCTGCTTCCATGGGAGCGCCTCCCGGAAGGATCAGCAGGTCGATATCGGCCGTCATTACCTGTGCCAGGCTGGCTTGTGGCTGTACCAATAGTTTGCCTCCGGATCTAACGGGCTGGCCATCAAGGGAGAACGTAACGATATTAACGGCCGTAAAGCTACCAATGCCGTACATAGCAAGGGCGGGTTCCCAGTCTGAATAGCCATCGAAAAGGAATACATAACAATTGTTCAGCGTCTTCATATTGTGTTGTTTTTTAATCACAATACAAAGCAACGACCATGCAGTGACAACCTTATGTCAGCAGCCCATTGAAAAATTATAAATAATGTTCCTTGAGCTCAGTCACCAGTTCCTGCATCCGTAATTTTAGTTCCTGTGGCTGAATAATCTCCACATGGTTACCAAACATGATAAGCCAGCGTGTAAAGGGCCCCAGGTAGGATTGAAGAAAGGTCATCTCTGTTTTGTCGCCGATCACCTTTTCTTCCATGAGGCCGTAATAGTATTTCTGCTCGCGGATATATCGCATGATTTCGTTATCCACATTGATTTTGATCAGGTAGGTATCTTCCTTATTCTGTTGACGTTGTTGTTCCAGGTAATCCTGTAGAGAGGGGTGTTTATTTTTCTGATAATTGGCAGATAGTACACTTAATTTACGGATACGGTCTAACCGGAAGTCGCGATAGCCTTGTCTGAGCCGGCAAAAGGCAATCAGGTGCCAGTTACTGCTGATATGAAAGATGCCAATTGGTTCTACTTCTCTTTTGGTACCAACTTCTTCCTGCAGGGAAAAGTATTCCATGCTGACTACCTGGCTCATACCGAGTGCCTGTTGAATATCAGAAAGAAAGCGGTTAGGGAACTGGCTCACGTCCGGATTTATAGGCTGATACCGGAATACCGCGATGTTTTCGTCCAGGGACTCGAGGTAGTCTTTTTCTGCACCCCGGAGCACCGACCGGATTTTCTCCATGGCCAGGCTAAATTGTTTCTTGTTGCTGTGGTCGCTGAAATGCTCCATCAGCTTCTCCCCTGTCAGCAGGGCAGCAGCCTCTTCTTTAGAGAACATGACCGGTGGCAGGTGATAGCCTTCCACAATATAATAGCCGGTTCCTGCTTCTGCCCCAATAGGTACACCGGCCTCCTGTAAGGCTTTTACGTCCCGGTATACAGTTCTCAGACTGATATTAAACCGATCGGCGATTTCGGCCGCCTTTACAATTTTTTTACCCTGTAATTGAATGAGAATGGCTGTTAGACGGTCTATACGGTTCATGAAGGCTGTAATTCTGGGTACGAATTTCGGGGTCCAAAAATTATTTTCAGAATTTTTTTTAAATCCATTAAACTTTATTCAACGTACATCGTCTTAAATACATAACAATCTTCTGATAACAGAAAAGAAACGAGAAAAAGATAACGACGACTATCGGAAGATCATCAACACAATGCTACAGTACAGAATATAGGTTAAATGGTAAGTCCCTGCAATTTCTTGCGGGGACCTGTTTTTTATAGCTGTTAGCAATTAGCTTTTAGCTATTAGTTGACTCCACATAGTATTTCTTTCTATATGCATTAATAATTATTTATCAACAAACGATAATCTAATAGCTAACTGCTAATGGCTAATAGATTTAATAGCTCATCTCGTTTAACTTCACTTTACCCCTGAATGTCCAGAACAGGAATATGGTATATCCAATTACCATCGGCGTACCGATAGCTGCAATCAATAACATAATTTTTAAGGACTTTACAGAAGACGCCGCTGCATAAATGCTGATGCTATAGGCCGGGTCTGTAGTAGAGATGACAATGTTGGGATATAGTCCAACTGCAAACAGGATCAGTAAGCAGGCCGTAATAATGCTGGAATAAAGAAACGCTGTGTAATATTTGCGGGCATCTACATTTCTTTTGATGTTTAACAGGATGAGCACGGCCAGCATAGGCAGTATAAATAACTCCGGATGTGTTTTAAACTGATGCGTCATATGCGGTACGTAAATCAACGTAGCCATTGACGTTAGTATAAAACATAAAATGAAAAACTTACTACAGTTGTTTACAATCACTGTAAGCCTTGTATATAGCCTGTTTTCCGTTTTCATCACCAGATAAATAGCTCCATGCAGCATGAATAGTGATAACGTAGTAAATGCAATCAGGATGGCATAAGGATTAAAGAATGTAAGCAACGTGCCGGTAAATTCATGCTCTTTATTAATAGGAAGCCCATGTATCAGGTTACCCAATACCAATCCCAACAACAATGTGATACCAGTACTGGAAACGGTGTAACTGATATCCCACATCTTCCGCCACCAAAGCCAGGGTTCTTTACTCCTGAATTCTATGGAAATAGCCCTGAAAATCAGTGCCACCAGGAATAACATGAAAGGGATATAAAAGGTAGATAATACCACGCCATATACCAGCGGGAAGCCTGCAAACAGCGCCCCTCCTGCAATCACCAGCCATACCTCATTTCCATCCCATACGGGCCCAATAGCATTCAGTACCAGGCGCCGGCTTTCTTCTTTCTTAAAAAATAAATGCAGGGCACCTGCTCCCAGGTCAAAGCCATCGAGTACACCATATCCTGTGATCAATCCGCCAATTACTAAAAACCACCAGGTGGGCAGATCCAGTCCGAGTATTGTTTCCATATATCGCTATGATTTAGGATGGTAAGTAAGGTTGTCGTGGTAGTAGCCGTCGAACTCTGTTTCAGCATTCTCTGAAATGTCTGGCCCATGCTGTATTTTCCGTGTCARCAGGTACATGAACAGTGTGAATAATAACAGATACACCAGCGTAAATAATATCAGGGAGAACATTACCTGGTCTGCCGTCACTTTTCGCGACAATGCATCTGAGGTACGTAATAGTTTATACACTACCCAAGGCTGTCGTCCTACCTCTGCGGCATACCAGCCCACCTGGTTGGCTATTTGGGGCAATACCACGGCCCAGGCGAAGATGATCATCAGCCAGCGTTGGTTAAACAATTTCTTTCTCCATAAAAGAAACACGGCTAATAAGGTTAATCCAATCAGTATCATGCCAATAGAAATCATGAGATGATACATTTGGAAAACAAAGTTGACGGCGCCGGGTCTGTCTTCTTTAGGCGTAGCCCGCAATCCCTCTACGGGTGCTGAAAAGCTGCCATGTGTCAGAAAAGAAAGGCCACCAGGAATTTTTATACCCGTTGTTTTTTCGTTTTTATTATCCACCCACCCTACCAGGTACATCGGCGCTACGGCGGAGCTATCATAGTGGCCTTCCATGGCCGCTAATTTAGCAGGTTGGTATTTGCTGACGTAATGTGCAGAACGATGCCCGGTGAAAAGTTGCATCAAAGCAGCGATCACGGCCACTCCCAGGCCCACTTTAAACATGGCCTGCGCGTGTTTTACAAAACGTTGTTTTATTATATACCAGGCCCCCACACTCATCACCAGGAAAGCGCCCGCGAGGAAGGAACCTATAATAACATGAGAGAAGCGATCTACAGAAGAAGGGTTAAACACCATTTCCCAGAAATCAGTGACTACCGCACGGGCCTTTAAATCATGGCCTTCAATGCGGAATCCGGCGGGTGTTTGCTGCCAGGAGTTGGCAATAACAATCCACAACGCAGAAAAAATAGAACCCAATGCTACCATGCAGGTAGAAAAAAAGTGAACGCCTTTGTTCACACGGTTCCAGCCAAATAATAATACCCCCAGGAAAGCAGACTCCATGGCAAAAGCAAAGATCCCTTCTGCTGCCAGGGCGCTGCCGAAAATATCTCCCACATAATGCGAGTAGGTAGCCCAGTTGGTGCCAAATTCAAATTCCATTACAATACCCGTGGCTACACCAATCCCGAAGATTAATGCAAATATTTTGATCCAAAACCGGGTGATATCCTTGTATAATGCAAGACCTGTTTTGAGGTACAGCCCTTCCATAATAACGAGACAGAGTCCCAATCCTATACTCAGGGGAGGATAGATATAGTGAAAGGCAATGGTGAAGGCAAACTGTATCCTGGATAGAATTTCTACGGAAGGCATAATCTATAATTATTGATGCAAAGGTAGTTGGTGAAGATATCCATGAAACTGATGTTTGTCATGTATTGATAAAAATATAATGTTATCAATCCCCCAAACAAGGAAATTAACCTGTTTTATCGCCTTGTTTTCACTATCTTGAAACAATAATTTTAGTGTAATGGTTTACTTGATATAACGTCCTGCCGTAGTGCAGGACGTTTATATGTATAGTTGTTTAGTTCATTTCCACCACAATCTTACCAAAATAACCACTGCTACCCATATGGCGAAACGCTTCCTGTACCTTATCTACAGGGAATACGCTGTCGATAACCGGATGAATGTCATTTACTTCTATTGCGGTCACCAATTGTTGGAAACTCTCCAAACTACCTACAGAATATCCCTGTAAGCGGATGTAATTACCTACAATGGTAAACAGGTCCAGCGGTAATTGTGCGCCTGCAATGAATCCTACCAATCCCACAAAGCCATTCATGCCAACTGATTTCACCGAATTAACAATAGTGGCGGAGCCGGCAATATCCAGTGTAGCATGCACGCCAGCGCCATTTGTGAGGCGTTTTACTTCTTCGTGCCAGTCGGGGTATTGTTTATAATCGATGACTTCATGCGCCCCCAGGGCTTGTAGCTTTTTTAACTTTTCCGGGCTGCTGCTGGTCGCAATCACCTTTGCGCCTGCTGCCAGGGCCAATTGCAGGGCAAACAGGGATACACCGCCGGTACCTTGGGTAAGCACCGTTTGTCCGGGTTGAATGCCTGCGTAGCCCATGAGGCCTGTCCATGCAGTAACGCCGGCAACGGGTAACGTGGCCGCCTCTACGCTGCTGAGGTTCGCCGGCGTGCGTACTAACGCATATTCAGGAATCGCTGCATATTCCGCCAGCATACCGGGAGTGCTTACCCCTGTTCTGATATGATTGGTTTCCGGAGTGGCATTCCCATTTTGCCAAAGCCGGTTATATTGTACCGTTACCCGGTCGCCCACTTTCCATTTGCTTACTTTATCACCGATAGCGGCTACTACACCAGCGCCATCAGAAGTAGGGATACGGGGTAAAGGCAGCGTTTTGCTATAAACACCAGTAGCTAATGCTACATCGAGATAGTTGAGGCCAGCGGCTTCTATTTTAACCAACACTTCATTTGGTGCAGGAGTGGGTTTCGGGAGTTCTGTGATTTGTAAACTTTCCAGTCCGAAGGCTATTTGTTGTACTGCTTTCATAAGAATAATTTTTCTGACACAAAATTGCACGCTAACTTCATATCAGACAAGTATGCACCATTTGGTAAGGTCGTTACCATTTGGGTACTATAGCTGATAATCAATGCCAAAAAAATTGAAAAAATGGAAAAAAATAATCATCCAGATACCATTTGTGCAGTAGATTATGCTTTTCAGCGAATTGGTGGTAAGCATAAAGGACGTGTTATATATCATCTTGGAACAGGCTTGAAGCGATATGGAGAATTACGCCGACTCATCACYGGTGTTACCGCAAAAATGCTCACGCAGGTATTAAGGGAATTGGAAGAAGATGAGCTGGTGAGTCGTCACGTATACCTGGAAGTACCACCGCGGGTGGAGTACCAATTAACCGCTACTGGTAAAGAATTATTGCCGTTCATTAAGTTGTTGAGTAACTGGGGGCGCAGACAAATGGGAATGGAGCCGTTTTATGAGTTGGAGGTGAGTGAAACACAGATGGATAAAAAGATGGTCATATCTCAGTAGTAACCCTGCACCATTACTGAAATCATTATCAGCGTCTAAATGAAAAAGAGTACCATCGCCCTCCTTATTTGTGTTTGTTTTTATGCCTGTAAAACAGGAAAAGTAAACATGACAACAAGCGCCCGAAGTTATATTACTGCCTGTGCAGACTCCATAAACCTTATGACCAGTGCTCCTGATGTAACGCTTCCTTTTTTCATCACCTGTCCTTGTTTAGATTACGAAAAGAAATATTGGTGGGACATTCATCATCCATTGTTAATAAGAAAGGCAATTATAGATGGTGTAAAGAATGTTCAGGCCATTGAGTATATCTTAAACTACGGGGATAAGCGTATTTCTGAAAAATGTGATAGACAACCTGATTTTGGTAAAGGCTTAACTTATTATAAGGTGGAGTTGCTGGATAAATCATTTGCGGATTTGCTAAAGGAGAGACTGCAGCAACTGAAGCATTAGGATAATAAAAAAGGCGCCTTTTATCATAAGGCGCCTTTTTTATTAATCATTTTCTCTTACGACAATGTTGCCATCGCCTCAAATTCTTTCTTTCTATCTCTATACTCTTCCATCGTAAAATTATACACTACGGAATCACGTTTGTTCTTATTCGCCACAAAATGACAAGCATGAATATACGGTTCTGCGATATTCAGCTTATCCAGCGGCGTTACTACCAACAGCTGTAAATTCAGCTGTCCGCAGTACTCCATCAGGTAGTGGCTTTTTTCAGGGTCCAGTTTGCTGAAAGCCTCATCCACGGTGATAAAGCGCAAACTGCGGTGTTGCCTGTTGGCTTCATTGATGCCAAATTGATACGCAATAGCCGCACCGAGGATGGTGTAGGTAAATTGTGCTTTTTCACCACCGGAAAGACTGGCAGTATCTTCATAATATTTGAAGGCTTTGTTATCGGCGATGTAGAATTCTTTTGCGCCGAAATCGAGCCAGTTACGTACATCGGTTACTTTACGGCGCCACGCTTCGTTTTGCTGTAGTTCATCGATGAGTACTTTAATATTTTCGAACAGCTGATCACCGTAGGCTTCGTCTTTTTCCATGTGATATTTGTAGGAATCAGGTACGGCGCCGCTGAGTTTTTCTTTGAAGTTGCGTATCTCCACATCCTTTACATGGCGGCATTCCAGCTGCAGATAAGTATCCGGATTTTTGTTGAAGGTAATGTTACGCAGTGGTTCATTAAGATCATCCATTACCTCGCGGATGAGATCTTCCTGTCCGTATATCCATGCCCGGTAGTTGGTGATGGCATTGAGCATACTGGTATCCATGTATTTGCGGAACCGTTCTTTATGTTCAATGAGGCGTTGGAATTTGATACGTTCATACAGGGAGGTAAATTCTTCCAGGTATTTTACGTGTGGTTGCAGGTCGGTCACATCACCGAGCCAGTCGGGATAGGTATCATGAATGGCTTTGGGTGGCATTACGAAAGCAGATAGCTGGCGTGTTATTTCCGCTTCTTTTTCGGCCGATTGGCGCATGGCATCCTGCATGGTGGCTTTCATGTTGTCGTCGGCGCGTTTGCGGTACGAAGCCAGTTCAGTAGCTGTTTCTGCGGGTTCCGTGAGGGAGAGGTCTGTCAGGTATTCCAACACGTATTGGAGGGAGATATCATCGAGTTTATTCACCTTCAGCTGATTGAAGTGGCGCAGCTTTTCGGCGGCTTTATCGTCCAGTCGTCCTTTTTCCTGCAAGGCTCTTTCTTTCTCTTTTTCTTTGGCGTGGAGTTGTGCGGTGATGTCGTCGAGTTGATCGCATATCACCTGGTATTTATCGCTGGTTTGCAGCAGCTGTGATTTTTCACGCGCAAAGGATTCGATAACGCCGGCATGTGACTGCCAGCTGATTTCGCCGTAGTTGCGGAGCGAAAGGAAAGCATTCAACAGCGCATTGATGGAAGTAACGGCTTTACGGCTGTTTTCCAGTTGCTCAATGCTGTGTTGTAATGTAGCGATATTGTTATTGCATTCGTCCTGTTCGTCTTTTAACAGGCGTAATTTGTTTTTGTTATTCCATCCCAGTACATAGTTGTTTTGCTGGGAACGATTTGGGCGGTCATCTTTTTCGTGACGTGTAGCCTGCCGCGTTAGTCCGTTAGAAGTAACGGCTTTGCGGGAGCGGTTGAATACCGCCATGTCATCGGTACAGGTATAGTCGAATTGATCGAGCAGCTGATTTTGCAGCCATTCTTTGAAGACGGTGCCGGGCTTGATATCTATTTTTTGCAGCAGGCTTTCTTTTTCGGAAGGCATGCGCAGCATAGTATAGCTTTCGTTTTCTACTTTGTGGTATACGAGACGAGTTTGCAGGTTATTGGAATTGATATACCGGTTGATATCCATGATATATTCTTCCGGTACCAGGAGGCGCAGACCGAAGTTGTGCAATACTTTTTCGATGGCATTTTCCCAATGCAGTTCTGCTTCTTTTACTTTGATCAGTTCACCGGCAAACGGGAGGTCATCTTCCTGTACGTCCAACATATCTGCCAGTTGTTGGCGGATGCGGATCAGTTCATATGGAATATTATTTTTCCGGTTCAGGAAGGAGTCTATTTCTTCTTCCAGGCGGGAAGCCTGTGCTCTTTCGGCATTCAGGCTGCCTTTATGGTGAAATATTTCTTCCTGTAAGGTTTCCAGTTGTTTATCGTGGCCGCCTTTCAGTTGTTCTGCGCCGGTAATATTTTCATGGAATTGTTGCTCATCGGGATTGGGTGCGAGTTCCAGCCGGTCGGCCAGCATGTTATATTCTTCCATCTTATTACGTTTGGCTTCGAGGGCCTTTTGTTCGTAGTGGATGGATTTTTCAATAGAGCGGAGTTGTTCGTCAACGCTGTTATTGGCCTTCTGGGCAATCAGTTCATCTTTGCGCAGGTTCAGTGATTGCAGATGTTCGTTGATACCGGTGAGGGTACTGGTGGTCACCTGTTGCTCTTTCTGCAATACTTCCAGGTCTTTTTCGAGGATATCTTTTTCCTGTTTGTTGAACCAGGCAGGCAGTATATCCTGTAGCATCTGCAGTTCGCGGTTGCGGTCCTGTAGCTCCTGCCAGGTGGTTTTATTTTCGATGATAGGGCCCAGCATTTTCAGTTGGGTTTCATCTTTTTGAATAGCGCGATGGCTGGATAGCAGGCTGTCGTAGTTTTCGCGTAGTTTGATGAACTCTGCTTCTGCATCTGTTTCTTCCAGCATCTGGCTACGGATGAAGGTATTGAGATCGCCGAGTACTTTGATACCAACGGTTTGGTTAAAGAGAGACAGGGCTTTTTCACTTCTCAATCCAAAGATGTTGCTAAACAGCGCTGCGTATTCTTTAAAGCTATCGGTGATTTCCGTTTTCGGAAATTCGAGGCGTAATCTTTTTTTCCAGTCTCCTTTCACATCAAATTTACCTGCGCCGAAGTGGTCGTTGATATTGAGTTTATGGGGAGAAACGATGAATTGTCTTTTCAGTTCGCCGGAATGCCATCGTACCTGTGCGAGGGTAATCTGGTGCATGGTGGCCGCATTATAGAAGTATGCCAGCAGTACGGAGTACGGATTGTTTTCTTTGTGCCGGAGTTGTTCTGTTTTTGACTGAAGGGAATCTTCTGAGAATGTTTTTCCATAGTATCCCCAGAAGTAAGATTCTTCGCCACGATCTTTTCGTTGTTCTGTACCGGACGATTGGTTATAGAAACGTTTACCGGCGGGCACGAGTAGTGTCAGCAGGGCATCGATGAGCGTGGTTTTGCCGCTACCATTGGCCCCTGTGAGCAGGGAGGTGTTGCCATTGGTATTGAGCCGGTATATTTTATTGTGAAAGGTGCCCCAGTTGTATATTTCGAGATATTGCAGCCGGAATCCACTTTCTTTTGAATCGCTATTGAACAGGGTGGACATGCAGTTTTAATTTTGATTTGATTTCTTCCAGTTTCTCATTATTCACCAGTGCTTTGATAATTCTTTTTACCTCGTATTGATGCAGTTCTTTGTTGGCCGCATCTTCACGGGTAACTTTCAGCACGCCTACGTTTAGCAGACTGTTGATGGGTTTGTTGAGATCTTTCAGCAGTTTGGATTTGTTGTGCCGCTCTTTGAAGAAGAGTGCGAGTCTTTCTTTGATTTCTCTTTGGGTCATAAAAAGACGGGTACCATTGCCTTGAATATCGAATTCATCGAGGGCTTCCCGGAGCACAATGCAAAGCAGGGTGGCTTCGTAAGTAAGCCTGGTTTTGCGCATGAGACGGGGCAATGGTTTATCGTTGGTTTCTTCTGCGTCTGGCTGTACGATGCGGGCAAAGCCATCGCCTTCGTTGATCACGAGCTGCAGCCCTGTTTGCTGCAGGTATTTGCTCAATTCTGTTTGCCATCCGAGCAGGTCTTTCCAATATGATTTATCTTCTTCGTATACAGGTCCTTGCATGAGTTTTAGAAACACGTGTGCAAAGGGTGATATATTTTTCTCGGCCATGTTTTTAGTTTTGTGAATTTGTGAACAGCACCATGGGCATATTGATGGTGCGGCTACCTAACATTACCGGGTCTGGTGTTTCCAGGATAATGTGGTGTGCCGACTGGCTGGCGATGGAAAAGTAGGTGATCAGTTCTGTGAGTCCTTTTTCGGCGCCATAGATGTCTACCAGTTCTTTCAGGCTAACCTGCTTTTTATGCTGTAACTGTGTAGAGATGCGGTCTTCCAGCAGGGCACGGTCTATATTAAAATGGTTAAATAGTGCATTGAGGTCGTCGGGGTCAAATTCCGTGCCGCCTACGCCGTCCGGGAATTCTACTTCCAGGTTCGGCTTTTTCTCTTCCGCCATTTCCCAGCGGTCGAGCAGATCTATTTCGGCATCGCTTTCAATATCGATGAAAAATTCTTCTCCGGGTGGATTATCGAGTGCCTGGAAAGCCAGTTGACGGATATCGTTGATGAGTTCCAGGGCTTTTCTGCGGTCGGTGAGATTGTTTTCACTGAGTACGCGGCTGAGTTTATCGCTCAGTTTTTTGTTGGCATCAATTACTTTCTTTCCGGAGGCATGGAGGAATTGTTTCAGCTTTTTGAGGAAGCGATCGTTTTTGTATTCGATGTTCCGGTCTTCCAGCAGGGAGTAGAGCTTTTCTATGAGCTCGCGCATTTCTTCCTGTTTGTTTTCATCCATGAGGAATTGCCAGAAGGAATAAAAGCTTTTACCCTGATCTTTTTGGCGCAGGGCTTCGAAGGAATCGAGGGTATAAGCCAGCAGGGCGCCTTTGGCAACGTCCCTTTCGCTTTGTTTGCGGTATATTTCCTGGGTGATTTGTTCGAAGTTTTGTTCTACTTCTTTGAAATCGCTGAGGAGTTCGCGCGACATGCGATTCACGTCGTAAAATCTTTCCTTTATCTGTGTGTCATCAAACACCTGTACTTTACCGGTGATGGTGATGGCTTTTATTTCCTGTTCTATTTCATATTTCTTTTTCTCCAGCTCTTGTATACGTTGTTCAGGGTCTTTATTACTCTGATCGATCAGCTCTTTGAGTTTGGAGAAAATATCTTTGAAGCGGCTTTCTGTTCCCACAAATTCGCGTTTCTGCAGGGTGGATACCCAGTGCATTACTTTTTCCATGTCGCTGCTCAGTTCATGGATATCCTGGCCATCGTCATCGGGGTATTTGCGGAGGAAGCCTTTGTTGCTCCATTGTTCAATATACTTCCTGGCTTTTTCATCGTCATTTTCCAGCAGGCTGCTAGCGTCTATTTCGTCATCGGTGGTCCGGTAGCCGGTTATGCCGATATAGTCTGATAAACGCGTTACCAGTTCCACATTGGAAATGGTGGTATGGTTTTTTTCCTTGAATGTGTAATGAAAAAATGACAGCATCATTGGCGCGCTACGTGCCCGGAGTATCTTGAGTGTTACTGACTGGGCATATAGATTACATAATTGGTCATACGTCATAAACGTAAAAATAAGGAATTACAGCGGATTTTGTCTGTGTACAGGATTAGACTGATTAGACTGATTTTGTTGTTTTGTAGATTTTAGAAGATAGAAAGAAGATTTGTTATCTATCTGCAAAAAATTTAATCAGTATAATCAGTCTAATCCTGTACACAGACAAAATCCGCGGGGCTTTACATGATATAGAGCCCATCGAGCCGTGGTTGTACTGGTGCGGGCACTGGTTCATCTCCCAATAGTTCTATCAGATTGATTTCTATTGTGCGGGAGATATTATCGAGTGGAATGGCCAGGGGCTGCAGTTCAAAAGGATTCATGAGGGTGGTTCCGTTCAGGTGGGTGATGTGGAAAACAAATCCAAACATCCATCCGAAGGGAATGGCCCATACACCAATTGATTCTGTCATCATCAGGGTATTCATGATCACATAAAACCAGATGAACACCTGGGTAAAGTATAGGTAGCTGGGAGGGAATACGGTATTTTTTATTCTTTCCGATTGTCCCATGGAGTCGCAATGTCTGATCAGGAGTTGGTTGAGTTCTATAAATTTAAATCCGTCAATCACGCCGGTATCCCTTAGTTGTTGCAGGTCGCGGGATTGCATGTTGAGGAGGGCGTTGGGGATATTACTTTGTTTTTGTACGTCTGCAATTTCTTCCTGGGTGAGGTAGCGGGTATAGTATTCATCCGGACGCTTGCGCAGATTAGCTTTGAGGGCGGAAATGAAAGCCAGGTGGCGGTAAATGAGGTGACGTACGATGGCCTGGGTGGTGGGATCGCCGGGAGCGGCGGCATAATACAGCAGGCCACGGCCCCAGGAGCGGGAATCGTTTACCAGTGCGCCCCATATTTTGCGGGCCTCCCACCAGCGATCGTAGGCCTGGTTGTTATTGAAACCTACAAAGAAGGCAATGGCGGTACCCAATACAGCGGATACGGCAACTGGTATGGATACATGTGAGGCCAGCCAGTATTTATCTAAAAAATATACAAGGGTACAACATGCCAGTAGCATAAGATCTACTTTCCAGGTGTAGGAAAAGATCTGGCTAAGCGAAAGACGATGTTTCAGCAGCATATATCCGGATATTTTAGGGCGTACTTATTTTTGGGAAAACGGTCCTGTTTTGAAATTAAATAAAAAAAATGGGAATATTATCTTCCTAAAAATCAATTATTTATATTTTAATTTCCTAATAGTCTATAGGAATAGTAGGGTAATTAAAATATTCTCCCTATATTTGTTTCACAATAGCAAAAACACCAACACCAAACCTATAACAGCGGCCATTTTATCAGCCATTAAAAAAAAGCTTTATTATGTCGTCACTATACAGATATGCAGACTACCTGCCTACCCCGGTTCCAGAAAACTTCCCCAGCCCGATCAAAGTTCGGGAGAAAATTAATCCTTTAAACAAGGGTCACTATTTCCCTGAATTTTTGTTGGAAGAATCGCGGATTATTAACAGCGGTCCTTTATTGGCGGATACTGATCAGCTCATCTCTTTGCATCAGCTGACGGCACAGCCGCTGGTAGTGGTATTTTATTCGTGGCATTGGAATGGCTATGCGGATCGCTTAATAGCGCAGCTGCAGGAAAGCTATCCGGCCATTGAAGCCGCCGGCGCACGTTTGCTGGTAGTGTCCAGTGAAGACAAGAAACTTTTTACTTCCGTGAATCCTGGAAATATTCCGTTTGATGTAGTGCATGACGCACAACACCGTATTGCCAGAAAAGCTGGTATATACAGAGAATCAGACCCTATCTGGGGCCGTGTATCTGGTGTAAATGCAGATGTACCCGTGCCTGGCGTGTATTTGGTGACACCTTCACTGGAAATCAGTTATGCCTTTGTGGATCTGTATTTACAGGAATCATTTTCACCGGAAACGCTGGTAGCTGCTATTGATAAAAAGCTGGCTATCAGTGCCTGAAAATCAGGCAGGTTCCATCATGGTGCGTTTACGGATGCACATCAGCGTATAGCGATAGTTGCTCCATTGTAAACTGTTACACTCCAGTGGTGATAAATTTTCTATTTTTTCCTGAAGGGAAGTGAGGAGATCTTTAGGTAAAGATGTGTATTCTTTTTCAACAGTTGCAAGTATTTCGTCCGCCTGCATGTAATCCTTCGCCGCGCTGAGTTGTGCGATTATCAATAATGCCTGTTCGTCTGTTGTCATGGTATTAATTTTTCGATAGTATGAAGCCTATCTTCTGATCCACATTTTGAGCATTAAATCCATAGAAGTATCCACCAGCTGATAACAGGGTGGCACCTCATCTTCAAGACTGTGAAAGGTTACCAGTCTTGTGCCGCTGGCACATTTATCCAATTGCTTGAATAAGTGGCGGCTATAAAAATTATATAAACTTGTTGATTGTTCTACGGCAGCATCTATCTGATCCTGGTCTACCAGGTTTTCGAAGAAAGAATTATAGAAGTAAAAACCATCATAAGCAGATAAATCCAACTCCGTAAAATTGCCATGGATAAAGTGGGTATTGCGTGACTGCATTACTTCTTTTGCTTCCATTGCCTGCTGATACAATGATTCTCTCTGTTCTACACCGAAGAAAGTAGATTCCGGGTAAAACCTGGCGCCTACCAGGCAAAACTTCCCTACTCCGCTACCAATATCCAGTATTTTTTTACCGGGCTCATTGGCTAAAAAACGGGCAGCTGTTTTAGCTATGCTAATCGGCGTCCAGTGGCGTCTTGATAATTGTTGTATCTTCTCTGGATACAACCAGTCAAAAGCGGCATCGTTTACGTAGTTCCCGGGCTTTAGTAATGTCGAAGTTTGCATGAAGCCGCAAAGGTACGACTTTTTTAATAGTTAGCCAGAAGCCAGCAGCTTGTTTTATTCAATATAAATGTTAGGGTAGATGTATTGTTTTTTTTGTCTATTTAATAATTGTATAATAAACAGGGAAGACATCTAAAGCATACGTATTAAAAATAATAGTAATTAATTATATAAAGGTCCGGGTACCGGAAGAAGTATAGGCCAACCTGAACTCCTTGGGCGTACAATCTTTTTTCTTTTTGAAGATGCGGTTGAAATTGGAGATATTATTAAAACCGCATTTATAAGCGATTTCATTGACCGTATGTGTGGTCTCAATTAGCAAACGGGAAGCATGCCCCAATCTGATTTCTATCAGCGTATCCACAAAGGTTTTTCCAATCTTGGCTTTGAAAAATCGACTGAAAGCCACTTCCGTCATCGCCGCTAACTTCGCCGCTTCACCCAGTGAAATATTTTTATCAAAATTMGCATTCAGGTAAGTCATGATTTTTTCCACACGGCGACTGTTGTAAGAAAACGTTTCCGTATTGCCAAACGTGGAATCAGAAAGCAATCGCATATTACGGCTGGTAGACAAATCGTGTAATATCGACATCAATTCAAGCACAGAATCAAACCCTTGTTGCTGCGGTAACCTAACTAATCGCGGCATAATTTGCTGCGTAGTTTCTGTTGAGAAAAGAATGCCCCGCAACGAACGCTCAAACATATTTTTAATGAAGTTCATCTGGTTGCGTTGCAGAAATTTTTCGTCGAATAAATCGCGGTGAAATTGAATCGTGATTTCTTTGATAGTACCACCGGCATGTTTATTTGTAAACCAGCCATGTTGCAGGTTCGGCCCTACCAGCACCAGTTCCAGCTCCCCAATTTCTTCTATGTGGTCGCCAATAATCCGCTTGGCACCCTGGGCATGTTGAATAAAATTCAATTCAAATTCATCGTGATAATGCAATGGGAAATCAAACTCTTTCTTCTCCCGGGAAAATAAAGTGAAGCAATCACTCTGGGTCAACGGGGTAATCTCTCTTAATAACTTACTTTTCATAATAACGTGGTTTTATACTAACGGAAACGGTACTACGTGGAATGTAATGTACTGACCAATATCTTCTTGTAAGCACTGATACTGCTAAAAAAGCATCATAAAAATAAGCGTATCAGGTGTAAAATAAAATTTTTAATTATTTTTATAATAATCACTGTATTGTGGCTTATTAGCAGTATACGTGTATGTTTTACACCTATTTTGTATCAGGCATGCGACTATCAAAGTATAATCAATAGATAAAAAAGTACTACAATGTCGTTTAAATAAAATTCATATTTGTATTAAATAAGCCGCGTTATGAAACAGTATCTACCACTATGGATACGACTGGTATCCCTATGTCTTGTTTTCCACCTTCACACCTTTGCGCAAAGCAAAAAAATCAGCGGTGTAGTTAAAGATGATAACGGTAACTTTTTACCCGGAGCCAGCATTTTGGTGAAAGACACCAAAATCGCCACTGCTACCAATGTAGAAGGCCAGTTTTCACTGGAAGTACCCGTCACCGGTAAACTACTGGTGATCTCTTTTGTAGGCATGGAACCACAGGAAATTCCCCTCACTAAGAAAACAACTTTTATGGTGACGCTGAAACGCGCCACCGTAGGCCTGAACGACCTGGTAGTCGTAGGTTACGGTACCGTAAAAAAGAAAGATCTGACAGGTTCCGTACAACGTATTACCAATGAAGAAATTAACAGTAACAACCCTACGAATGTATTGTCAGCCATGCAGGGAAAAATTGCAGGGGTCAACGTTACACAGAATGATGGCGCGCCCGGCGCCGGTGTCAGCATCCGTGTACGCGGCTCCAACTCTTTCCTCGGTGGAACAGAACCACTGTACGTGATTGATGGTGTGCCCTTCACCAACAACAATACCGGCTCTACCCCCGCTTCTATTGGCGACGATGAAAAACAAACCATGAATGCACTGGCTTTCATCAACCCCAGTGATATTGAATCTATTGATGTATTGAAAGATGCCTCTGCTACTGCTATCTATGGCGCCAGAGGCGCTAACGGAGTGGTGTTGATCACTACGCGCAAAGGCCGCAGCGGCAAAGACAAAGTAGACCTGAACATCAGCATGGGCTATGCAGAAATTGCCCATAAAATTAAAATGCTGAATGCACGCGACTACGCACTGTATCAGAATTTATCTACCACTAACCAGATATTGTATGATGACGCCAATCCCGCTACCACGCCGCTTCCCTACCCCGGCACTAAAAGGCCCGTATCCGGATATCCCGACTCCACTTATTATGCACCCGGGCCGGATGATTATATCGGAAAAGGCACCGATTGGCAGGACCAGATTTTTCGTCGTGGTATGTTTCAGAATTATAACGTGAATATTTCCGGCGGCAGTGATGCCGGTAATCATAGCATCTCCTTCAACTACCTCGACCAGGATGGCATTATTCAGAATTCMAACTTTAAAAGATATGGTATCAACCTTAACCTGAACAGGAATGCCGGCAAGCACTGGAAAATAGGTACCAGCACCATGGCCAGCAAATCTATCAGCAATGGCGTGAAAACAGGTACCACTAAGATAGATGATGCTAATGCGGGGGTAGTAAGAGCTGCGTTATCATTCCCCGCTACTTCAGATTTATATGATCCTTCTACCGGCACTTTTTCGTCTGTATACTTTATCACCAACCCCTATATCTATTCAAGAGACGTATTGAACCAGGTATCCAGCATCAACATCTTCTCCTCCAACTATGCAGAAGTATCGTTCCTGAATGATTTTAAATTCCGTCAAACGATTGGTTTCAACTATGCCTACAACCTGCGTGACCAATATTATCCGCGAACCGTTTATGAGGGCAGAAGCATGAAGGGATGGGGTTTGAAGGCCGATGATACCTGGGGAAGTGTGTTGTCGGAAAGTATGTTAACCTGGAGTAAGCAAATCAGTAAACATAGTCTCACTGCTATGGGCGCGTTCTCTTACCAGGTAACCGATGGACAATGGAAAAAGATGCAGGCGCAAACATTCCCCAATGATATCAACAAAAACGAAAATCTTTTTTCCGGACAAACACAGCTACCGCTGCAGAATAATCGTTACCGCGCGGTCATTATCTCCAATATTGCCCGTTTGAATTATGCATACGACGACCGGTACCTTTTAACCGCTTCCTTCCGCAGAGATGGTTCCAGCAAATTTGGCAAGGATAACAAGTGGGCTAACTTCCCATCTTTTGCACTTGCCTGGAAAGCCGTGAACGAAAATTTTGTGAAGAATGCAGGCATATTCAGCGACCTGAAACTCCGCGCCAGCTATGGCGAAACAGGAAGTGAAGGCATCGGCTCCTATGGATCATTGCCTAAACTGGCGGTGAATAACTATCCGCTGGGAGGCGCCTTGCAAACCGGTTTTGCAGATGACTACTACGCCGGACCCGCCAACAGTCAACTACAATGGGAACGCACCGTAGCTTATGACCTGGGATTAGATGTAGGTATTCTGGAAGGCCGTTTGAATGTACATGCGGATGTGTATCAAAAGCGCACCAACGCCTTGTTGCAATATGTAACTACCCCTCCTTCCAGCGGCTATGGCCGTGCATTGCGTAACTCCGGTACCATTCAAAATAAAGGTCTGGAAATCATCGTGGAAGGAACGCCCATAAAGAGAAAAAATCTTGAATGGAATGCCTCCATCAACTTCTCCATGAACAGAAATAAAATCCTCAACCTGGGTGGTGATGCGAAACAACAGTTTGCAGACAACATTTCTACCAACGACCAACCCTTCGTACAACAAGCCGGACATCCGGTAGGCGCCATTTACGGCTGGGTGGAAGATGGCTATTATGATAATGAAGCAGAAGTAAGAAACGATCCCGCCTATACGAATCAGGCGGCCGGCATTATCAAGCATATGGTAGGGGAAATCAAATACCGCGATCTGGACGGCATTACCGGCATTGGCGCGGGCGACCGTACTTTCATCGGGGATGTGAACCCGGACTATACATTCGGTATCACCAACAATTTGCGTTACAAAAACTGGGACCTGAATATTTTTATCAATGGGGTACAAGGGAATGATGTAGTGAATATGAACCGTCGCTTTTATGGTAACATTGGTGACTTTAAAAACATTGAGCAGGTAATGTGGAACGGCGCCTGGGTTGCAGGAAAAGACAACAGCGGCGCTACCTGGCCCAAAGCCATTCACCAGTTCTGGCGGGATATGAAATTCAGTCGCCGCTACGTAGAAGATGGCAGCTTTGTAAGAATCAAAAACATCGCACTGGGATATAATATACCGTACAAAATTCCGGGCGTATCCGGATTGCGTGTATCCCTGGCCGTTAATAACCTGTATACGTTTACCAATTACAGCGGATATGATCCGGAAGTAAACGGATACGGTGATAACCCGGCGCTGTTTGGCGTGGACCTCGGTGGATATCCCAACAACAGAACCTATACTTTCAGCATCCGTTGTAATTTCTAAAACCTGCAAATTGTTATGATTATGAAGAAGCTCACAAGAAATATAATCGCAGCAGCAGTAGTAGCAGGATCACTGTTCTCTGTCTCCTGTAAAAAAGCGTTGGAAGAGAAGGTATATAGCTTTATTTCTCCCAATAACTTTTATAAAAATGGTAGTGATGCAGTAGTGGCTGTGAATGGTATTTATAGCGAACTGTATACTTATGATCTATATATCCAGCCTTTCTGGAATCTTACTTTGCTGGACGACGATCATGTATCGGGTGCAGACTGGTACCTGGGCAGCGCCGGCGCCGGTAACCCCAATAATTACTGGGGCGTAGAACGGCCATGGAGTGGTTTATATATCGTCATTGCGCGTGCTAATACGGTATTGGAGAATGTGCCTGGCATTACTGCCGACATTACACCGGAGCTGAAAAACCGGGTGTTGGGAGAAGCTTATTTTTTAAGAGGATGGGCCTATTTCCAACTGGTACAGTTGTATGGTGGTGTGCCTTTGCGATTGAAAACATTGGGCGCCGATCCTCAAACCAATACGCCTCGCGCCAGTGTAGCAGAGGTATATAATGCGGTGATCAGCGATCTTAAGCAGGCGGAAACACTGTTGTATCCTGCTAACGATACCCGTTCCGGCGAAGCAGGACGAGTTACCCGCGGCGTAGCCATGGGATACCTGGCCAAGGTTTATGCTACTATCGGGTCTGCATCATTGAAAGGTGGCAATGTAGCAGTATATGGCGGCAACGATAACCAGCGCCTCACGTATGCCAAAACGGTGCTTGCCGGTTATGAAGGCTTTGATAGCAAAGCTTATTATAAGCTCTCCATGGACAAAGCCAAAGAGTTGATCGATTCTAAACAATACGATTTGTTTGACAACTGGAAAGACATCTGGAACCGCGCTAACTTCAATAAACGGGAACATATGTGGGAAATACAATCCCTCACCGGCACCAGCTTTATCAATGATTTGCATGCCTATTTTACTGCTGGTTCTTATCCTTTTGGGATGGGGGCCGTATGGATGACCAATAACCATTACAAAACTTATGAGGAAGATAAAGATACCCGTGCGTTAGATGGTGTTTCGCATCAGTATGTGGCTTATCGTCAAACGAATCCAGGGGGCACCCGTTACTATTATCCTTCCTGGGAAGCCGCCAAATACAGCAAGGATGCGGCAGGGAATGTATATAACAATGATGGGAAGGGAGATGATAAAGCTTTTATCACAAAGTACAGTAGTGTACAGGATGAAACGGTATCTAACAGCGATATGTTTTTCMCGGTGATGCGTTATTCGGAAATATTATTGTTGTATGCAGAAGCTGCCAATGAAGCGGGTAGCGGGCCGGATGCAGGCGCTTATCAATACCTGAATGCGGTGCGGAGCAGGTCGCACGCCACCGACGCGCCATTGGGCATGAGCCAGGAGGAATTCCGCAGTTTTGTACTGGAAGAGCGGGGCCGTGAGTTTTCATTGGAAAATATCCGTCGCTATGATTTGATCAGATGGGGTATTTATTTACCGGTGATGAATGCCATCACCAAAGGGCAGAATAACATTTCCAAAGTGCGGAATACGCGGAATTTATTATTACCGATTCCGGTGAGTGAAATGAATACCAATAAGGCGATCACACAAAATAATCCCGGCTGGTAATCACTTCTTTTCTTCTTTTAAAAATTCATGAATATGAATCAATATATTATTTCCCGGTATACCTGGCTGGCTGCGCTGATCATATGGCTGGCAGCAGCTTGTAAAAAAAATGATGCAGTAGATAGCGCACCACCTGTTATCCATTCCGTTACTACGCTCACCGATCGTGTAACGCCTATTACCGCCAGCACGCTGGGACAGTGGGTGCTGATCAAAGGAGCGCATCTCGCTGGTACTAAATCGGTGGCGTTTAATTCTATTACTATCGAAACGGCCGACTTATACGCCAACGATACTTCTGTTACCGTGAAGGTACCAGAGAAAATAGCAGAACAGGTAAATAATAAAATCACCGTTACCACGTCTTTTGGTACGGTTTCATTTGACTTCCAGGTGTTGCAGCCAGCGCCGTTAATCTATAGCTTCGACCCGCTGGGAGGAGCCGGAGGCACGGAAGTAAATATTGCCGGTAATTGGTTTCAGCATCTCAAAAGTGTGAAGATAAATGATCTGGATGCGCAGATTGTAGCTTCCACAGATACCACCATCAAGGTAAATTTACCTGCGGCCGCAACACCTGGATTTTTTACGATCACTACAGATGGTGGGGTTACCAAATCATCCAATGCTTTTGGCTTTTCTTACATGATTTATGATGATGCCTTAAACACCGGCTGGTGGGAAGGCAGCTGGAGTTGCACGGTAGACAAGGCCAACACAGAAAAAGTAAGATCCGGACAGGATGCCATCAAAATTCAATACCAGCCTTTTGGCGCCTTACAGATTGGTAACAACCTGAGTACTGCGGGATATGCTTACATCAAGGTATCACTGTATGGTGGCGCCGGAACAGATGGTAAGCAGGTGAAGCTGGTACTGAATGGCAACAGTGGCAGCGGAGTGCTGTTAACATTGAAAGGAGAGAAATGGGCCGACTTCACCGTGCCGTTGAGTAGCTTAGGAGCGCCTGCAGTGATCAGTACTTTGTGGTTGCAGGAGTTTAGCAATGCGAATAGTTTGGTATATGTTGATGCCATGGGATTGTTCTAAAAATATTTCAAAGATGGACCGTTTGCGTTTTTCATTCCACTTATCTGTTTTATTACTACTGTTGACCGGTAATGTAGTTGCGCAGGGGCCTGGCCCCTGCGATAAGCAGGCTACTCCGGAAACGGTGAATTTGTATCACCGCCTGAAGGCTGTCGCCGCCAAGGGTTACCTGGTGGGGCATCAGGACGATCTCGCCTATGGGGTCGGCTGGCAATATGAAGCCGGTAAAAGTGATGTAAAAGAAGTCACGGGCGATTATCCTGCACTCTATGGATGGGATATTGCCAACATTGAGCAGGATAGTAAAACTGCTAATATTGACGGTGTTCCGTTTTCAAAAATGCGTTCGTTTATTCGTGCGGGTTATGAGCGGGGTGGCGTGATCACCATTACGTGGCATGTAAATAGTCCGGGTGTACCGGGTGCTAATGCGTGGGATACTACGCATGGTACGGTAACGTCTATATTGCCCGGCGGCATTCATCATGCGATGTATAAGGAGTGGCTGGATAAAGTGGCTGCCTATCTCCTATCGCTGAAAGGCCCTAAGGGAGAGCAGATCCCGGTACTATTCCGTCCTTTTCATGAGCTGAGTGGGAACTGGTTCTGGTGGTGTCGTAACACCTGTACGCCTGATGAATTTATTACGTTATKGCGTTTCACTATTAATTATCTGCAACAAACAAAGCAGGTGCATCATCTTTTGTACGTGTTCAATACCGCCGGGAATTTTAAGAATAGGGAAGAATTTTTAGAAAGATATCCGGGAGATGATATGGTGGATGTATTGAGTTTTGATGCGTATCAATACGACGACCCGCAGAAAAGTGATTACTTTTTAAAGGAAACGAACCGGCAGCTGGGAATCACAGATAGCGTAGCCCGTGAAAAAAATAAAATAGCCGCGCTTGCGGAAACCGGCTATGAGCAAATACCTTATGCACAATGGTGGACTAAAACGCTGGTACCGGCAATAGGGAATCATCATATTGCCTGGGTGTTACTCTGGAGAAACCATGGGTACAATGAATCCATGAAACGAATGCACTACTACATGCCTTACAAAGGGCAAGTTTCCGCGCCCGACTTTATTGAATTTTATAAACAACCGCAAACCCTTTTCGGGAAAGATGTTTTGGCAGAAAACATGTATGCCCCGGAGCACTAACAATTGGCATATGAATTTTGAATTGAGAAGACAGGCTTTGCAACAGGCATATGATGCGCTGATTGAAAGACCGAACAAACCTGTAAGCCTGGGCAATGGCGTATACAACAGATATGAACACCCGGTACTAACGGCTATGCATACACCGCTTACCTGGAGATACGACTTCCGGGAGCCGCAAAACCCGCATCTGATGGAACGTTTTGGGATTAATGGGGTATTCAATGCCGGTGCTATTAAGTTAAACGGTAAGTACCTGTTAATAGCCCGGGTAGAAGGGATGGACCGTAAGTCTTTTTTCGCTGTAGCGGAAAGCGACAATGGTGTTGATGGGTTCCGCTTTCATGCGCATCCTATACAGATGCCGGAAACGGATCATCCGGATACCAACGTTTATGATATGCGGGTGGTGCAGCATGAAGATGGTTGGATTTATGGATTGTTTTGTACGGAGCGCCGTGACCCGGCGGCTTCGCCGGCCGATCAGTCTGCCGCTATTGCCCAGTGTGGATTGGCGCGTACCCGCAATCTGGTAGATTGGGAACGGTTACCGGATCTGGTAACGCCTTCTCCCCAGCAGCGCAATGTGGTATTACATCCGGAGTTTGTAAACGGCCAATATGCGTTCTATACCCGTCCGCAGGATGGCTTCATTAATACCGGAACCGGTGGAGGTATTGGGTTTGGACTGGCAGATAGTATGGAGGCCGCCGTGGTGAAGGAGGAAATAGTGATAGATGGCAAGGTGTATCATACGGTGTATGAAGCGAAGAATGGATTGGGACCCGCGCCAATTAAAACGGCGAAAGGCTGGTTGCACCTGGCACATGGCGTACGCAACACTGCTGCAGGACTTCGGTATGTACTCTATCTTTTCATGACGGATCTGGCAGACGTTACCCGTGTTATCCACAAACCGGCGGGATACTTTATGGCGCCGGAAGGTGCAGAACGGGTGGGCGATGTATCCAATGTACTGTTTAGTAATGGCTGGATAGCGGATGATGACGGCAGGGTATTTATTTATTATGCCTCGTCGGATACGCGTATGCACGTGGCCGTTAGTACCATCGATCAGCTGGTAGATTATGTGGTAAATACTGCCGAAGATGGCTGGCGGTCGGCCGCTTCCGTGGAAGTGGTCAATGGTATTATCGATAATAATTTGTAGGCAAGGGTCCCCCCGCTGTAAGGCGGGGGGATTAGCGAAAGCTATCTTGCACAAACATGTACTTTTCCCTGAAGGGCTTGTTCCAGTGCGGCACCGTCTATCAGCGCCCAATGTTCAATGATCCGGTCGTCCTGGAAGCGGAAGGTACGGTAGCCATTAACGGTAACGGTTTCTCCCGTAGGAAGTATGCCCCGCCACAAGCCGATGTGTTTCATGCGTAGGGTGATTTTAATGATACATAGCTGGCCTTCTGCTACCTGTTCTTCTATGATGGTTTCCGGTATAAAAGAGCTATGGGTTAATGCTACCCATTGGGCCAGGCCATTGGCATCTGCCGGAAGGGAGGCTGGCAGGCCATGATCAATGAAGTCGGGATGAAGAAATTCATCCAGCCGGGAGGTATCGCCGTTATTCCAGATGGTGTGGATGTAGTTGTCGATAAGGCTTTTTTGTTGCTGTATAGTCATAACCGTTAGTTTTACCATACAAAGGTAGATCGCCGGAAATGGCGCCATTGTGTCAAACGTCACAATCCCGTTCCGATCTCCCCCACAACTCCGTAATTCGTAATTTGTAATTTGTAATTCTTCATTGTATCCGGCGGCGGATGCGGCTGAGGGTTTCCCGGGAGATGCCTAAATAAGAGCTAAGGTGTGTAACAGATACGCGTTGTACCAGTTCGGGGTGATGGGTGAGGATGGATTGATACCGTTCTTCTGGTGTGTTTTTTTTCAGCCAGCTGGTATGTTTTTCCTGTGTAATGACCAGGTGTTCCAGCCACTGCTGGCCAAAAGCCACAATTTCGGGCGATAGTTCGTAGAGGCGTGATAGTTCCTCTTTATGCCATCTCCATAAAACGGTAGTTTCCATTGTCTGGATATTATAATCCGAGGAAACCTTGTTCCGGAGGCTGTTTAGATTGGTAAAGAAAGTGTTTTCGAAGTAAAAACTGGTATTGGTTTCTTTGGCGTCACTATCGTAAAAAGCGCGGCAGGCACCGGTTTCAATGAACCAGATGGAATGGCATCGCTGCCCTTCGGTGAGCAGATAGTCACCTTTTTTTACTATTTCGTGTTGGGCACTGTTTAAAAACAAAGACATGGCTTCATCACTCATAGGAGCAATGTGGGAAAGGGTTTCGGGTAAATGAGAGGGAATGGATTTCATGCAGCGCTGCGGTGTTTGTTTTTGTAAAAATACTCACAATTAGGTATTTGACGGGCCTGAACTTTAATATACCTTTGCTTTAACAATTGATCTCACTTAACCTTATTATAAAGTCATCCACCTGAATTAATCGGGCTAACTATTTTTCTATCCCCAAAAAAGGGTCTCTTTTTCATGAGGGACCCTTTCTTATTTTTACTACATTTGTTACAGGAGCACAGTAATCAACCAACATCTTAGAGAAATTCCTACACACGATTTATATCAGGTACATGATGGAGCATGCTGCATTTAAAAATGTTGAATCCGGGCTGGATGATAAGCTGACGGCGTTGAAAGCTATCGATACAGAGCTGCCGGTGGTAGTAATAGTAATGAATGTATTGAAGAATTATGTGGAGTATATGTCGCCCAGAGGCTGCAGGGAATTAGGTGTTACGCTGGAGGAGCTGCGGGAAATGGGCGCTCAGTATTTTGATAATTTCTTTAATCCACATGATGTGGCCGACTATGTGCCAAAGGTAGTGGCGATGCTGGGGGCGCCAATAGAAGCTAATATGACCGTTACCTTTTTTCAACAGGTAAGAAGGGCTAATTCGCGGGACTGGGCCTGGCATCTGGGTTCCAGCAGGGTGTTTTGCCGGGATGCAGATGGTATGCCTACCCATGTCATTACCTGCGCTACCCCCGTTGATCCGCTGCATCACGTCACCAGTAAGGTAAACCGGCTGTTGGAGGAGAATAATTTTCTGCGTCGTAACCAGCACGTTTTCGCGTCGCTCACCCGGCGGGAAAAAGAAATACTGCGTTTGCTGGCGCTGGGTTCCAGTGCTGCTGAAATTGCTGATAGCACTGGTATCTCTGAGAAAACGGCCGTTACACACCGGCGTAATATCAAAGCAAAAATCGGGGCGCAGTCCAGCTATGATCTGACTAGTTTTGCCCAGGCATTTGATCTTATATAATTGTTTAGTGTTATATTAAGGCTGCGCTGAAATCTGTATCAGCTGGGCGCTGCAATGGTATGCCAAAAAATAACCCTCCATTTTTCCGGATGTAAACAGAAATGTGTATTTTCATTCTGTATACCATATTTTTTTGCCTGTCTGTTGCGCCTTGCAACGGGCTTGTTAACCAAATTAATTATGTCTTTTAAAGCCATTCTCAACATTGATGGGGAAGAATTGAACGTGCTGGAATGCAGGTTTTCATTTTCCCAGAACACAGACCATAATGGAAAACCAGCCGCCCGCCCTAAAGGAGGTTCCATTGATTTACTGATAGAGTCTGCCGGGGAAACCAGTTTATTTGACTGGATGATCTCCAATACCCAAACAAAAAATGGCAGCATTACTTTTTTCCGGCGTGACTCCATGTCCCGGTTAAAAGAGCTGAAATTTACAGATGCCTATTGCGTGGCTTATTCAGAACTGTTTAATGCCAACAATGAACAGCCGCTGCAAATTCAGTTAACACTCTCATCCAGGGAAGTAAAGTTGAACAACTCTACTTACCAGAACCCCTGGCCGGTATAGTCTTCATATGAATTTAAAAAAATAACCTGCATAGTACGCTGTTGTAGCGATCTATGCAGGTTATGCTGTTGTAACACGGATGTAGCTTAGTGAGATACCGGCTGCCCGTTTTCATCGAGCATTTCCATCACGGTTTTATTGTCTTTATCCACGTAGAGTCTTATTCTTACTTTTCCTTTTTCATCGCGGATAAACAGGCCAACGTCGCCTGTAGTAGTTTTACCTACAAATAAACGTTCTCTACCCAGCATACCGGCATCATATAACCGTTGTGATTCTTTCTCAAGGATGGCGTCGTTTTTAAGTGCGGTCAGTGAGTCAAAGAATTTGACCTGAGCAGCCAGTTGGAAGTCGTCAGACCGATCCCATAATTTCAATCCATAAGAACGCTCCTTTTTATCGCTACCAACATTCTGAGAATATTGCAGCTGCATAATTTGGTCGTTTTTGTATTGGTCTACAGAGTACACCATGCCGGCGGAAGATTTGTCTGCTTGATATACGAGGCCGCCGCATTCCTCTCCCACACCATTGAAAAAGATCATACCCGGAGATCTTTCACGTTTGGATTGTTCTTTTCCATCCACCATACCGGAGTGTTGCCGTTCTTTATTAGAAATAACCATTCTCAGCGTACCATCTTTTTCCACTACATTGATGCGCTCTACATCAATTTCCTGGAACTTCTGGCGGGTGATATCCGGTCTGAAAGACATGAACAGAAATAAGGCAAAAATGACGGTTAACGTAAGGGCATAGATTTTCAGGATTCTAACTTCTTTTAATAACTTTTCCATAAGCAAAGAATTAAATTTTGTGATTGTAAATATAGTGCTCTACCGTATTTTTTATCTGCGAAAAATTGCTATTTTTAATTTATGTTGACATTTGATTTTAACCCACATTCCGAATTAACTACTTCCCGGTTTTTGTTAAGGCCACCTTTATTGTCTGATGCTCCGGAACTGCAGCGTCTACGCTCCGATCCGGAGGTAAACAAATACCTGGACAGGCCTCCCACACCGACTGTAGCTGCTGCGGAGCAGTTCCTGGAAAAAATCCAGGGATATACCCGTTCCTATAAATCCATGTATTGGGTGATCACGGAAAATAGCAGTGGGAAACTAATCGGAACTATTTGTTTTTGGAACCTGATACCCGAACTGGATGAAGCAGAAGTAGGGTATGAATTGAAGTCCGAATTTTTCGGTCAGGGCATTATGACGGAAGTATTGCCGGCTGTGATCCAATTTGGATTTGAGGTGATGAAACTCACCCGCATTACCGCGCTGCCTGTTGACGGGAATGAACGATCTGTAAAGTTATTGGAGCGGCATCATTTTATGGAGGATGAAGCACTGCGCCAGCGATTAGAAGCGGATGGTGAATCGATGGCAGGTTTTCGATGTTATTTACTCACCCGGCCTCAATAAATAACGGCAGCTGCTGAGATGCAAACTGCCGTATTTAGTTGTGTTTAGTCGTAGGTTTGTATATCGGTTATGGTTTCGAATAAATAGTCCAGTCGCTTGTTCGTGTAGTGGTTACCGTTAAGGTGTGCATGGTGGTATCCATATTGGTATTATTCATAATGGTCCAATATCCTTTATCATCCTGGTAAGCGAGGTAAAGCGGACCATCACGTTTTTCCGTTTTGCTGTAAGTATACACGATCATGATAGGTTGCCGGAAAGTAATGTTAGCCGGTTTGATCCTGAATGCCTTGCCTGGGCTGCCAGGCAAGGTATTGGTAATGGAGGCTACTCCAATGCCTGTTGTTTGCAGCAACGCACCTGCAGGAATCGCCAATTGTATATTGAAAAGTCCATGCGCTGCTCCTTCCTGGCCTATGGCTCTGAAAACAGTTAACCCATTTATGATACCGGTATCTGCCCAAATACGCAACGCCGGCTCTTCTAAGTGGGTGTCCTGTTTTTTTCGGCAGGCCATCATAGGGAGAAAGCAACAGAGGAGGAACAGCTTTTTCACCAGTATAACATTTCAAGTTTGATTTCCACATTTCTCCAGTTGCCGGTATGTGGTAATACAGTGGATGGCTGCGAATGAAACAGTGGCGTAAACAATACTTTGGCTGTACTCACCGCCTCCCTGGGCTGTAACCCTAATGACGGAAACAGATTCGCATTGGGCCCTGTAGCCTTTAAGCGCAATTCGGTTCCATCTTTCAGTTTCGCCGTGATCTTATAGCTGCCAACAGGAATATTGGTAATAGAGAAATTGGCTTTCCCTGCTTTTACTTTTTTATTGATTTTAAAGGTTCTGTCGTCTCCATACAAAGTGGCGCCATCGGGAACAAGCGTGATCGCAATTTCTGCGTTGCCCGGTAACTCATCAGGACCATGAAGGATATCAGAAGGGTCGATCACGGAATAGCTCACGTATAACGCACCACCAAAGTAATTAGCTTCGTCTCTTGGCATCTGCTGCGCCTGTTGGGCACTGGCAACGCCATAAGCCAATAACACAAAGTTTTCCACTGCGCCGTTCTGATAAGCAAAGTCATCTGCTTTGCCATCAGCGGCATATAGTCCAATGGTTGTCACTGTATTGCCGTAGTTAATATTGTAGCCCGCAGCGTAGAAATGAATAGCGCCGGCCGGTAAAGAAATTTCGTAATAGCCTTTCTCGTCGGTTTCTGCAGAAGCACCGGAGTAGAGTCCTCCATCAATAGTAGCTCTTATGCCAATATAAGCCCCTTTAAGCGGCTTCCCGTTCATGTCTGCCACAAAGCCTCGTAATTTCTTCGGCTGCGCTTTTATCGTAGGGAAAACAGGCATTCTCTGTATGGTGTTGCCCATTACATTTACATGATCATCTGTTGCCGAAAGGTTAAAGGTTACTTCACCATGTACTACCGGTAATGCAGGCTGAGGCCCCCAGGTGATGGTCTCTTTACCACCGGGGTCATCGCCGGAGTTCTTCGCCGGCTTGGAGCAGGATGTCAGCGTTAATATCGCTAAACATAAAAAAGTTGTTTTCATTTTCAGGTTGTTTTTAGTATCAGAACAAAGAGAATTTGTTCCGCTTTTTTGGGGTGAACAAATTGACGGTACAATGTTCCGAAATAAGGCCCAAACTTGCTATAGCACAAGGTCCCGGGCGGATATACATCTTTGTTTTGTAGATGAACTACACATTTGTAACCCTATTCAGCAGGTATTGTATCATGAATGCTGTTAGCCCACGATTTTGACCCGTTCGGAATCATTGGAAGTCCTTGTATCCCTGATGTTTGCGCCGCATTTTTTTATCCTGCAATATTGTTGTCTGTTACATCGGGCACTAAAAAAATCGTTGTTAAAAATTCCCTCCGGAAAATGAATGAAGTTTTTATTTCTGATAATTATCAGATTACGAATAAGGCAACAGGGCAGATCGTAAAATTTTTACCTGCAGGTACAGATACAAAAGGACTGCTGGAAATGGAGACCCGGTACATGCCGTTCTCCGAAGAACCCCCTGTTCACTATCATCCGTACCAGGAAGAACACTTTCAGGTACTGGCCGGGGAATTGACCGTTCGGCTGAATGGAGAAGTGAAAATTTACCGGCAAGGAGCTATCATACATATTAAAAGAGAAGAGCCACATAGCATATGGAATTCCGGATTTAAGGAAACAGTGGTTAGCTGGAAGGTAACCCCTTCCCTGAATACAGAAAATTTTCTACGTACCATCACCTGGCTGGCCAATGTAGGCGCTACCAATAAAAGCGGTGTTCCCAAATTACCGAATGCCATTTTTTTATTGATGAAATACCGGAATGTATTCCGGTTGGAACGCCCTACACTATTGGTGATACGTTTGCTGTATGTGCTCCTGCTACCACATTTTTTTCTATTTGATTATCATCGAAAATTTAATAACCCCACATTTTAAAAAAAGCAAGTACAAGTAAACATGAAAACAATTTTATCAATTTGCGGATTATCCCTGTTCTGTTCGTTGGCAACTATGGCACAACTAAGAACGTCAACTGGTAAACCAGTGCCCAGGAAGGCAATGAAAACAACAACATCAAAGCCTGCTACTGCCCCAAAGAAGAAAACGGCTACAACCACCACTGCCACACCTGTAGCGGAGAAAAAGGAAGTAGCGAGTGCAGCACCTGCTACTTCCACCACCACGACTACTACCTCCGCAGCGGAAAGTAAACCAGCGGCTGCACCCGCAAAGCCGGCAAAGGTGGTGAATACGAAAGCATTGTATTCCACCGCCGTAGGCCTCAAAGCCATGTGGGGATTCGCGGTAACCGGAAAACATTTTTTCAGGGACCACCATGCGGGAGAAGCTATTTTGAAATTCAGGGGGTATCATGGCGTAGGCAGTGATATCAACCTCACACTCCTGTATGAGTACCACGGCGATATTCCCGTAGAAGGGCTGCGTTGGTATGCCGGCGCTGGCCCTATGGTAGGACATTTCAAACTGAAGAAGGTGTATTCAGACGTTTTGGAAGGATATTATGGAAAATCCTCCGCTACTTATTTCGGTTTGTCAGGTGTAATGGGTGCAGAATATAAATTTAAAACCATACCGCTGGCTGTTAGTGCCGACTGGCAACCGGCATTCCAGTTCAACAGCGGTTATTTTGATAGTGGCTTCACCGCAGAATACGGTGGAGTTGGCGTGAAGTATACCTTTTGACAGATGAGACACCGGCGCTCTTTTGGGCGCCGGAATTTTTTAACTGTTTGATATCAATGTTATGAAAGAAACTATTACCAACCCGCTCATTAAAGACCAGGTAACCTTTATTCAAACCAGCCGGCAGTCAAATGGCCGCATTACAGAAATAGAAGTGGTACTMAGCCCCGGAGGCGGTACCCCACTGCATTTTCACAAGGACTTCACCGAACAGTTTATTGTGCTGGATGGCATACTAAGTATTCAGTTGGGACGTAAACAGGTGAAACACCTGACAGGTGGCATGAGTTACACCGTACAGAAAAGAGAAGTACACCGTTTTTTTAATGCCACTGATCAAAATGTAACCTTCAAAACTATTATTGAACCAGGCTCCGTTGGTTTTGAGAATTCGTTGCGCATTCTTTATGGCCTCGCAGGTGATCGTCTCACCAATGATAAAGGACTACCCCATGATTTGATCAGTATGGCCGTTATTTCCAACATGAGCGGGATGTATTTGCCGGGTATCTTTAAACTATTGAGTCCCGTGTTTAATATCCTCGCTGGTATTGGCTGCAGAAAAGGCGTGGATAAAGCGTTGCTCGGAAAATATTGTGTTTAATCAATTCCCCTTTAGCCGCTTGTGGCATTCTGTTTTATAATTTCTACCAATAGGAAGCTCAATGCCTAATACCTCCACAGAATAGGCATGGTAGCTTTCTATTTTGTGTGTAGCTACTATGAACGACCGGTGTATACGCATGAATTTTTCTTCCGGTAATAATTCTTCCAATAAACTGATTTTTTGTTTGGAGATGAGTACCTTGTCTTTGAGCACTACTTTGATATAATCCTTCAGACTTTCTATCCAGTAAATATCATTCACATTCACTTTTACCATCTTCCTTTCTACTCTCAGGTATAGAAATACATCACTGGCTTGTTCTGCCGGACGTTCCGCAATGCTGATTTTCTGACTACTTACTTTATACAATGCAAAAACTTTATCGATGGCTTTAAGAAAGCGATCAAAAGGAATCGGCTTCAGCAGGTAATCTACTGCATTGAGATCAAACCCTTCCAATGCATAATCCTGGTAAGCGGTGGTGAAAATAATTTTAGGTGGATTTTTCAGGCTCCGGATAAAGTCAGTACCCAATAATCCCGGCATTTTGATATCCAGGAAAATAAGGTCAATTTTATGTTGCTGCAGTATCTGGAAAGCCTGGATAGCATTGTTGCATTTGGATACCAGGTCTATTTCCGGAAAATTTTCTACATACTTTTCAATGATCTCAATCGCATGTGGTTCGTCATCCACGATTAAGGTTTTTATCTTCATGGGGTACCAGGTTTTGTTTTAAGTTTATATCAAGAATCACGACAAACATATCTTCCGTATTAAATACCTGCAGTTGATGAGCAGATGGAAAAAGTAGTTCCAGCCGTTTTTTTACATTATTCAATCCGATTTGTCCGCCTGACTTTTTTAATTTACCTGCTTCTTCGGGCGGCTTACTATTGGAGATCTTAAATTTCAGCTTATTCTTTTTCAGGAATAAGTCTATGTTAATCCATACTTCATCAATGGTTTCGCTGGTACCATGTTTGAACGCATTTTCTATCAGGGGGAGCATCAACAACGGTGGAATCCTTTGCATGCTGATATCGCCTGTGATGCTGAAGTTCAGGTCCAGCCGGTCTTCATAGCGCAACTTTTCCAAAGCAACATAGTGCTGCATTATTTCAATATCACGCTTTAGCAAAACGTTGTCGGTATTGCATTCGTAGAGCATGTAGCGGAGTATGTCGGATAGTCCCAGTACAATAGCGGGCGATTGGGGCGACTGCTGTAACGTGAGTGCATATAGGTTGTTGAGGGTATTGAACAGGAAATGTGGATGTATCTGACTTTTCAGCGCGCTTAACTCTGCCTGTACTGTTAGCTGCCTTTTTTCGATCCACATCTTTATGAACTTGAGCGATATCGCTACGAGGAATACAAAATTGCTTTGTTCCAGGGCATTAACGATATAAATAGGATTGATGAATTGCTGCCAGAAAGTGCCGTTTAATTTTTTCCATTTGAAGGCCGGATTTTCCTTTACCAGGATGTTATAGAGATAAGGGTCGGCAAAGCGTATTTCAATCACGCGGTAAATTGCGGCAAAGAATAAAGTACAGCCGAGTACCGACAGCAGCAGTTTTACATATTTTCTCCGGTAAAGAAACCGGGGAATCACCCCATAGGTTACCGTATAGAAATACCCAATATGCACCGGCAATAGCATCATGATAATGTTAAAGCCAATACCATAGTTAGGTAATCCCGTACCATAGAAGATGGTAAGAACCGTAACTACAAGAAGCCAGAAAGTTATATGTATGAAAACTCTTTTATTCATGTGCGACAGACTACAGTTACAAAGATAAGCCCTTCGGAGGCTCGTATAAGTTACTGAAGATATACCGTATTGTTTTATCGATTAACAGCAGATTTGGTGGTTTGTTATAGCTTGATTTTCATCACTACCATAAAAACTTCGTCTTCGCTAATGATTTTCAACTGGTGGCGATTGGGGTACAGGAAGTGCAGCCTTTTCCGGATATTCAGCAGCCCGATATTTCCGAACGCGGAGGACGGCGCTTTACTGTTGTCATCCGGTAGTTTGTTATTAGATATTTTAAAGGTGAATTCATCGTTTTTGGCTTTGGCGGAGATATTGATCCATCCATCTTCCATCAGTTTGCTGATGCCATGTTTGAAGGAATTTTCCACCAGTGGGAGTATGAGAAGTGGTGCTACATTGAATGCGGAAAGGTCCCCATCAATATCCATGTTTATTTCCAGTTGATTCTGGTACCGTATTTTTTCCAGAGAAATGTAGCGTTGAATCATTTGTATTTCCTTTTCCAGGTTCACTGTAGGCGTATTGCATTCATAGAGGATGTATCGGAGAATATGTGATAGCTCCAGGACTACGCCGGAAGATTTATCTGATTTCCGGAGACTTAGCGCATACAGGTTATTGAGGGTATTGAAGAGGAAATGTGGATGGATTTGTGCTTTCAGCAGGTTGAGTGCTATGAGTTTGTTTTTATTTCGGTAGATGAGATAAATGATGAGGCATACGCTGATCAACGCTATAATTATAATGGATGCGAGCAAAATGAATCTATCTTTCTTTTGCAGTTGTACTTTGTTATTGCTGATCTGGAGTTGTTGTTCTACCAGGGCTTTTTCTTTCAGCGAGGTTTGGTATTTGATTTCGGTTTCGAGTATTATTTTTTGGGTGCTGCCATTGATGATAGAATCGTTCAGCTGACTGTATTTTTTCCAGAGTGCCAGTGCTTCTTCGGGATGGTGGAGCTTCTCATGGATGGAGGAGCCCAGCATATACACTTCTTTCAGGTCATTTTTAGGCATCAGTTTCTGGGCGCTGGCGATGGACAGGTCATAATACCTTTTGGCGGTACGTGGATCACCGAGGTTATTATACGAGTTAGCCAGGCCGTAGTTAGTATATATTTCAAAATCTGGATCGGGATCTGATTGCAGGAGGGCCGCTGCTTTTTTATAGTAGTTCAAGCCACCCTGATAATTGGCGGTGCGGTTGCAGATATCGCCCAGGTTAACGTAGGCATATAGTAGTAGTGAATTGTTTTTTAGTTTGCCGGATATGGCCGCTACCTGCAGCAGATGTTGGGTGGCGGTATCATATCGTTCATATAATACTTCTGCATTGGCCAGGTTTACAATGCTTTTGGCCAGTTGCAGGGAGTCTCTTAGTTTAACAGCGATGCCATAGCTTAACTCAGCATAATAAAGACTGTTTTTTTTATCGTGGAGGTCGAGGAAAATAGAAGAGAGGTTATTGTAAGATCTGCGTAGCCCGGCCGAGTCCTTTAGGTTGCCCAGTATTTTCAGGGCCTTGATCATGATTTCAGCAGCGGGTTGTAATTGACCTAAGCAGCGGTGTTGAATAGCGATGTTATTGTAGATATGAGCAGTGGAGGTATTGTCCTTTAGCTGGAGACTGATGACAAGCGCCTGTTCATAAGTGTTTAAAGATTCCTGATATTGTAAGCGCGAGTAAAGGTACATGCCGTAATGTTCCAGGTATTGCTGCTTTTGTGCAGGGACAATGGTATTTAATTTTTCCCTGGTTTTTTTAATATACCAGTCGGCGGAATCCAGGTCGTTGTTATCTAATTTTTCCCTAATGCTGATGAGCCATTTATGCACCAGCAGTGTGTCGGCAGCAACGGTTTGCGCCCGTAGTGCGGGAGGTGATAGTATTATAAGTACGAGGATACAGGCTATTCTGATAAAATACATGATGGCTAAGATAAATGATTCCGAAAAAAAATAGCTACAGAAGTAAGCGCTTCTGTAGCTGAAAGTTGCTTATAGTATTCGTACGGCAAATCTTCCGGTGATACTGGGGAGGGTATTAAAATCACTGGTACCTGGCATAAATGCACCTTTAGGCGTGCCTTTCGCCACACCTAAAGTCGTGGCCACCCCTGGTTCGTCCTCATTTTCCGGAATATCCGGGCCTGGCTTGTCAGCGGGCTTTTTACCACAGGCACTTAATGGCAGTAAGAGCAGCAGGCATAATTGCCATATGTCGGGTTTTATCTTTTTCATACAGGCATGTTTTAACCTGACAAAGGTATTTTGCCGGAAAGGCTGAGAAATGAGGTGTAGTGCTGAATTTTAGAACTAAGTAGTAATACGGATAATGTATTACATTTGACAACTGAAATTTTGCGCTTATGAGATATACTGTGTCAGCAGTAGAAACTACAGATTACCCTGAAGTAGTGGCCGTATGGGAAGCCTCTGTGCGAGCTACCCACGATTTTTTAACGGAAGCAGATATTCAATTCTACAAACCACTTATTATGCAGGAATATCTGCAGGCAGTAACCCTGTTTTGTGTAAAAGATGAAACAGCTAAAATATTAGGCTTTATAGGAGTGGCCGAACAGAAAGTGGAAATGTTATTTTTAGATCCTGCTGCCAGAGGAAAAGGCATTGGCCGGGATTTAATTAAATATGTAATTGAACAGGAGAACGTTAATGCCGTAGACGTAAATGAACAGAATACCCAAGCGGTAGGTTTTTATAAACACATGGGTTTTAGCATTACCGGCCGATCCGCCACCGATGGGATGKGAAAGCAGTTTCCTATTCTTTTCATGACCTTACAGCAAGCGTAAATGATACGAATATCGTAGCGTACCGCATACTTGTCGAGGTATTTATCTACCTAAAAATATTTATAACAAAATTAAATAATATTTTATCTTCGTATAGGCTTATACGATATATTCCTATGCGGGTATATTAAAAGCAATCAGACAGTAACAAATAGTTTTTTATCCGGCTTGAAAAATTGACAATAGCGTAGCCAATCCTATACCTGATTAACAGCATATAAAAATGCTTCGGAAGAATGTAAATGCCCAATAGTATCCCTTATACACTTGCGCCAGGAGGCATACTGCCACTTGTTTTCCCCGTGATGGTGAAGTTTGTCCTGCATGATAAGTTTGTTGGTGGTCATTAATTAGTCCTTCTTAAAACTGGCTGCTGTGATGGCGCCTATAAACATTAAATAAAAAAATGAAAAAGCAATTTGTCCTCGCCCTTTCCACCTTATTTATTACCACCCTGGCTGTAGCACAGGAAAAAGCCCTGGTAGGTATTGTTCCATTTAAAAGCGCTAGCAATAGTGGTAGTAGCCGTGATTACTATGATAGAGATGCCGATAAAGGTAATCGCGTTGCCCTGCAGGATGCAGTAGCAGAAGGATTCCTGAATTCGAAAAGGTTTTCCCTGGTAGAAAGGGAAAAAATGGATCAGCTGAATTCAGAAAAGAATCTGCAGAAAAGTGAAGACTTCATCGATGGTTCAGTGATTGAACAATCTAAGTCGCTGGGAGCGCAATATGTAGTATTAGGGAATGTGGCTAAAGCGGGTGTGGACAAAAAACAAACAAACCTGCCTTACGTAGGTACCACCACCAGTTATATTGCTGAAATTTCTTTCAGCATCCGCGTAGTAGATGTAAGTACCGGTGAAATCATTGCCTCCAGTAGCTTTAGTAATTCTGCTAAAGGAAAGAGCGCCTTTGATGATGCCTTGAAAGGTATTCGTCCGCAGATTGAAAAGTTTGTAAAAGATAACTTCAAAGTAGTAGTGTCTATTGCTTCTATCGAAGAAAAATCACCTGCAGGGGAAGCCGTTAAATTGCTGATTGCTGGCGGATCATCTACCGGCGTAAAAGAGAACAATGAGTTTAAAGTATATGAAGAAGTAGCCCTGGTAGTGGATGGTAAAAAGATGACCAGAAAGAAAGCGATTGGTAAAGTAGTAGTAAATAAAGTAGAAGATGAATCATTTTCTGTTTGTACGGTAAAAGAAGGCGGCGCTGATATTGCAAAGAAAATTGAAGCGGGTGCAAAAGTTAAATGTGAACTGATAAACGGAATATAATGCGCCAATTTATAACCACCATCGCACTGACACTTACGGCCGCTACAGGCTTTGCACAATCTATACAAACACAGCAAAAAATTATGGTGATCCCTTTTACCAAAGATGGGGAGGACATCAGAACTGTGCTGGATAGTGATGTAAACAGACGCATTGCCATCGCGAAAGTAAAGGAAGGGTTAGACGCCAAAGGCTTTACCACTGTAGATTTTGTAGGCAAGCTGAAAGCAGCGCGCGACAACCAGGTATTTACTTCCGATAACCAGACAGACATCAAGTCCAAAATAATTGAATTTGCCGCCTGTGATATTTTTATTGTGGCAGAAGTAGATGCGCAGCAAGATAACCAGGGATCAGGCGTAAACGTCATTCTTACTTCTTATGAATCGGCTACCGGCAATTCACTGGCCAGCAAAGTAGGCAGTTCCGGAAAATTTTTTACGGCCGACCTGGGAAAGCTGACCAACAAAGCCGCAGAGAAATGTATGGAGGGTTTTGCAGAAGCCATGCTGCTGAAATTAGCCGATATCGCAAAAAATGGGCAGTCGGTATTGGTGAATTTCTCTTTCGCTGAAAATGCCGCTACTAACATGGCCGCTAAAGTGAATAATGAAGTATTGTCTGATGCGCTCGAGCTATGGATGTCTGAGCATACCGTGAATGGCAACTATCATATACAGGGCACCACCAGCCTTAAAATGATTTTTGATGATGCCCGGATACCATTGAAAGATCCCAATAATAACCGGTTTACCGCCAGCAAATTTTCTTTGCAGCTGATCTCTTACCTGAAGTCGTTAGGACTTTCAGCGTCCAGGGATGTAAAAGGGAATACCATTTATATCACTATCAACTAGAAAAATGAAACAATATTCTTTTAAAGCCCTTGTGCTGGTACTGTTTTCTTTTTTGGGAATAGTAAAGATGGCCACCGCACAACAAACTGATTTTACACTCGGTGTAGTGCTGCCCGAAGCAACGAATGGCCTCACTCCTGAACTGTTGCAGAAGCTGTCGAATAAAATGACGCAGATCATTAATAACTCCGGCGAAGCCATGATGGGATATACCAATGATTTTGCGGTATATCCTGTACTGTTGGAAGAAGAAACCGGTGTAGTAGAAGGTGGACTGCAAAACATGACCGTTACCACGGTAGAGTTGTCGTTGGCGGTGAAGCAGTATGCCGGCAATATTGTATATAATACCTTGTCGAAAAAACTGAAAGGAAGCGGCAATAATAAAGCATTGGCCATTGCCAATGCCATCAGCCAGATCAAGCCGGCAGATGAGAGCTATAAGCTGTTTATTACTACTGCCAAAACTAAAATCATTCAGTATTTCACCGCCAATTGTAATAAAATCATTCAGCAGGCTACTGCATTAGCTGCAAAGCACGACTATGAGCAGTCGTTGAGTTTGCTGCAGTCTATTCCGTCAAACGTAGGCGGTTGTTATGCTACTGCGCAAACAAAATCGCTGGCTATTTACAAGGAAGCACAGGCGCTGCTTTGCAGTAAAAACATTGCACGGGCAAAAGCGGCTATTGCCAATAATGATTTTGAACTGGCCATGAATACATTGGATCAGATTGCACCAGATGCTGCGTGTAATAAAGAAGTAACAGTGCTGATTAAGCAGCTGGAAGCTAAAGTAGAGAAGAAGGTACAGCGGGAATATAGTTTGCAGGAACAAAGCATCAATGCGATCCGGGAAATAGGCAAAGCGTATTACAGCAGTAAAGCCAGTGCTACCAGGATTATTGTAAAGTAAGTAAATACAAGCCACTGTCTGATCTGTTTTCAAAAGGAATCCAGGTCAGGCTGTTTTTTTTAAGCTACCGAACGCTTTTAACCACGCGGTGGCCATGAACATAGTAATAGAATAAACTCCCCCCAAAATAGGCCACAACATCCCACACATCGCTGGTATACTTCGGTGAATAGAGCGGTAATATCCATTCAAAAATAATAGCCGTATAGGCGGCGATAAAAAGCAGGTAAGATAACGGATAAGTATAGGCGTTGTTTTTAACAATGTACAGGCGTGTAATCGTGATGGTTATATGTGCCATAGCTGGTACGGCTATAAAATCAGTCAGGTAGCCATTCAATACCGGGATGGGGCATTGTAGCTGCCTGAAGCCGTGAATCACTATCCATAGCAGGCAGTAGGTGATGAATAGTGGATCAAATAACTTTTTCATGCTACAAAACAAACATAATGGCTCCGCCAAGGGTGAGTGTAACCAGCGCAATCATGACCGCGAATAAGTAGAATCCGCTTTCCTTTAATATTTTTACCGGTACCCCGTCCGTTGGTTTGATGGGAAACATGGTACTTCTCAGCCGCTGAAACAAAGACATTTGATCAGCTATTGGATCAGTTGTTTCGTTATTCATTTCTTTGGATTTAGAACAAATGTACTAATTATTTCCAGATTTAGAACATTTGTTCTAAATTTGAATATGGAAACGAAAGAACGCATCCTGAAAACGGCGCTGGACTTGTACAATGAGCAGGGCGTACATGCCATCACCAGTCGGCATATTGCCGCAGAAATGGGGATCAGCGCCGGAAATTTGCATTATCATTTTAAGCATACGGATGAAATCATTCTGACATTGTATAACCGGTTGGCGGTAGATTTTGATGCCATCATGGTATCGATAGGCGCTGCATCGGATATCGATATGGATACGGTAAAAGGTTTTGTGGGCAGGTCGCTGGAATTGACGTATAGGTATCGCTTTATCTTTTTACATTTTGTGGAAATAAGTATGCGTATTCCGGCAATCAGAAAGGATTATCATGCCTTAACACAAAGAAGGGAAAAGGAATTTCTGGCCATTTTTGATAAGTTTAAGGCAGATGGGGTCTTTAAATCAGATATCCCTGCACCTGTGCTACAGGCGTTGGTGACACAGATATTTATTATGGGAGATTTCTGGCTTTCTAACAATGAATTAACGGGTAAGTTAAGGGGAAGTAAAGCGATTGCGCATTACAGTGGTGTTTTTGCCAGCATGTTTTATCCTTATCTGACTACAGCAGCGCAGCAGTCGATGTATAGCACTAATTAACAGTGGCGCCTATTGTTGAATAGTAGTAACCGGGCGTACCGCCGGAGAACTTCACCGGTCCTTCAATGAGTAAGGATTCATCGGTTGTTTTGATCCTGATTTTCCATTTGTTATTACTGGGGTGACGGGCTTCCATAAATACACCTATCCCCTTTTGGAGTGTGTCGGTTTTTTGAAAAGTGCCTATGCCGGAAACACTCCAGTTATTATTGGCGCCGGCAGCTCCACTACCATATTTTATTTCTGTAAAAGGAATGTCTGTATTGGATTCTACCTCGTAGATGATGATGATTTTATTGGGGCTGATTTGTTGATCCTCCTTCATGCAGCTGGTGAAGCCGGTAATAAGCATCAGCAATGCGAAAATTTTTTTCATGGGGAGATATGGTTTTGATACATGGTGCTATGCTGATATGTACGTAGAGCAGAGGTGGTTAGATTGATTACTTATCTAAATAGAAAAATCCCAGGCAACATTCGTTACCAGGGATTTTTTTTATTTAGATATCCTACTTTATATTAATAATCCCTACAGCAACTCTTGTTTTGGCCCAAGTTCGGTCGGTTCTGCCAACCATGTACATATTATTCCCAACAATGGCTCCTAAACGAGGCATGGAGATCGGAATGTCTGTATTGGTGAAAAATACTTTTCTGCTAACTTTTCCGGAAACTTCATCAATGTTTAAAACGAAGCAGTCAGATTTGGAGAAGCGGTAAGCTGATTTTGCTTTCTGCCCAGCCTGGGTAACAGTGATGTTTTTACGGTTATCATTGAAAAGCACCTGGATATTTCCATGGGATTGAATGGCGCCAAAACCCGAATAATAAGGTCTTCCCTGTTCAGCAAAGTAAGGTATCATGCGGACTGCTATGGGAGAGGTAATCGTTGAACTGCCGTAGCCTACTACTATTTCTTCCCGTTGTTTTTTTGGAACTATTTGTAGCCATCCAATCTGGCCGTTGCCATCTATTTTACAGATCATCAGATCTCCGGAGACGTAGACGGAGGTAGAGTAAGATGTGTAACTGCCACGTACACCCGGCGTACCGGGAGAATAAGACGAGGAGGTAACTTCATAATGCCTGAATTGCTCAGCAAGAATAATCAGACCATTGTCTGCTGTATAAAAGATTTTTCGGAATTGCATATATTTTGAAAAACCTTCAGCATCGTCTTGCATTTTCGCCAGTTCTTCTCTCTTTTTTCTTTCTTCTTTGGTTTCTTCTCTGTCATCGTCATCATCCCCCTGATCGCTAGTCAACAGTGAGCTATTGATTTTCTTATCACTGGTAGAGATAACAGTTCCATCGGCCGCATTGATTCTTTGAACAAGTAAACCGTCAATCGTTTTGCCTTTTCTTGAATTGCTGTAAAAAGCAGTCAGAACGAAGTCTTTATTCTTTTCCTGTAGTAATTTGGTATTCATGAGCCATTTCCCATCAATGTTGGTATTAATTTCGGCCTTTTGTGTTCCTTTATCGTTGTAAATACGAATATTGTAATTGGTAAAGTCAAGAAATTTATCTTTTTTCTTTTTCCCTTCTTCGTATTCGTACATACGCCCTACCAGTACGACATTGCGATCGCTGGTATATAGCAGGTCTTCCAGCTCATATTTCTTGCGCTCAAATTCATTCTTTAGTATAAGTGGCTTAGCAGCAGCCTTCAGGTTTTTATCTAGTTCCTGGATTTTGTATTCGTTTTTTTCACTTCCTTCCAGGCTACTTACAATCAGGATTTTGGAACTATCCACATTGTAGTCAATCTTGAAGTTAACATCATCACTTTTTTCATTTAGTTGAAAAACGCTGGTCTGTTTCCAGTCGCCGGACAGCTCACCGGTACTTTTATCAATTGCAGCCGCATAAAGGGTGAGCGTTTTTTCGCGTTTGCTATAATCAGATGCAAAGAGGAATAACTTATCCTGGAATGCAAACATTTGTTCAAATTCTTTTCCTTTCAACTCTTTGTTGAAATCGTTGCGGTAAACTTCTGCTAAATTCTTATCTACTTTTACAAGGGTGGCCGCTTCCCTATAGCTGACGCCTACTACAAAGTAGCTTTTCATGGCGACATGGCCTTCCTGAAGATAGGCGCCGGTATTATCTGCAGATATTACTTTCAGATCGGTACTGCCTTTGCGCATTTTAAAATCGTCGCCCCATTGAATAGAAGGGGCTTGGGCCATGGCGGAAATGCCAAGAACTGCTAAGCACAGGATTAGGTAAACGCGTTTCATTAAAATGTTTTTGGTATAAGGATGATATTATTTTATAAAGATAGAAATATTTGAGAGGATATAGGAAGTAAGATGGTGTAAAATTTGGAGGTAGTAAGAAGTGGAAACGACTTTAAAGCGTCGATAAATTATGTTATCGACGCTTTAAAGCGAGTAATAAAAATGTTTAGCTGCCAGGTTTAAAGGTTGATCACTTTCGGAGTACTACTCCAGTCTTTATTTATGCTGATACTGAAATTAGTCCCAACGCTTTTTGGACCGCTTATTGGGTCATACAGTTTACCTGTAACAACAGTTTGCGTATTCCGGTATACATCTACGGAGATAGTTTTGTTTTTCCATTGTTGGGTGACCCTGTCTTTATAACGAATAACTAAAGGAAGGTAATGATCATAGGAAACAGCAAGAAGTGTACTATAGTTGCCCAGCGACTCGTTGGAAAGCGCGACGCTACCATAAATAGCATAACCAGGCCAATCGTCCAGACCAACTCCTGCCCACAGGTCAATCACTGCGGGTTGGGCCGGCAGATATACGGTTACCGAATCTGTAGGTGTCAAATCAAGAATATTTACGTTAATCCGGGCCATGATTCTAGACAACGTTGGCATTTCAATATTGGTGGTATCTCCAGCCACTGTGACAGACTGATTCTTATAGAAAATATCAGGAAAAGGGCCACTGGGAACATTATCGATGGACGGAATAACCAGGAGTCTGTGTTCGCCGCCGAAAGTTACCGGAGCCGCACTTGCGGCAAGCGCGATCGTATAAGTACCAGGTAGGATACTATCTGATATGGTACCAAAATCGGAGTCGAGAGATGTTTGATGCCTATAGCTAACAACGGTGTAGGAGTTAGCATATAAGCAATAGTAGATGTCTGAAATACCTGCTAATGAGCTGTCTCTGGCAGTGGAGGCAGAAGATGCGCGACCTGATACAGCAGGGAAAGGCTTTGTTTTTTTAATGAAGTCATCCACGTTGATTTTCAACACACTTTTTTTCTGATTTTTCACAGGTTCATCTGGTTCATTTTGCTTGGTACAGGCAAAGGCCAGGCACAGTAATAGGCCCGCTAAGAGTTTTCTTTTCATAGATAAATTTGTGTAATTATAAATAATGATTGTATCCGGGATATAATGAATATGGCCTTATAAAATAAGCGTGAACAATTAACAAACAGTATATAAAATATTTCAAACGGCAGTAAAGGTAATATTTTTAAAATGAGAAAAAAATAAAGGAACAAGATTTTAATGAAATATGGCGTAGCAGACTAAAACAAAAAAGCCCTGATAACTTGCGTTACCAGAGCTTTAAAGCTTGCGGAGAAGAAGGGATTCGAACCCTTGATAGGCTTTCACCTATACACACTTTCCAGGCGTGCCAGTTCAACCACTCCTGCACTTCTCCGTGATTATCTTTTCTGAACTAAATGGAACGGTTGTTTTCCAATTCAGGGTTGCAAAGATAATCCTTTAGTTTATATTTCAAAACTTTTTATTTACTATCATATAATTTCCAGATTCCTGCTCCAAGAAGCCCGCCTACAATAGGTCCTACAATAAATACCCAAAGGTTGCTGAGTGCCTGACCACCTACAAAAATAGCAGGTCCGATACTACGGGCAGGGTTTACAGAAACGCCGGTTACCGGAATACCTACAATGTGGATCATTGTCAGGCACAAACCAATGGCTAATCCTGCAAAAGCTGTATTACCATTGTTTTTGCTGGTAGCTCCATGCACTACTACGAGGAAGATGGTGGTTAAAATAATTTCGGCTACCAGGCCACTCATCAGTGAGTAATGGTCTGGAGATCCTTGCTCTACCCCATTTGCGCCCAATCCATTGGCGGCAAGGGAATAGTMGGCCTTGCCCTGGGCTATGAAGTAAAGCAATGCAGAAGCCACAATAGCGCCCAGAATTTGGGCTACAATGTATGCACCCGCATCTTTACCCGATATTTTACCGGTAGCCGCCAGAGAAATGGTAATGGCCGGATTAAGATGGCAACCGGAAATATGACCTACGGCATAAGCCATCACAACTACTGATAAACCAAATGCAAAAGCAATACCCAGGAATCCCACATGTGTGCCGGCTAACACTGCGCTGCCACAACCCATAAATACTAAAACAAAAGTGCCAAAAAACTCTGCAATAAATTTCTGTGATAATGAGACCGCCATAGAAAGACAAATTTTGTGGTGAATAGAAATCGGGGAATGTGAAATTGGTGATCACTAAATTTACCTTAAATATTCAAGATAAAAAAAAGCGGGAAGCACAACTAAAGTGCTTCCCGCTTGTATAACGCTGTAATAAGGTTAGTAAACTTCAATAGGTGTTAACTCGCCACGCAAAGAAGCTTCTATCATCGTCTTCGTTTCTGCCGGTGATAATCCCTGACCCAATACAAACATCAGTTTGGTAACTGCTGCTTCAAAGGTCATGTCATGGCCACTTACAACACCCATCTCCATGAGTTGCTGACTGGTTTCATATTTCCCCAGTTCTACGGAACCTCCGTCACATTGGGTAATGTCAACCACTACGGCGCCGTTGTCAATTACTTTTTTAATGCTTTCAATAAACCAGGGTTGTGTGCTGGTGTTACCGCTACCAAAGGTTTCCATGATCACTCCTTTCAGGCCGGATACGCTCAAAGTGGCTTCCACGGCTCTTCTGGTGATGCCTGGGAACAACTTCAGCACCGTAATATTTGTTTCCAGTTCTTTATGCACCTTCAGTGGTTTCACTGGTGGCGGCAAAATGAACTGGTGTTTGAATTTAATATCAATGCCTGCTTCCGCCAGCTGCGGATAGTTCATGGTATAGAAAGCCTCGAATTTTTCCGCATTGTACTTTTTAGAACGATTACCTCTGAACAGAGAGAAGTCGAAGTAAATGCATACCTCTGGTACCATGGATACACTGGTGCCATTATGCCTGCTGCAGGCTATTTCCATGGCCGTAATAATGTTCTCTTTGGCGTCCGTACGTATTTTGCCGATGGGCAACTGGGAACCGGTTAAGATCACTGGTTTCGACAAATTCTCCAGCATGAAGCTGAGTGCGGAAGCGGTAAAAGCCATGGTATCGGAACCATGCAAAATAACAAATCCATCGTATCGATCGTAGCGATCTTCAATGATACTGGCCAGTTCTACCCATATCTCCGGCTGCATATCTGATGAATCTATGGGTGGATTAAATGCATACACATAGAAATCGATCCCCATCCGGTATAGTTCCGGTAAATTATTCCGTATCTCGTTAAATCCGATTGGGCGCAGTGCTTTGGTCTTATCATCATAGATCATACCCACAGTACCGCCCGTGTAAATAATCAATATTTTACTCATTGTGCTATTAGCCATTGCCTGCAAAGGTATTGCCTAAACAGTTAGAGCGTTTTGAATAATTTCCGGGCATTGCTGCTTGTTATATCTGCTACGTCTGCTATTTTTAGATTTTTTATATCTGCCACCCTTTCTCCGGCCAGCGGAAGATAGGCGCTTTCATTGCGTTTACCCCGGTAAGGTACCGGCGCCAGGTAGGGGGCATCCGTTTCCAGCACGATGTGCGCCAGGTCTATTTCTTCCAACAGCTTGTCCAAACCGGATTTCTTAAAGGTAACTACTCCCCCGATGCCCAGGTAAAAACCCAGATCAATGATTTCCTTTGCTTCTTCCAATGTGCCGGAAAAGCAGTGGAATACGCCACTCAAACGGCCATCCTGTAATGCTTTAACTTCGTTGATACATTCCCGTGTGGCTTCCCTGCTATGGATGGATACCGGTAACTGGTATTCCCGCGCCAGCAATAATTGCTCCTGGAAGGCCTGATATTGCTGCGTTAACAGGGATTTATCCCAGTAAAAATCCAGCCCTATTTCCCCGATCGCTTTGAAGCTGCGTTGCTGCAACCAGGCTTTCACCAGATTCAGCTGGGTGTCAACGTCTTCTTTTACATAACAGGGATGTATCCCCATCATGGCATAAATATTATCCGGATGCCGGGCTTCCAGCGCCAGCATGCCTGCTATGGAGTCTTCATCTATATTGGGTAAAAAGAGCTGGGTTACCCCGGCGGCAATAGCACGCGCTACCATATCTTCCCTGTCGGCCTCAAATTCTTCTGAATACAGGTGGGTATGGGTGTCTATCCAGTGCATAATAATTTATTTATTGAATTTGTAATTTCTTTAATATTTAAAGGATATCTTTATACTGCAAAGGTAAAGACCGAAAAACCTAATTGCTAATAAAACCTAAACTATGAAAAGCTATTTCAGTACAAATCGTGTGCTGGCGTGGACCATCACCGGTGTGGCCGTAGCCACTATTTTTTTTGCATGCAAGAAAGAAGTAACCACTGACACCGCTCCCAACAACGAATCCGACAACAAGACTATTGGTGTGGTACAACATGAGGCAGCGGCAAGCGCCATGTACGGTGATTTGTTTGAAACAGCAGTCACCATAGGTATTACTCAGGGGATGAACGGGCGTCAGGCTACTCCTGGTACTTCCATGGCAGATGTCCCCGTCCCTTCCTGTCCATCGGCCGACTTGCTGGATGGTACAGGTACCACCTGGCCTAAACGGGTAGTGATCGATTTTGGAGAATCCTGTCTTAATAGTTACGGTGCCTACCGCAGTGGTAAACTGAACGTAATTTTCAACGGCCTGCTCTTCAGGCCAGGGTCTACTATCGTTATTGAGACTTCTAACTATAAAGTTAATGGTAAAGCAGTAGAAGGCCGTTTGGTTATCAGTAATGCCAGCTATAGCCCTGCCACCGGTATTCAGTATACCACTGAATTAACCAGAGGTAAAGTAACGTTGAATGACTCTACAGTGGTGAACTATACCAGCAAGAAAACGGTGAAACAAATTGACGGATTTGACCTTCAGGTACCTTTTACAGACCCGTCTAATGATGTATTCAGTATTGACGGTACTGCTACCATTAGCTACGTTCAAGGCCCGGTTACTGGTGCTACCGCTACCTTTACCACAGTGGAATCGCTGATCAAAGCATGGAAGTGCCAGTGGATTTCTAAGGGTAAACTGAAGGTAGACTTCAATAATGTTACCGGTGTAATTAACTATGGAGATGGATTATGCGATAGTAAAGCGACCATTACGGTAGGTGATAAAGCCAAAGAAATTCAACTGTAATCATTTTATATAAAAGCACAGGGGCCGATACCAACCGTATCGGCCCCTCTGCTTTTATACGATGGCCGCCAGCTCGTATTTTTGCTTTTTGCAGTACTCCAACACACGTGGCAGCGCGTATTCCAGCCGGTCCCAGGCTTTAGTGCTATCGTGAAATACCACAATGGACCCCGGCTGTAATTTGAATACCACATTCTGCACACAGGCTTCTCCATTCAGGTCGGTATCAAAGTCTCCGCTCAACAGGTCCCACATAATAATTTTAGCCCCTGGCAGCTTGTTCTTTATCTGCCGGATCTGGAAAGGTGTGATCCTGCCGTAAGGAGGCCGGAACAACGGAGACGCAATATATTGGGACGCTTCGAGTACATTCTCTATATATTTTTCAGTACCGGTTTTCCATCCGTTGAGATGATTGTGGGTGTKATTGCCAGTAGTATGGCCCGCTTCCAGGATCTGTTGATAAATAACCGGATATTCCAGTACATTTTTACCAATACAGAAAAAAGTAGCCTTCGCATCATATTTGGCCAATTGTTCCAATACAAAAGGGGTGGCTTTGGGATGAGGCCCATCATCAAAAGTGAGGTATACCTTATTGCCTGCAGGCGACATATTCCAGACGCAGCTGCTATACAAGGCTTTCAGGATGCCGGGAGTTTTAGTAAGATAGAACATAGCGTATACGATGCTTGATAATGCAATATACCTTGATACCGCAATATACGTCATATGCGATCGCACATAATTGCATTAAAAAATTTTAATCTTCCATTCATCTCCGGACATTCCGTACTGATAGCTAAACACTAAATCCTTATCTTTGCCGCCTATGGAACACAAAAAAGTAAGAGTGCGTTTTGCGCCCAGTCCTACTGGTGGCCTACATCTTGGAGGTGTACGCACTGTATTGTTCAATTATTTATTTGCCAAACAGCACAAAGGCGATTTTGTGCTGCGTATTGAAGATACCGACCAAACCCGCTTTGTAGCCGGCGCGGAAGAATACATCAGCGAATGTTTAAGCTGGTGCGGCCTTAAGCCGGATGAAAGCCCTGCTGTAGGCGGTCCGTATGGTCCTTATCGCCAGAGCGAGCGTAAACCGTTATACCGCCAGTATGCTGAGCAGCTGGTAGCAGCCGGTCACGCTTACTATGCATTTGATACCCCGGAGGAACTGGAAAATATGCGTCAAACGCTGAAAACTCCGGAAAATCCTTCTCCACAATACAACCACGTGATAAGGGCAAAAATGCGTAACTCTCTCACCCTCCCCGATGCAGAGGTGCAGGAGCTGCTGACAAAGAATACCCCGCACGTGATCCGTATTAATATGCCTGCGAATGAAGAAATCACTTTTACCGATATGGTACGCGGTGAAGTGACCTTCCATACCTCACAGGTAGATGATAAAGTATTGCTGAAAGCAGATGGAATGCCTACCTACCACCTCGCTGTGGTAGTAGACGATTATCTGATGAAAATCACTCACGCCTTCCGCGGAGAAGAGTGGTTGCCATCAGCGCCTGTTCACCTGCTGCTCTGGAAATACCTGGGTTGGGAAGCAGATATGCCACAATGGGCGCATCTGCCACTGATCCTGAAACCAGACGGTAATGGTAAACTCAGCAAACGCGATGGAGATCGTTTAGGCTTCCCCGTATATGCCATGAACTGGACAGATCCTGCATCCGGTGACCTCACCAAAGGTTTCCGCGAAAGAGGATTCCTGCCGGAAGCCTTTATCAACATGCTGGCCATGCTGGGCTGGAACGATGGTACCGAACAGGAAATATTCTCCCTGGAAGAACTGATTCAAAAGTTCTCTATGGACCGTGTTCATAAAGCAGGCGCCAAATTCGATTACGAAAAAGCCAAGTGGTTTAACCACCAGTATATTCATCACAAAGACAATGAAACCCTCGCTACTCTCTTCCTGCCTATCCTGGCAGAAAAAGGCCTCAGCGTTGATCCTGCTTATGTAGCTACTGTAGCAGGACTGGTAAAAGAACGTTGCTACTTTGTAAATGAAATATGGGATCACGGTTTCTTCTTCTTCCAGGGCCCTGAAAGTTATGATGAAGCAGCAGTGAAACCAAAGTGGAATGCAGATAAAGAAGCGTTCTTCACAGCCTGGTCTTCACAGTTGGAATCCTTAGCTACTGCTACTGCAGCGGATTTGGAAGCGGCCTTCAAAGCACTGGCTGCAGAAAAGAACCTGAAAATGGGAGATGTGCAACTGCCTTTCCGTATCATGCTGACCGGTGGTAAATTTGGACCTCCAGTATTTGATATCGTGGCTACATTAGGTGTGGCGGAAACACGCAACAGGATAGCTAAAGGGGTGGACGCGTTTAAGTAGAATTGTTAGTAGTTACATAGATAAAGGCTAGGCGGTGAGAATCGTTTAGCCTTTGTTGTTTTTCCACGTTTTTAGACTGAAATGAGAACTAATTAAATCAAAGTCACTGTCTTTGTGAACAAGTTCCAAGTCGAAACTCATAGCATAGAAAGCGATCAGGCAATCATGGCTTTTGCGAATAGTAACGCCCTTTTTACGGAGTAACCGAAATAGTTCGGCAGCCCCATGTGCAGCTACCATAGAAGGAATTTCCAGTTGAGTAAATCCACGAAACGTTTCTTTCATCTTCCTGTGTTCGTGATCATTCCCTATCCCTTGTAGGACTTCTTGGACTACAGTAGGAACAAGCGGGATTTCAAAGTTGTTTTGAATATAGTAATTTAGCAAATCGACTTCAGGAGTTTCATTATTGCGAAATCCATCAATCCAGATAGATGAGTCAAAAAGTAGTGGCTGTTTCATTAGCTGCGCATTTTATCTAATTCTCCTTCCCAATTAATTTTTCCCCGTAGTTTTAAAAACTTTTGCTGACTGATGCCCATAATAAGTTTTTGAAGTGCCATATTTACTACCTCTTTCTTGGTCCTCCCTTTGCAAAGGCGCATAGCCTCATTTATAAGTTTGTCGTCTAAATCAATACTAGTCTTTGACATAAAAAATATGGTTTTAGTGAGTAATAAATTTAAAGAATAAAATCTATAGAAGGCCCGGAAATATTGCCTATTCGTGATTTAATTTTGAGAAAAATCATTCTTGATTTTGCAAAATGAGATGTGCTGAATCATAGGCCATACAATTGCTCCAGATATCCATCCCAAAAGATTTTTTGGGAGTTATCTAAGTTCAGTGATTCTCGTCTTTTAGCACGAACGATATATTCACTCAACGCTGAATTGATCACATCCTCAAGAGCTTTTACATTTTTGAGTTTCATCGCTTCCTTCATCAATTGAGGATCTAACTTTGCTACATCTATTTGTTTAATACGGGTCTTCTTTTTTGCCATAAAAAATATTTTTAAACTCTAATCCCTATACACAAAAAAAAGCCGGACAGTAACTGCCCGGCTTTCACTTATCTAAATAAAATCTTACTTCCCTTTTGCGTTTTCTTTCGCCCACGCATCTTTCAACGTCACGGTTCTGTTGAATACCACTTTTTCAGGCGTGCTATCCGGATCAACGGAGTAGTATCCTTTACGCAGGAACTGGAAACGTTCACCTGGTTTAGCTTGCAGCAGACCTGGTTCTACGAATGCTTTTTCTATTATTTGTAAGGAGTCCGGATTAATCAGTGATTTGAAATCTCCTTCTTCGGCAGCAGGATTTTCTGCGGTGAATAAACGATCGTAGATACGTACTTCAGCGGTAGCGGCATGTGCAGCGCTCACCCAGTGGATGGTACCTTTAACGGTTAAACCGCTCTGATCGCCGCCACTCTTGCTTTCTGGCAGATAGGTAGCGTAGATGGTGGTGATGTTACCATCTGCATCTTTATCGCAGCTTTCTCCTTTGATGATATAAGCGTTCTTCAGGCGCACCATATTACCAGGGCCTAAACGGAAGAATTTCTTAGGAGGATTTTCCATGAAGTCTTCCCGCTCAATATACAGGGTGTTGCTGAAGTGAAGGGTGCGGGTGCCGCCGTTTTCGTCTTCCGGATTGTTTTCGGCGGTCAGTTCTTCTACTTGTCCTTCCGGATAGTTGGTGATCACCAGTTTAACCGGGTCCAGTACGGCCATAACGCGATTAGCAGTTTTGTTCAGCTCTTCGCGGATGCAGAATTCCAGTAGTCCCAGTTCAATCATGTTATCGCGTTTCTGAACACCTACGCGCTCGCAGAGCATACGGATGCTGGCGGCGGTGTAGCCACGGCGGCGTAAGCCGCTGATAGTAGGCATGCGGGGATCATCCCAGCCGCGTACATGTTTTTCTTCCACCAGTTGTTTCAGTTTACGTTTACTCATCACCGTGTAAGTGAGGTTTAAACGGGCAAACTCGTATTGGTGGCTGGGGAATATATCCAGTTCTTTGATAAACCAGTCGTACAGCGGACGGTGAGGAATAAATTCCAGTGTACAAATGGAGTGGGTAATATTTTCAATGCTATCACTTTGGCCGTGGGCGAAGTCGTACATGGGGTAAATACACCATGCATCGCCGGTGCGGTGGTGATGGGCATGTTTAATGCGATACATCAGCGGGTCGCGCATATGCATGTTGGGAGCGGCCAGGTCGCCTTTGGCGCGGAGTGTTTTTTCTCCGTCTTTGAACTCACCGGCGCGCATACGGGCAAACAGGTCCAGGTTTTCCGCTACAGAGCGGCTTCTGGCGGGTGTAGGGGTACCAGGAGTAGTAGGTGTACCTTTGGCGGCGGCAATTTGCTCCGCGGTAGCATCTTCTACATAGGCCAGGCCTTTTTCAATCAGTTTTACTGCAAAAGCGTAGAGCTGTTCAAAATAATCGGAGGCATACAGTTCTTTTTCCCACTCGAATCCCAGCCAGCGGATGTCTTCTTTGATAGACTCCACATACTCTGTGTCTTCTGTTACCGGGTTGGTATCATCGAAGCGAAGATTGGTTTTTCCGTTATATCTCTGGGCCAGACCAAAGTTCAGAACGATGGATTTGGCATGCCCGATATGCAGGTAGCCATTCGGTTCCGGCGGGAAACGCGTCAGTACACGACCATCATTAACGCCGTTCGCTATGTCTTCTTCAACAATTTGTTCTATAAAGTTGAGGGATCTTTCTTCGCTCATAATGCTTTTTATCTTGGAGGACAAATGTACGAAAAAGCGGAAAGCATAAAGCATAAAGCAAAAAGCCATTGAAACGGATGACCGGAGCGGATTTTGTCTTTGTTCAGGATTAAACTGATTTTGATGATTATATTTTAAAGATTTAGGTGGATGATAGCAGATATCTTCCTTTATTACTTAAAATCAAAAGATAAAAATCAGTAAAATCAGTTTAATCCTGAACAAAGACAAAATCCGCTCTAACCGCCACTACAATAGCTTTTTGCTTTATGCTTTATGCTTTCCGCTTTTTCGTACATTTACTTCCTTAATATGATAATTGGTATGGTCAACCCGTTAAATCGTCCTGTTCGTGTTTTGGTAGCTAAAGTGGGCCTTGATGGCCATGATCGTGGGGCAAAAGTAATTGCGGCCGCGTTGCGGGATGCTGGTATGGAAGTAATATATACTGGTCTCCGTCAAACGCCCGAAATGGTAGTAAATGCCGCACTGCAGGAAGATGTGGACGCTATTGGCGTGAGCATCCTCTCCGGAGCTCATATGACCGTATTCCCTAAAATAATTGCCCAGATGAAGGAAAAAGGAATGAATGACGTGCTGCTAACCGGCGGCGGTATTATCCCAGATGCCGATATGGAAGCCCTCCAGGAAATGGGGGTAGGTAAATTGTTCCCTCCCGGTACCAATACCAAAGATATTTCCGAATATATCACACACTGGGTGGCCTCTCACAGAAATTTTTAAAATTTTTCTGAAATCGTCGTAACATTTCTTTAACCGGGTCGTCTTTAGGTGAAATAGTCCACCAAGTCTAAAAAACCACAACACCCGTTATTATGAAATGTACGTTACGCCCGCTATTCCTGGTACTGCTGCTGATGAGTTGTCGTGTTTTTGCTTTTGCACAGGATAAGAAAGATTCGGCCAGCACCGCTGCCACTGATACTACGGTAAACCATTCCACGGAGAGAACTACTTCCTTCTCCATTATTTTTGGCAAATACCCCAAACACCGGCAAGGGATATACGTAACCCGTGGCGGTGAGGGCGCGTTATTATCTTTTGCCAACATGAAGGATAACGGGGAACATCTGCGGAATATCCCGCGCTTTACCCTGTTTTTCAACATTGGTACTAACTTCAATAAAGATGTCAGCCGGCACCTGGGCTTCTTTACGGGCCTGAATCTCAAGAATATTGGGTTGATTTCCAAACCATATGATTCGTTGAAAGTGAAGCAACGGGTGTATACCATCGGTATACCGCTGGGCTTCAAAATCGGCGATTTATCGGGCGGTAGCTTCTTCTTCTTTGCCGGCGGCGAAATAGACCTGGCCATCAACTATAAGGAAAAACAGTTCATAAACGGAAAAAAAGAGCACAAATTCAACGAATGGTTCAGCGATCGTACGCCGTTGTTAATGCCCTCCCTGTTTGCCGGATTCCGCGTCCATCCCGGATTTGGACTAAAGGTGCAGTATTACCCGCAGAACTTCTTTAACCAGGACTTTAAAACTACCGTTAAAGGAAATACGGTGTATCCCTACAAAAATCTGGAAGCTAACCTGATGTTTGTTACGCTGAGCTACAATTTCAACGGTATCAATTATTTTAAAGTAAAGAAGAAAAGACACTATATGAAGATGAAGAGCGGGAAGACAGAGTTTGAAGTAAATTATTAGCATAGCACAGCTTTAGTATAATCCTGCCGGTACTCCATATTGCGGAGTACCGGCTTTTTTGTGCAAATGCTGGAATGGACTGCTATTGCCGGCCTGATTCGTTAGGTTATTGAATATTGCTTAATATTGATAAACTAAAAATACAGCTCATGTATCAGACGTTAAGCACACAACTGGATAATAATATTCTGACGATCACGATCAACCGCCCGGAAAAAATGAATGCGCTCAACCAGCAGGTGCTGGCGGAACTGGCACTGGTGGTAGATGAGATTTATGGCAACCGGGAAATTAAAGGCGCCCTGATTACCGGCTCCGGTGAAAAGGCTTTTGTGGCAGGTGCAGATATCAGTGAGTTCCTTACCTTATCAGATAAGCAAGGCGAAGAACTGGCTAAAAAAGGACATGTTATTTTTAAACGCATAGAAAGCTGCCCTAAGCCCATTATTGCAGCAGTAAACGGTTTCGCCCTCGGCGGTGGTTGTGAACTGGCTATGGCCTGTCATTTCCGCATTGCCAGCGAAAACGCCAAATTCGGTCAGCCGGAAGTAAACCTGGGCCTCATTCCCGGATATGGCGGCACCCAGCGCCTTACCCAGCTGATAGGCAAAGGCAAAGCCATGGAGCTGATGATGACCGGCGACATGATTACCGCTGCGGAAGCACAGGCCTGGGGTCTCGTGAACCATGTGGTAAAACTTGAAGAATTGCTCCCCAAAGCGGTATCCATCTTACGAAAAATACAAACAAAAGCCCCTCTGGCCATTGCCCGCGTAATTAAATGCGCCAATGCTGCATTGGATAAAGACCAGGATGGCTTTGAGCTGGAACTCAAAGAATTCGGCGCTTGCTTTGCCACCAAAGACCTCGAAGAAGGCGCAGCTGCCTTCATACAGAAAAGACAACCGAATTTTAAGGGAGAATAGCTTGCTGCCCTATCCGTAATGCCGTACTTTTGTACCCTTAAAAGTTTAAGTCATGGAATTCAGAATAGAGAAAGACACGATGGGCGAGGTGAAAGTGCCTGTAAATGCCTATTATGGCGCTCAAACACAGCGCTCCATTGAAAATTTCAAGATTGCGCAGGATATCAACAAAATGCCGAAAGAAATTATTAAGGCATTTGCTTATCTGAAGAAAGCCGCCGCTATCACCAACGTGGAAGCAGGCGTGCTGCCGAAAGAAAAAAGTGATCTGATTGGTCAGGTATGCGATGAAATCCTGGAAGGTAAACTGGATGACCAGTTTCCACTGGTAGTTTGGCAAACCGGTTCCGGTACGCAGTCCAACATGAACGTAAACGAAGTAGTGGCTTACCGCRCACACGTATTACACGGCGGTCAGCTCACCGACAAGGATAAATTCGTTCACCCTAATGATGATGTGAACAAATCACAATCCTCTAACGATACCTTCCCTACTGCGATGCACATCGCTGCTTATAAAATGCTGCTGGAAGTAACTATTCCCGGTATTCAAAAGCTCCGCGATACCCTCGCTAAAAAAGCAGAAGCTTTTAAACACGTGGTGAAAATTGGTCGTACCCACTTCATGGATGCTACCCCGCTCACCCTCGGTCAGGAAATCAGTGGCTATGTAGCACAGCTGACCCATGGCCTGAAAGCCATCAACAACTCCCTGCCGCATCTGAGCGAACTTGCATTGGGTGGTACTGCCGTAGGTACTGGTATCAACACACCTAAAGGATATTCTGAAAACGTAGCTAAAAATATCGCGCAGTTAACCGGTATTCCTTTTGTTACAGCAGAAAATAAATTTGAAGCACTGGCAGCACATGATGCTATCGTAGAAGCGCATGGTGCACTGAAAACAGTAGCAGTAAGTTTAATGAAGATAGCCAACGATATCCGCATGTTAAGCTCCGGCCCACGCGCAGGTATTGGCGAAATTCATATCCCTGACAATGAGCCGGGATCTTCTATCATGCCAGGTAAAGTAAACCCAACACAGTGTGAAGCACTCACTATGATTGCTGCACAGGTAATGGGTAACGATGTAGCCATCAGCATTGGCGGCGCTAACGGTCACTTTGAACTGAACGTGTTCAAACCAGTGATGATCTTCAACTTCCTGCACTCTGCCCGCCTGATTGGTGATGGCTGCGTAAGCTTCAATGATAAATGTGCAGAAGGTATTGAGCCAATCGAAGCCAATATCCAAAAACACGTAGAAAATTCCCTGATGCTGGTAACCGCGCTGAATACCAAAATTGGGTATTACAAAGCGGCTGAAATTGCACAGAAAGCCCATAAAGAAGGCACCACCCTCAAAGAAATGGCAGTGAAACTGGGTTATGTAACCCCTGCTGAATTTGATGAATGGGTAGTACCTGCACACATGGTAGGAGAAATAAAATAAGCGATTCGCTTTTTATAAAAAAGGAACGGAGAACATGACATGTTCTCCGTTCCTTTTTTTATGATTGAAACAAGCTATTTGATCTTCTTGAACACATTATCATATGTTACAGCTAAGTAGTACAATCCGCCGATAGTAGGACCACCTACGTACTGGAAGTATTTACTGTTCAGCACATTGGAAGCACCCAGTTTAAAGGAAGTATTGATTTTAGGCACCCGATAGGTGATTTGCGCATCCACCGTATTGTAAGAAGGCACATCGCCGTTACCGAAAAGGTTCTGCCAGTAGAAAGTATTCTGCCAGTGCCATACTACGTTGAAGCCTACATTTTTGTAAACATTGCGGTTACCCACGCTCACGTTGGTGAACCAATCCGGCGTGTTAAATCCGGGAATCAACGCATCATCTTTGGTTTTATCCTGCGCCAGTTTGTTATAGTTAGCATTACCACTCACCGTGTATCCTTTGTAGATATCATAAGTAACAGCCAGTGCTAAACCGTAGTTGTTAACAGTAGATTTACTGTTGGTCCATACACGGTAGCGGTCTTGCTGTGCTTTATCCAGCATCTGATTTAACACGGTTTGATCGGGGCTGTTGACATTACCGGTTTTAGGCACTACAGCTTCTATCTGTCCGATGAAATGTTTGTAAGAGCTATAATATGCATCCAGGTCGATGAACAGTTTATTTTCGAGTAACACTGCTTTATAGCCGGCTTCAAAGGAAGTGATTTGTTCCGGAACAATAGGGTCCAGGTTAGCCACTTTCAGGATACCTGCGTTTTTAGCGGCGGCAGCATCTTTGGAGATATGTTCTGCGTTGATGGTTTTATTCACCGCTACCCCGAACGCATCTACGGTGCTGGTGAGGAAGGAGTTTTTAAAGTAGCCCAACCCTTGTTCAATGAACGCCAAACCGCCTACACGTCTTACCTGGCCGTTGTTTACGAAGGAGTAAGCTTCAAACAGGGACGGGAAACGGAACCCATTCTGCCAGGAGATACGGAAGTTATGTTTGTCTTTGATGCTGTATACGGCGGCAATACGTGGGTTTACTTTACCATCGAATTGCTCGTTTTTATCGTAGCGCAGGGAGCCGGTGAGTTTCAACGCATCGTTGAAGAATGTTTTACTGATTTGTGCGAAGCCGCCGTATTTGCCGTACCAGATGTGTTTTCCACCTGGTGTGTTCCGTTTATCTGCAGGGCGGGAGAAGTCTACGAAGTTGTTGCCGTCGGGAATAATTTCGTAGGTGCGATAGTCGGCGCCTACCAATACATCGGCGAAGTGGATGTATTTACGCAGGTTCCAGGTGCCTTCTGTATGATAGAAGCGGCTTTTTTGCAGGAGCGCGGCGCCACCACTGGTGTTTTCGGGGTTCTTGGAAGTAGGGTAAATGTCCCAGTCGTTGATACTTTTAATTTTAGCTACCTGTGCGTCAAATGCAGGAGTGCCGGGTGTCCATCTGCCGGCGTCAGCAAAGGAGCGGGCGGCCTGATGTGCGGCTACCAGATCAGAACCTGCGGTGAGGGCGTTATTCAGACCAGCGGTATAATCAGAGAGCCATTTTTTATCTGGCTTAAAAGATTTTTCCAGGTTATCTGCCAGCGGGTTCATGTTGTATGAGTTACCGGTGTTTTCGATGGAGATATAAGATCTCACGGTGAAATCCGGATGTGTTAGTTCCAGTTTGGCGTTTTGTACAGTCACACCGCGTAAGCCAATACGGTTACCACGTTGAAAGAATCCATCCATTTCACCATAGCGGTAAGAAGCGGAAAGCTCCAGTTTACGGGGCATGCGGAAGTTGAGGGAGATGTCGGCTTTTTTATTTTTTACGGTATAATCACCTACGAGGTCTTTTTCCCAGTAGCCGGTGCGGTGTACGGTATAAGCGCGACCATCTTTATCAATTACCTGTAAATTGGAGTTATCCCCATATTTATTCCAGGCGTCGTTGGCGATGTTGTTAGGGCCGCTTAGCTGTGGAAAGTCAGGGTTGGATTTGGTTTGTGGGGAAAAGTCGGTGTGGTTATCGGCGTACCAGTCGGTACCCTGCATGTAGCTAAGGTTAATTTTCCACGCAAACCAGGGCGAATAAGCTTGTGCGTAGCGTACAGCCGTTTCCGTGAGTAATTTGGCGCCGCCGTCGTCGCCAACATGGTTGACGGCTACTTTTTGGTATACACTTACACCCTGATACTGGAAAGGATTTTTAGTGATGAGGTTTGACATACCATTAATCGCATTCATACCATACAGTGCAGAAGAGGCGCCTGGCGTTACTTCTACGGTGGAGATGTCCAACTCCGTAGGGCCGATAGCGTTACCCAAAGGTACGCCTAAGGTAGCGGCCTGGTTATCCACACCATCTACCAGCTGCATAAAGCGGAAGTTGTTGGGAACGTTGAAGCCGCGGGTATTGAATACTTTGAAGGTAAGACCAGCAGTGGTCATTTGTACGCCTTTGAGGTTACCCAATGCATCATAGAAAGTAGAGGACGGGGTTTCTTTCAGGGCGCGGATATCCAGTTTTTCGATGGCTACCGGGGAGCGGAGTATTTTTTCCTGCTGCCGGGAAGCGGATACCACTACTTCATTTACGAGTAATGATTGGGTGAATAACTGTATGGCCAGTTTGCTGGTGGTGCTTTTTACTTCAAATTCCTGTGGCTGATAGCCGATCAGCCGGAATACCAGTTTCAGGGGGAATTTAGCGTTGGTAGTCACTTCGAAATGGCCTTGTGCATCTGTTTGCGAGCCAAAGGAAGTGCCTTTAATTTGTACGGAAGCGCCGGGAAGTGCGGTCCCATGGTCATCTGTAATGGTTCCCTGAATGACGTAGGAGCCATTGAGTTGGGCCTGTACTAGTACCGGACTGAATACCAAAATGGCAAAGAGGTATTTGGCCAGTATAGGTAAGAACTTTTGCATAGTGTTGTTAACATTATAAGATTCTGGAAAGATAAAATTGTAAGGGGATGTGAAAACCGTTGTCGTGCCTCAACATCGGTTATAAATAGGCTGTTTGGTAAATGTTATTATCATATAGTCTATAGAATTAGTAGACAAATGTAGTCCGGATATTTTTTATTTCAAAGCAAATGGGCGTATTTGTTCGAAAATTGCAGTCATGTAACCGGTAAACAAGCCGCAGCTGGGGCTTTAAGTCATTGGGAATGAGGTAATAGGTGGTGGTTATCTTTTTTAGTTTTTTTCGGGAGATATGTTCCGCCGCGTTCACCCGGTGCTTCGGGCAGATATCGGGGACTCCCACCCGCATACCTAAAAAAGAAAGCGCTCGCCACTGGCGAACGCTTCTCCCTATAAATATTTTAAAAAATAATTACGCTACATGGTCTTTTGCTACGGGCTGTTCTATTTCTTTAGGCTGCATATGCTTGCCGAAAAAACGTTTCTGGAACAGCAGAATAGCTACTACACCTGTTGAAATAGCCGCATCAGCTACGTTGAATACCGGGCGGAAAAACACAAAGTAATCGCCTCCTTTGAACGGTACCCAGCTTGGCAGGTAGCCTTCATAGATAGGGAAATACAGCATATCTACTACCCTGCCGTGTAAGAAGCTGCCATAGCCGCCGCCTGCAGGGAGGAACTTCGCTACGTCATAACCTACGCTATCATTGAAGATCAGGCCATAAAACATACTGTCTATCAGGTTGCCGGCAGCACCAGCCAGGATCAATGAACCACAAATCAGCAAACCGGTACTGTACTTTTCTTTGATCAGCTTCTTCATGTACACAAAGCCTACTACTACCGCCACCAGGCGGAACATGGTAAGCAAAATTTTACCAAAGTCGCCTCCAAACTTAAGCCCGTAGGCCATTCCTTCATTCTCAATAAAGTGGATACGGAACCAGTTAGGGAAGATCACAAACTCCTGTTGCATAAACATATGCGTTTTGATCCAAAACTTCAGGGTCTGATCAATGATCAGAATCAGGATAACGATAAATACTACGTGACGATATTTCAACTGATATTAAAATTTTATCAAAAATAATAGTTTATTTCAAAGTCGAAGCCTGCAATATCATTATTCCTGGAAATATACCCTTTTTACCCGCTGTGAAATTCCTGTTAATATTTCATATGGAATGGTGTCGGCCCAGGCTGAAAGGTCCTGTACAGACAAGTCCTGGCCAAAAACAATCACCTCATCTCCTTCTTCCACGTCCGGAATATGKGATACGTCCAGCATGAGCATATCCATGGCCACAACGCCCGCTACAGGGGCTAATTTGCCACGAACCAGCATTTTACCTACGCCCATCCCCAATCTCCTGGGATAGCCATCCGCATAGCCAATACGTACGGTGGCAGTAACTGAGGGGCCATTGGCTACCCATTTGGCGCCATAGCCTACGGAGTCGCCGGTATCCAGGTGCTTCAGCTGTGCCACGGTGGTTTTCAGGGTACTCACGTTGCGGAGTTGGTCTTGTGTACCATTGCTGCTGTCGATGCCATACATACCGATACCCAGCCGCACCATATCCAGCTGTAAATCCGGATGGCGTGTAATGGCCGCACTATTGGCAATATGACGGATTACCGCGTAGCCCAGTGCTTTCTGCAGCTCATGACTCATATCGTAAAATAAGCGTCCCTGCTGCTGCGTAAAGGCATCTTTTGCCGGGTCTTCACTGGCAGCCAGGTGGCTGAAAATAGATTGTACTTTCATCAGCGGGCTGGCAGTCAGCAACTGCGCCAGTTCCGCAATTTCACTTTTCACAAAGCCCAGCCGGTGCATACCCGTATCCAGCTTGATGTGAATAGGGAAATCTGTTTTACCCGCTGCAGTGATTTCTTCCATAAACTGCAATAATATCTGCATGGAATAAATTTCCGGCTCCAGGTTCCAGTGCAAAATGGCGTCAAAGCTGGCAGGCTCCGGATTCATCACCATAATAGGCATGGTAATACCGGCCCTTCTTAACTCCACGCCTTCATCGGCATAGGCTACCGCGAGGTAGTCTACTCCGTGAAACTGCAACAGGTTGGCTATTTCGAAACTACCGCTTCCATAGGAAAATGCTTTCACCATGGCCATTAATTTGGTATCAGGCTTCAGGAGCGACTGATACAGCTTCACGTTATGTGAAATAGCACTCAGGTTAATTTCCAGGATGGTTTGGTGCGCTTTCTGTTCCAGTAATTTGCCGATACGCTCAAACTGAAATATGCGGGAACCCTTTACCAGTATGGTTTCATTCTGGAAATCGTCTGCGTTGAATTGTTGTATGTATTCATCAGTAGTAGTAAAGAACTGTGTTTTCAGCCCTTCTACCTGTTGAAAGCTTTTCTTTTCCCGGCCAATGTTTTTCCCGATGGCAATTAATTTATTAATGCCTTTCTTCTGTAACAGGTCGGCTACTTCTTCATACAGGGTAGCATCACTTTTACCACTTTGCAGGATATCACTGAGGATCACGGTGCGGGTAGCGTGCTGCTGCTGTTGCTGTAAGAAGTCCAGGGCAATGGTTAAAGAGCCCAGGTCCAGGTTGTACGCATCGTTAATAACAGAGCTGTTATTGATACCCTGCTTCAGTTCCAGGCGCATGGCAATATTGCTCAGTTGATCCATCCGTTGTTGAATCACGGCTTCATCCTTACCCAGGTATAGCATGAGGGCAGCGCAGTGAATGGCATTTTCGATAGAGCCTTCATCTACAAAAGGAATGGTGAAATGAAGCGGCTCTTGCTTATACAAGGCGTCTATGCGCGTGTGGTTATCATTTTTATCTATACTGATCACCCGCAGATCAGCATCTGTTTTCCGGGACCAGGAAAACAATTCTGGCCCGCCGCCTTCCTGATTTTCTTTTTTACCTACCTGGTTGTGAAAGGCCAGCACACACTCATTGAGGGCCAGGTAGTCTTTGCAGTAAATGAGGATATCACTTTTGGCAAACAACACCAGCTTCTCATTGATCTTCTGCCGGATATTCAAAAATCCTTCACTATGGGCTTCTCCGATGTTGGTGAAAATGCCAATGGTAGGACGGATAATCTTTTCCAGGTTCACCATTTCACCAGGTTGTGAAATACCTGCTTCAAAAATGGCAAGTTGGTGTTCCGGCTTCATTTGCCATACCGACAAGGGTACGCCTATCTGGGAATTATAACTTTTAGGACTGCGTACTATGTTATAATCTTTTTCCAGTAATTGATACAGCCATTCTTTCACAATGGTTTTTCCATTGCTGCCGGTAATGCCAATCACAGGAATATTAAAATGGTGGCGATGAAAGGCCACCAGCGTATGCAACGCCTGCAGGGTATCTTTTACTAAAATGAAATTTGCCTTGGGATATTTTTCCAATGGCACAGGTTCACTGATCACAAAATTGCTGACTCCCTTGCGGTACAGTTCTTCAATGTATTGGTGCGCATTGCGCCTTGGGCTAACCAAAGAAATGAACAGCGATGATTCCGGGAAGCTTAGCTTCCTGCTATCCAATAAAAGATGGTCAATTTCAGAAAATCCAGTCTCTTGCAACAATTCCCCTTTCAAAGTCTTGTTGATGCTTGCTGCGTTATACACGTTTATCAGGTTTGAATAATCACTTAGCGGCCGCAAAAACATTATCTACAGCTGCTTTTTACTTCTCTTCTGCTTCCGGCAATTCTTTCTTCTGATGATAGAGGGAATAGAGGATGGAACCTCCGAGGCATAGTATAATCACTATCAACGATACATATACTGGCACGTGAATATAATACTTTGCCAATAAGGGTATGTGAACAAAAGATTCTATGAGCATTTTCAGTCCTATGAAAATAAGCACAATAGCAATACCCTGGGGCAAATAATCAAATTTATCTACCGCTCCCCTCAGTAAAAAGAATAAGGACCTGAGTCCTAATACCGCGAATATATTGGATGTATACACCACTACTGGTTCTTTCGATATGGCAAATACAGCGGGAATGGAATCCAGTGCAAATATAATATCAGTGACCGCCAGCATTACTACCACTAGTGATAAGGTGGTGAGATACGCCTTATTATGTTTACGAATAACAAAACGCCCTTTTGGCTCTTCTGTTGTTACCCGCATATATTTATTCATAAACCGGTAAGCAAAATTTTCTTCCGGCTTAAATTCATCCTCAGCGTTGGCGGTAAACATTTTGTAGCCTGTATATAGCAGAAACGCGCCAAAAATATACAGTATCCACTCAAACCGCTGTATCAACACCACGCCGACACTGATAAAGATAGCCCTGAAAATAATAGCCAGCACAATACCAATCAGTAATACCCTGGCATAATTTTCTTCTTTTATCTTAAAAAAACCAAATATGAGGATGAATACAAAAATATTATCCATGGATAACGACTTCTCCATCAGATAAGCACTCATAAAACTGACGGCCTTGTCAGAACCATCTACTATCCACATGAATCCAAAAAATAAAACAGAAAGGCCTACCCAGAAAATGCTCTGCCATAGGGCAGTTTTCATTGTTGTTTTCTCGTTTTTTTTGCTGAATAAACCCAGGTCAAAAATTAATGCAATGACTACCACAATAAAGAATATGAGATAGGTCCATTGTATGGAGGTCATGTAGTTGATTTTTTTTATGAAGGAGCAAAGATAGTGAAACAGCTATTAGCATTTAGCTTTTAGCCAGTAGCAAAATGCAGCGGAGATCATATTATATTAATCTTCGCTGTATTTGGGAAAGCAGATTGTCAACAGTTTAATCGGCAAATTTCCGTTGGCGAATAAATTGGAAAATCACGGCGAATAACAGGATCAGCCCAATAGGCACAAGGAAACAGATCACCTGCCACTTGGTTTTTTCCTGCTTTATTTTTCCATTATCAAGCAAGCGCAGCGTCAATTCTTTGTTGCGCGCTTCCATGATACCGCTGTTACCACTGAGGTATTCCAGACAGTTCAGGAAAAATTCTTTATTGGCAAAGGCAAAGCCCGGATTAAATTCGTTGATCCCCATTTGTAGTGGGCCTTCTTTACGGGATACTGCGTTGGCAATCAGGTCGCCATCACTCACTACAATCATTTTGTTGATGGTATCCGTTGCGTCCCGGAAAGGCTTGCCGGAAGCGCGTTGCAGCGCTTCTACCACTAATGGGTCCTGACGGTTATGAAATAATGAGGTAAAGTGTCCTTCCAGTAAAACAGCCGCCGGGAGGTACTGTTGCCGGTATTCGCGCGGATTGGGTTGTGTTTTTACTACGTCCCAGCTCACTTCGGTAGGCAGGCGCATGGTGCGACTGGTGCGGGAAGTGGTCAGCAGCACCGTTTTACGGATGGCGTCATTTTTTATGGTATCCATAGAACTAACGAACCGGCTCAGCAGCATATCCAGATTTTTTACAATAGGATGTGCTTTGGTAGGCATGAGCATAGGAAAGTAAGGAAAAGGTACCGGCTGTATTTGTGGCCGGTTGCCTACGTTGCCTACTACCAGCGGCACTACATCACTTTGTAGGTCCATCACCAGGTCCTGGTTAATGCGCACGCCATAACGGAACAGGAGGTCTTCCAGGTTGAGTCCACGGTCTACCGCCACAAAAGCATTTTGTTGATGGAGGCTGTCCATGGAAGCGCTGGATTCATCAATAAACCACAACACTTTACCACCGTTCATCACGTATTGATCAATTTTCAGCTTGTCTGCATCGCTGAAAGCGCCGGCAGGCTTGGCAAAGAGGATTACGTTGAACTCGGGCGAAATAAAGGAGGCCGACTGTAACGTAAGTGTATCCAGGGCGTAATTGCTTTGGAGGGTGCTCAGGGCGTCATATACCTCAGCGCCTAAGGATTCTCCATGGCCCAGCATATAACCAATGAGTGGTTTTTCTTTTTGTTGCAGTTTGTTGATGGCGTTGGCAAACTGGTATTCCAGCAGGGCTTCAGAGTTATTCATCGTCTGCATGGGATCTTGTCCACCCTGATTTTTCAACAGGTTTACCCCCACGGATTTCCCTTTGTAATGCACCAGTGCACCGGGAAAGATGAGTTTTTGCGCGAAGCCGTCGTTGGATTCCTGCTGCACCTGCATGTTAAAGGGCATAATACCCTGGGCGGTCAGCTCTCCAAGGAATTTCATGCGGGCGGTATCACTCATGCCCTGTCCGGGATTGATAAATGTAAACCGGATATTTTGTTTGCCATATTCCCGGAATTCTTCCAGTAATTCGGAGGTGGCTTGTGCCAACTGACGGAAGCTGGCGGGATAATCGCCTTTCAGGAATACTTCAATATCTACCGGACTATCCAGCTGACGCAGCATTTGGCGCGTGTGGCTGGTGAGTGTATATCTTTTTTCTTTTGTCAGATCCCATCTGCCATGAAAGTAAGCGGCTGCTATATTGATGCCCGTGAGTAGCAGTACGATTGCTATTGCACGTTGTATGTATTTTTTTCGTGTAGCCATAACATTTAGTAAGGGAAATCTTTTACCCGTTTTGCCAGAGTTTTCTTTGGAGGGATAATTTAGTAAGATAGAGCATCAGACCGATGATGCTGATGAAGTAAACGATATCCCGGCTATCAATCACACCACGACTTACAGATGCGTAGTGAAATTTGATGCCCGCCATCTGCAGGTAATAATCGGCGCCGCCGGTGAAGGCCGGCACTTTGCTGATAGCGTCAAAACCGTTATACAGTATGAAACAGGTAAAAATGGCAATGAGAAAGGCAATCATGGCATTGTTGGTTAAGGAAGATGACCAGATGCCAGTAGCCGTAAAAGAGGCGCCCAACAGCAGTAAGCCTATATAAGAGCCAATAATGCCGCCGGTGTCTGGTTGTTGGGTATCTACACTTAACTGTTGAATGGCAAAATAATATACGATGGTGGGTAATAACGAAATGAGTACAATGACCATACTCCCCCAGAACTTACCCATCACTATTTGCCAGCCGGTAACGGGTTTGGTGCTGAGCAATTCCATGGTGCCGCTTTTAAACTCGTCTGCAAAGCAGCGCATGGTAATAGCCGGTATCAGCAACAGGTAAATGAAGGGGGCCAGGTTGAACAGCGGGTCCAGGTTCGCATAACCCGTATCGAGCAAACTGGTTTCCGGAAAAACGAAGAGTAGTAATCCGTTTGCCAGCAAAAACAGGATAATGGCCACATAGCCMGTAACACTGCTGAAGAACTGGTTTATCTCTTTCTTAAAGATGGCTAGCATGAACAGTTTGTAAGGATTAGGATATTAGTAAAGATACAAATATAGCTAAACGCTATTACCTTTTAGGCTATTGTATCCAGGTCTACTCCATCTTTATACATTTCCCATATTGGGCTTTCACTTCTCGTCTTATTTACCGCATCTGTAATGGTACGGATGGTAAAATCAATTTGTTCTTCCGTGGTAAAACGTCCCAGCCCAAACCGAAGGGACGCACGCGCCAGGTCGTCGCTCATTCCCAGTGCTTTCAGCACGTAGCTGGGTTCCAGGGAGGCCGACGTACAGGCGGAACCGGTAGAGAGGGCGATCTTTTTATTGAAGCTCATCATCAGGGCTTCTCCCTCTATATATTTAAAAGAGAGGTTGGTGGTATGTGGCAGGCGATGGATGCGGGACCCATTCACATATGATTGTTCCAGCTGTAGTAGCGCGTTTTCCAGTCGATCTCTCAGCACGCTGATCCTGGCGCTATCGGCCGCCATTGCTGTTTCACAAAGTTCGCAGGCTTTGCCCAGGCCTACTATGCCGGGTACATTCAGGGTACCGGAGCGCATGGCGCGTTCGTGGCCGCCCCCGTCTATCTGGGCGGTGAGCATTACCCGGGGCGAGCGTCTGCGTACATATAGGGCGCCTACTCCTTTGGGACCGTATAATTTATGCGCGCTTAGGGCCAGCAAGTCTATACCGTCGGTGTTTACGTTCACCGGAATTTTTCCCACGGCTTGTGTGGCGTCAGACATAAACAATACGCCGTGCTTCCTGGCAATGGCGCTGATGGCTTGTACAGGCTGTATGGTACCAGTTTCGTTGTTGGCGTACATAATGCTGATCAGGATGGTTTGCGGCGTAATGGCTGCTTCCAGCGCCGCGACGTCAATCAGTCCTTCGTTGTTTACCGGCAGTACGGTAATTTGAGCGCCTTGTTTTTCGAGGTGTTTGCAGGTATCCAGTACAGCTTTATGTTCGGTGGCCGCGGTAATAATATGACGGCCTTTGGTCGCATACATCTCATATACGCCTTTAATGGCCAGGTTTACCGCTTCAGTTGCGCCGGAGGTAAATATAATTTCTTTGGTATCGGCGCCAATCAGTTTGGCTACCTGTTCCCTGGCATAATCTACTGCTTCCTGAGCTGCCCACCCGAATGGATGGCTGCGACTGGCAGCATTGCCATATACCTCTGTGAAATAAGGTAACATGGCGGCAACTACGCTTGGGTCGCAGGGCGTGGTAGCGTTATTGTCAAGGTAAACAGGTAATTGTAGCATATGTGTCTTTGTTTCAAGGTATCTAATAGCTGACTTAACAAATTTACAACATAAGTTCTATTTTTACCGGGTGAGGCATTCCCCGAAAATGTCTTGCGGATACTGCATTTCGGGTACATTGATAAAATCATAAACATGCTTAGGATAGAACATATTGGTATTGCGGTAAATTCATTGACGGATTCCATTCCATTATTTGAAAAGCTTTTAAACACCAACTGTTACAAACAGGAGGAAGTCAGCAGTGAACAAGTGATTACGGCTTTTTTTCAACAGGGAGAAAGTAAAATAGAGCTGTTGGAAGCTACTGGTCCGGGTAGTGCTATTGCCAAATTCCTGGAGAAAAAAGGAGAAGGAATGCATCACATCGCTTTCGAGGTAGCAGATATCTATGCAGAAATGAAAAGATTACAGGAAGAAGGGTTTGTTTTATTACAGGAAACACCGAAAAAGGGAGCGGATAATAAACTGATCTGTTTCCTTCATCCTAAGCACAGTAACGGAGTTTTGATAGAAATTTGCCAGGAGATCAAGTAAACATTTACTTATATATATTGAAATTAAATAATAATAAATTTTTTTATTTTTTTTCCATTTTAGCAATCCAAAGGAATTATGTATTCGTAAGTAATTATGAAACACCCCCCAAAAGGGCACAAAAAGTTAAAACCAAAATAATTTTATAAAAAAACTGAACAAATAGATTTTCCATAACGTTATATCTACAAACACTCAAATACAAAAAAGAACAATACTCAAAATATTACAAGACTTAAGCTTTATAGATTTTAACGGTTTAAGTTTTAACGATTACTCTAAAGTTGGCATAGGTTATGAACACCTGCGGGTTTTTTAGCTTGCAGGTCTTTTTTTTAAAGCTAGCGCTGCACAAGATGAATCAGAAAAATAATTTCAGGGAGGGATAGTACAGATGCTATACTTATTTGCTACCGCTATTAACGCTTAGGGTACCGAACAAATTGTGATAAGTATATTTTTATTTCGGGGAGTTGTGCTGGGTTGATCTTATTTGCTTATTGTGGAAGATATCACGTGAATGTTTTTTTTCATTATAGAAAATGATGTCATGTTTGTTAAAAAAGAAAAGTCCGGATCATTTATCCGGACTTTTCTTTTTTATGATATGTTCGTTTTATTAGTTGAACAGGTACTTAATACCGATCTGACCTTGCCAACGGGAAATAACGTTGGTATTATCTTTCCAGGTATTGGTAACCGGAATTTGGTTATTAGCATCCAGGTAAGGGAAAGAGAACGCAGCAGCATGTGTTGTAGCACCACTTGGATCTTTAAACTGTCCCTCGTACTTCAGGAAAGAAGGTGAATTAGGCATTTTGGAAATACCCCAGTTCTTGTTCAGGAAGTTACCGAAGTTGATAATGTCGAAGCTGATACGGATCGTATGTTTGTTTCTTTCTTTACCGCTATACACAAAAATATCCTGTGTAATATTCACGTCCATTCTTTTAGCGAAAGGTAATACTACGGCATTACGCTCTGCATATTCGCCACGGTGGCTGTTCAGGTAAGCATCTTGCTTGATGTAATTATCTACCTGGTTCCAGATAATAGCAGCGGTACGTTTATCTGCATTGGTAGCAGGGTTATAGGTTTTATCACCATAACCTACCGGTACCAGTTTGATTTCACTGGCATTTCTTGGAATGTAGATCAGGTCGTTGTTACCGCCGGAACCATCATTATTTACATCTCCGCTATAAGTATAGGAAGTAGTGCTGTACAAACCGTTTACGCTAGGTGCTGCTTCGTAAATCATACCCACGGAAGTAGCAAAATGTTTAGCCCAGGTAAAGCGGTAAGAAGCAGCTGCTACCACACGGTGAGGCATGTAGTAGTTGGAATAACCCAATACATTGGCGTTAGGATCTCCCTGTACCGGACGATCGCGCCAGTTGCTCTGTGCAATAGTACCACCATCATTTACGCTGCGTGATTTGCTATAAGTATAGGCTGCACTCAGGTAAAGGTTATTCACGTTTCTCTGGAACTGTATAGTGGCAAAATAAGAGTAACCTTTGTTGGTGTTACGCATCAGGATAGCATCGCTGATATTCGGGTTACCGAGGCTGGTACCAGCGCCATATATTTTAGTGCTGCTGTAACGGGTACGGTTATCAGGAGTGCTGTCCAGCTGGAATCCTGTTGTTGGCAGGTTCACGTTCTGGAAGTATACGGCATTGATATCTTTGGAATAGTTGGCTTCCAATGTACCAATGATACCCCATGGCAATTGACGATCAATAGCCAGGGTTACTTTCATTACCTGTGGATATTTAAAGTTCCTATCGGTAACGGCTATATTATATTGTTTAGACAGCTGTCCGGAGTTATCGCGGTAAGTGTCCGGATTAGGGTTGAAAGGATAATTGGCGATAGGAGAATTATCACTGTTTGCTGCTACGAATGATCCAAACTGTACGCCGTTGTTAGCCGCCTGGTTGCTGATCCACACTGCCGGAGGAGGACCTGCAAATAAGCCGGCGCCACCACGTAACTGTGTTTTACCATCATGCGTGATATCCCAGTTGAAACCAATTCTTGGTGAAATCAGCGGCGTAGTTTTAGGCGCCTGACCCACATCCAGTCTTACACCATCTCTGAAGTTGGCTAAAGTAGTCAGTGAATCATTTTTATCAAATGTGCTGCCTATAATTGGTAAGTCTATACGAACACCATAAGTAAGGGTGAAGAAGTTACTCACACTCCATTTATCCTGTATGAACGCACCCAGTTCCAGCATATTTATTTTTGCATATGGGAAGGACTTATCCTTAGTGGTAGCATAGGATAAAGCATAACGGATAGCGGTGGAGCTATTATTATTCACGCTCGCATAGAAATCCTGCAGGGTATTGAAACGGTAGTTACCATTGTAGTTAGGTGCAAAACCGTTCAGGAATGTTTTATAATAGTTTTGAGTACCAATGGTAATTTCATGTTTGCCTTTATACATGGTATAGATATCGGACAACTGGTATACATTGGTATTGAGCTTATTATTGTAGGTAAATGGTTCATAACCAAAGGCAGTATAGCTGCCGCCTTGTCCGTTCATGATATCAACCAGCGGGAAATTACCCTGAGAAAGCGCTGCTCTGTAATCACGCATGGCAGAGAATCCCACCTGGAATTTATTGGAAGCCCGGTTACTGATACGGGTATTTAACTCCGCAATAAAGATGTTGAAATCATTATGGATGGTGTAACCACTACCGCTGAAAGGCAGACCAGTAGAACTAGGCTGACGGCCAACACTGGAAGGGCCAGGAGCACCACTGTTGCTGGCGGCAATATCCCTAAGTGATTTCAGGTAACTGTATTTCAGGGTAAACGTATTACGATCGTTTACGTTCCAGTCTACTTTGAAGGTAATCTTATCGCTCTGTGTACGATAAGTATAGTTCTGGTAGTCACCTGGATTGTATCCAAATTTGTTGATCAGGAATTGCTTCAGGGCATCCAGGGTATCAGCTACTGCGCCAGACACGTTACCACCAGGTACGCCACCAGGTTTGTTGGCAACAAGGCTGGTAGCAGGGGCTTTAATTCTTTCCTGTTCAGCACTTACGAAGAAGAACAGTTTGTTGGGAATGAAAGCGCCACCAACAGAAAAGCCGCGCATGTTGTAATCGAAGTTCGGTTTAGGAACAGTTACAGTACCAACATTCCGGCCTTGCAAACCAGGTGTTTGGATGTAAGTGTACGCAGACCCTTTAAAGGTGTTGGTACCGCTCTTGGTAACGCTGTTGATACCGGCGCCGGAAAAGCCGCCTTGTCTTACGTCATAAGGAGATACGTTCACCTGGATTTGCTCCAGCGCTTCGAGACTGATAGGCTGAGAAGAGGTCTGGGAGCCAAGTGTAGCCTGCAAACCAAAAGAGTTGTTGAAGTTGGCGCCATCAACGGTGATGTTGTTTAACTGGTTGCTTCTGCCACCAATATTAAGACCATTGGCGGAAGGGGTCAGTCGGGTAAAGTCCTGCATAGAACGACTGATAGTAGGCAGTCTGTCCATTTGTGAGCGGGTAATTACTTCCTGGCTACCAGTGCGGGCTTTGTTGATTACTTTGTTTTGTGCAACAGAAGTAACCACTATTTCCGTTAAGGTGCTGGTACTGGGTTGCAGCGTTACATCTGCTTTGTATTCCTGCCCCAGTGACAGGCTAATGTTTTCCCGTTTTTCATCTTTAAAGCCGATGTAAGAAACGGTCAGGGTGTAAGGACCACCAACGCGAAGGTTGGGTAAGTTGAAGCGACCATCTTTACGGGATACAGTGTTGTACTTTGTTCCAGTAGGGAGATGTGTGGCCACAATGCTGGCGCCGGGTACAGGGCCTTCTTTACTGCCAATGGTTCCGGCGATGTCGGCGGTAGTTTCCTGGGCAAACAGGGCATTAGGTAATACCAGTACGCAACAAAGCATACAAATGAGGTAACACCAGACTTTTTTGTGCATGCGATTCAGATTTTGTGCAAAGTTCAAAGGACAGATTCAAGTATTAAAATTAATACAATTATAAAATCGTTAACAAATTATTTGAACTATTTGTTTCTAGTACCGCATGACGAGCTAGATATGTTTACGCCAATACCTTTTCCATACCCGTGCTTCTGGAGCCTTTAATTAATAAGTGTGTGTGCTCGAATTGTTGCTGCTGTAACCATTTTCCGGCTTCTGTAGCATTTTCCAGGAAGATATAAGGGTGATTTACTTTCTTAAAATCTCCACCTACCAATACCACGGCATCCCAGTGTGTGCGTTCCAGTAAGTGAACGAGATCAGTATGCTCTTTTACGCTGTCTGCTCCTAATTCCATCATGGCGCCCAGTAGCAACACTTTTTTATCCGCCTGTATACTGGCAAAATTCTCGATGGCGGCTTTCATGCTCGATGGGTTAGCATTGTAAGCGTCCATAATGATGGTGTTACTGCCCTGCTGTATCACCTGGGAACGGTTGTTGGAGGGGGCGTAATGGGCAATGGCAGGAGCAATATCTTTTTCAGGTACGCCAAAGTGAGTGGCTACCGCTACTGCTGCCATTACGTTAGGAAAGTTATAAGCGCCTACCAGTTGGGTTTGTATAAATCCTACCTGGCTATCGCCTCTTACTTCTACGGCCAGGAAAGCGCTATCGGTGATGGCTTCACCTGTAAAGTTGGCTTCCTTGCTGCCATAGGTAATGATATGTGGAATACCGGTGGCCATTTCTATCAGATAGCCGTAGTCGTTACACACGAACACGGTACCGTTGTTAGCACGTAAAAAGTCGTATAGTTCTCCTTTGGCTTTCTTCACCCCTTCTTCGCTGCCGAAGCCTTCCAGGTGGGCTTTTCCGATGTTGGTAATAATACCATGCGTTGGCAATGCTATTTTACAGTAAGCGGCTATTTCCAATTGGTGGTTGGCGCCCATTTCTATGACGGCAATTTCCACATCCGGCTGTATACTTAAAATAGTAAGGGGTACACCAATATGATTATTGAGATTGCCAATGGTAGCATAGGTTTTCTTGCCGGCAGATAAGGCGGCATTGACCAGTTCTTTCGTAGTGGTTTTACCGTTAGTACCGGTAATGGCGAGGAAAGGAATATTTAACTGTTGACGATGCCGTAAGGCCAGCTGTTGCAGGGCTGTGAGGGCATCTTCTACCAGCATCATTTTTTCTGGTACCGTGAAATAAGCTGCTTCATCCACTACGGCGAAGGCAGCTCCCATTTCCAGGGCTTGGGCGGCAAATTCGTTACCATTGAAGTTCCCTCCTTTTAGCGCAAAGAAAATATCATTGGCCTTCAGTTTACGGGTATCCGTTTGTACCGAGCGGTGCTGCTCATAGATGCTATATAATTGTTCAATATTCACGGTCTAATCTTATTTAGTGCAAAAATAAGTGGTTAATCATGTAATATAGCAGAATTTTATCTTCGAAATAAAGCAACCAATTTTAATACTATCCCGTATATCACCTTCAGCAATCAAATGATGGAAAAACCTATGATACGCATTTCTCTTTTCTTATTGACCTGCATGGCTTTCGCCGCCTGTAAAAATGAGCAGGCGCCACCACCAGTAAGCGGTGGTATTAATTGTGATGTAGCCAAAATCACCACCACCTACGTGCTGGGGGCGATACAGGCTAATTGCACCAGCCGCAATTGTCATCCGGGTGGAAATTCTCCGGTCGTGGCTGATTTTTCCACTGCCGACAAATTGAAAGGATACATCAACACCCACCGTGCTATGTTCGACTTGCGTGTTACAGGCCCACAGGCAGATATGCCACAGTCGCAGGCGTTCCCGGCACTGTCGCAGGGAATGAAGGACTCCATCGCCTGTTGGATTGCACACGGATTGCCGGATCAATAACCTTAAACAGAATCGCATGAAACATTGGCTGCTTTTTATATGTGCGTGGTTGTGCGCATCTGCCACCGCTGCACAGGATGTGTATACCTGTAAAAATGCACGGCTATCCTTTTTTTCCTCCTCCCCCCTGGAAGATATTGAAGCAAAGACAGATAAAGGGGCGGCTGCCATCAACCTAAAAACTAAAGATATTTTCTTTAAGGTGCCTATCAGCAGCTTTCAATTCAAAAAGAAGCTGATGCAGGAACACTTCAATGAAAACTACCTGGAAAGTGATAAATATCCCTTTGCTGAATTTAAGGGAAAAATCAACGAATCGACGGAATTCAATAAGGACGGCACTTACCCTGTTACGGTAACGGGTACACTAAATATTCATGGGGTGGAAAAAACGTATACTGCCAAAGGTTCAATGGTTACCAAAGGCAATACCATTACCGTCATCTCTAACTTCAATGTACGTGTAGCCGATCACGGTATTAAGATTCCGTCTTTAGTCATACAAAATGTGGCAGAAGTAGTAGCCGTAACGGTGAATGCCATTTACACTCCTTACAGTAAATAAGTTTTTTCTATGAAAATAGTCTCCATCATATTGTTAGGCTGCATGATCAGCTGGCAGGCATCCGCACAAGGCAGCCTCGACAAACTCTTCGATTCTACCGGTGTTACCCATACCAAAGTGCGGGACACGTACAAATCTACCCGTATTGTACAGGGACAATCTACCGAAATGCTCCGCAAACATGAGCTGGATTTCCGGGTGGCACACCGCTTCGGCGACGCTGGTGGCGAATTTGGAGGCTCCAAAACATTTTTCGGCACCGATAATTCTACGGATATCCGCATTGCTTTTGAATATGGTATCAGTGATAACCTGATGGTGGGTATCAGTAGAAGCAAGGGCAGCGGGGACTTACAGCAGTTATATGAAGGACTGGTGAAGTACCGGTTTTTGCAACAAACAACGGATAATCACATTCCGGTATCGCTGGCGGTATTTGGTAATGCGGTGATCAGCGGAATGCCATCTAATGCGGATATTACGTCTGCCGCGCACTTCGCGGATGGGTCAGACCGGTTGATGTACGTGGCGCAGGCCCTGGTATCCCGGAAGTTTGCCGACCGGTTATCGCTTACGCTGATGCCTACTTATGTACATCGCAATCATGTGAGTTACCTGGATATGAATAATATGTTTGCGCTGGGGGCTGCCGGCCGTCTGAAACTCAGCAAGCGCCTGGGTTTACTGGCGGAATATTATTATCCGTTCCGGACATCTGAAAGCAAGGACTACTTTAAATCCCAGGGTACCAAGTTCTATAACCCGCTGGGGCTGGGCCTGGAAATAGAAACCGGCGGCCACGTATTCAGTATTACCTTTACCAACTCCACTGCTATCCTGGAAAACCAGTTTATTCCTGCTACTACTACCTCCTGGCTGCAGGGACAATTCCGCTGGGGATTCAATATTTCCCGTAGATTTACGTTATTCGGGAAGAAAGATTGGAAAAAATAAGATGCCGCATACATGAAAATTCCTGGTTAGCCAAAATTGCGGCCCGCTCCATGCGGGTGCAGTCTGTAGCCATGGTCCTGGGACGCACCATCCACTTGTATGGAGCGTCCCGGGAACGCTTTTTATCAGATGTTTCCTGGATGAGACATGAAGCCTGCCATGTGAAACAGTACCAGCAGTTGGGCTTTTATGGTTTTTTATGGAAATATCTGGCACAATACCTGCGTAAAGGCTATTATAACAACGAGTTGGAAGTGGCGGCAAGAGCTTCGGAAGGAGATCCCGACATACTCAACGATATTGAAATAGTTTAAAGAATCGTTAAAGTAGGGGTTCCGGTATATTTTTTCCAACCACTGGTTTTATTTTTCTTATTTTTACGTTAAAGGTTGATTTTATGGTTAAGAAGGTAACAGAGGGCATCACCATCAGCGTGGAAACATTCTACCAGCCGGATTATTCTAATCCTATTGGAAGCGAATTCATGTTTGCTTACCGTATTACCATCGAAAACAATAACACTTTCCCTATTAAACTGCTCCGCCGGCATTGGTATATTATCGATTCCAACGGAACACACCGCGAGGTGGAGGGAGAAGGTGTGGTAGGTGTACAACCATTGCTGGCCCCCGGTGAAACATACCAATACGTCTCGGGATCGAATCTTCGCACGGAGATCGGTAAGATGTACGGTACTTATCAAATGGAAAACCAACTGGATAAGAAGATACTGGAAGTTAAAATTCCGGAGTTCCAGATGGTGGTTCCATTCAAATTAAACTAGTTCCTGTCTTCGTTTAGCCTGTAAATCTATCGGGGCCTGTATTTTGAGGCTTTGAACAATTCCATTACATCTTTGGATTCCATCAATTGCTGCAAGGTAACTTCCTTGTGATCTTCCATGTATTTTTTCACAATCTGCCAGCCCACAAAATTGGCAATTTTACCAGGTGATCCTTCGGGCATTCCTTGTGTAGACGGGCCGTCACCTGTAAAATGAGTGATCTGCTGCCAATCGGTGGAGTATACCAGGTTATTTTGTATGAAAAACTGCCAGATCATTTGCTCGTTGTCGCGGCACCAGTCCAGCTGACTTTTCGTATATCCCAGCTTGATAGTATCCGGCGTTTCCGGTAATACTTTATCCAGGAAATACTGTTGCTTACCGGCTTCCATTATCTGTTCAATGAGGTTGCCGTTTTTCCGGGCAGGTGGATACATTTGTTGCTGAATCACCTGCATACAGTTCACGGTTACATATTGTGGGGTAAACCGATGAATCATATAATCCGGATAGTCAGGGATCATGGCATAAGGAGGAAAGTCTTCTCCCATATACATATCCAGTCCGATACCGAGTATAGAATCTACTGTAATGGCACCATAATTGGCTATTCCGGAAATGAAGGTGACCACTTTAGGGGTACGAAACGAAGGAATATAGTATTTAGTATACCGGAAACACTGTTCCAGCTCAGCTTTCAGCTTGTCGCCGGTACCATATTTGGCGGCCACTGCTTTTTCCAGCTGACGAAAATCTGGTGTGGTGAGGAAAAGATGTAATTGCTGTTGTACCGCTGCGCTGCTGTCGGAATAGGCGCCCAGGTTCATGATATCCGTTACATACAGGGGCAGGAACACGGGATAAGCGGCATGTAGCTTTGCCAGTCCGGGCTGCATCTGGTTGGTATCAATGGTAAACAGGGCGGAGTCGAAGCGCGACCAACTAACGGTCATGGGTATATGACTTACATCCGGTGCTTTTTTACCGGAATTACAGGCTGCAGTGGCTAACAGGGCCACGAAGCAACTTATCAGCAGGGTATATTTATTAATGTAACTTTGCATCGCTCTTAAAACTCATCTAAGGTAAAATTATTATTTACCTTGTATTATAAAAAATTACGAACTAGCATCATACTATGAAGAAGATCATCATTTTGCTGACTATTATGGGCATAGCGAAGGCAGGTATGGCACAGGAAGGCTATCGGACTTTCAGGAACAAAACAATAAAGTTGGGCTTTACGGTAAGTCCGCTGGTGTCTATTCTGAAACCGCAGGAATCCGGTGTAAATCGCAGTGCTGCCAAAGCAGGATTGAATTTCGGGCTGATGGCTGATTTAAACCTGAACGATAGAGGCACCTATGCGCTGTCGTCGGGCTTCCAGGTGTTGCTGGCCGGCAGCAAACTCAAGTATGATGCGGGAAAAGGACTCAATGATTATAAAGCCAATCCGGCTGAATATAATATGAAGCTCACCTACATTGAAATTCCGGTGGCGCTGAAGTTGAAATCCAATACAGAACAGGAAGGGGTTGACTTCTGGGGAGAATTTGGTACCTACTTTGATTTTCCGGTGAGTGGCCGGGCTAACGTGGTATCTATGGGTTCCACCTACGACCGCGTAAATATATTACCGGAAATGAACCGGATCAATGTAGGAATGTTATTGGGTGCAGGGGTAGAATATCCACTGGGCAATAACCTGAAAGGCATGGCTGGTATCACGTATCAGAACGGATTTGTAGATGTAACCCGCAACGCAAAATGGAACGACGGAAGGGTAAATATGAATAGCTTTGCACTCAGATTAGGGGTGTTTTTCTAGCTGTTAGCCATTAGCTGTTAGCTATTAGATATTCGCTTCAATAGCTTTTTGCTTTTCGCTTTATGCTTTCTGCTAAAAAAAAATTTATGAAAATTATACTGGCACAACAGAATTATCATATCGGCAATTTTGAGAAAAATACGGCCAAAATCATTGACGGGATTAACGCTGCTAAAGCACAGGGCGCTGACCTGGTGGTGTTTTCCGAATTATCTGTTTGTGGATACCCTCCACGCGATTTCCTGGAATTTGAAGATTTTATCGCACAATGCCATCATGCCATTGATGTGATTAAAGCACATACAAAAGATATCGCCGTATTAGTAGGCGCCCCTGCCCATAACCCCCAGCGGGAGGGCAAGGACCTGTTTAATGCTGCCTGGTTTTTATATGAAGGAGAAATAAAGCAGGTAGTGCACAAAACACTGCTGCCTACTTACGATGTATTTGACGAATATCGCTACTTTGAACCTGCGTACGAGTGGAACATCATTCCTTTCAAAGGTAAAAAGCTGGCAGTAACGATTTGTGAAGACATCTGGAACCTGGGTGATAACCCGCTATATCGCATCTGTCCGATGGATCAGCTGATTGCGCAGGAGCCGGATGTGATGATTAACCTGTCTGCCTCTCCCTTTGACTATGAGCATGATGAAGATAGAAAGTCCATCATTCTGGCTAATGTATTAAAGTATAAATTACCATTGCTATACTGCAATACCGTAGGTTCCCAAACGGAAATTGTGTTTGACGGCGGTTCCCTCATCTATGATGGAAAGGGTAATATCGTAAAGCAGTTACCTTACTTTGAGGAGGCTATGGGCGCCATTACGCTGGAAGAGCTGACACACAGCCAATTGCCGCCTATACAGCCCCGGGAAGCGGCTCCATTAACGGAGTTGCTGTTTGATCATAATATTGATCGCATTTATGATGCCCTGGTAATGGGTATCCGGGATTATTTTGGGAAGATGGGTTTTACCAAAGCCATCCTCGGATCTTCAGGCGGGATCGACAGCGCTGTTACTTTGGCTATTGCCTGCGATGCGCTGGGTAAAGACAATGTAAGGGCCGTGCTGATGCCGTCTCCCTACTCTACTGAACATTCTGTAGATGATGCCGTAGCCTTGTCTAAGAACCTGGGCAACCCTTACGACATTATTCGGATCAATGATATTTACGAAAGTTTCTTAACCACGCTGGAGCCGTATTTCAAAGGATTACCGTTTAACGTGGCGGAAGAAAATACACAGTCCCGCATCCGTGGTAACCTGCTGATGGGCTTATCGAATAAATTCGGGTATATCCTGCTGAATACTTCTAACAAAAGTGAGTTGTCTACCGGATATGGTACCTTATATGGAGATATGGCCGGAGGATTGTCTGTTTTGGGAGATGTGTACAAAATGCAGGTATATTCTCTGGCCCGGTATATTAACCGGCAAAAGGAAATTATACCAGTGAATATCATTGACAAAGCGCCATCTGCGGAGTTGCGCCCTGATCAGAAAGACAGCGACAGCTTACCGGATTACGCTATACTCGATAAAATCCTTTATCAGTACATAGAGCGCCGTCAGGGGCCTAAAGAAATAGTAGCAAAGGGCTTTGACTCGGCATTGGTTTCGCGGGCCTTAAAAATGGTAAATACCAATGAATACAAGCGGAATCAATTCTGCCCTATTATCCGGGTATCTTCCAAAGCCTTTGGTGTAGGAAGGAGAATGCCGATAGTGGGTAAATATCTGAGTTAAGCTGAAAGCAGAAAGCCGAAAGCAAAAAGCTATTGCCCTGGGATAGTTATCGCATTAATCATTCGCGGTAATAGCTTTATGCTTTGTGCTTTCTGCCTTCTGCTCTTTTATTATCTTTGCTAAAATTTGAACAAAATCACATGTTACAAGTACCGTTTATACGTCAAAATAAAGAGTTTGTCTTAGAGCGTCTGGCCTTTAAAAACTTTAAGGACCTCGATGTAGTGGAAGAAGTGTTGGCACTGGACGACAAGCGCAAAAAATTAACCCTCGAATACGATGATACACAGGCGCAGGTAAATAGCTTATCCAAAGAAATAGGTAAGCTGATGGGCCAGGGTAAAAAGGAAGAAGGAGAAGCGCAACGCGCTGCTGTAGCCGCTTTGAAAGAGCGTCTCGGACCAGTGAATGAAGAACTGAATGCTACAGAAAAAGCATTGCATGAGGCACTGGTAAAACTCCCGAACCTGCCAGCTTCCATGGTACCTGCCGGTAAAACACCGGAAGAAAACGTGGAAGTGCGTGGCGGTGGCAAAATCCCCGAGCTGTATGATGGCGCCGTTCCTCACTGGGACCTGGCCAAACAGTACGACCTGATTGACTTTGAGCTGGGTAATAAAATCACTGGTAGTGGTTTCCCGGTATTCAAAAACAAGGGCGCCCGTTTGCAACGTGCACTGATACAGTATTTCCTGGATTATAACACTGCTAATGGTTATACCGAGTATGCACCGCCTTACATGGTAAATGAAGCATCTGCCTATGGTACCGGTCAGTTGCCGGATAAAGAAGGCCAGATGTATCATGCCACAGAGGATAACTATTACCTCATTCCTACAGCGGAAGTACCGGTAACGAACATCTACCGCGATGAAATCGTAAAAGATACAGATCTGCCTATCAAAATGACCGCCTATACGCCTTGTTTCCGCCGTGAAGCAGGATCTTATGGTAAAGATGTACGCGGATTAAATCGGGTACACCAGTTTGATAAAGTAGAAATTGTACAGTTAGTACATCCGGATAAGTCTTTTGAGGCACTGGACGAAATGATTGCACATGTGGAAAAACTGCTGAATCAGCTGGAGCTGCCTTATCGTATACTGCGTTTATGCGCCGGCGATATGAGCTTCACTTCTGCGATCACTTACGATTTTGAAGTATATAGCGCTGCGCAGCAGAAATGGCTGGAAGTAAGCTCTGTGAGCAACTTCGAGGCATATCAGACAAATCGCATGAAAATACGCTTCAAAGAAAATAATGGTAAACCACAGCTGGCGCATTCCCTGAATGGCAGCTCCCTGGCATTGCCGCGCATTCTGGCCTGCCTGCTGGAAAATAACCAGACTATTGAAGGCATACAGATACCTACTGCGCTGCAGAGCTATTATGGTAGCCATATGATATAGATAGCTGCTAGCTACTAGCTATTAGCTGTTAGTACGGATTTGTGGGCAGATAGTAATGGGATGATATTGATCTCTTGTTATCTGTTTATAAATCCGTACTGCTTTTTCCAATGGCCCGTCAAAGCCTTTTTATGAAACATTTCCTGCCCAACGGCGATGAACTCATCATTCGTCCTCCCGAAATCAATGATGCCGCCGCTTTGCTAGCCAGCTTTCAACGCCTGACGGCGGAAACGGAGAACCTGCTTTTTACCCACTCCGAATCCCTGGAGCTGGATACCCACTCTGAAGAAGATTACATTGAATCCTATCTCCATAATCCGCATCAACTACTGCTGGTAGCCACCGTTAAAGGCCGCATTATTGGCTCTGTAAATGTGAACCACAGCGGTTTGCATAAGAAAGCCCACACCGCCGAAATGGGAATCGCCGTAGAACGTCCCTGGCAGAATATGGGTATCGGCCGCCGGTTAATCACCGCTATGTTGCGTTGGGCCGAAGGTCGCCCCGGACTGGCCATGATTTATCTCCATGTTTTTTCGCCCAATGAAAAAGCGATGCAATTGTACCGCAACTTCGGATTCCAGGAGTGCGGACGGCAGCCTGCAGCTATTCTGCTGAAAAATGGCGCTTATGCTGACCTGGTAACGATGTACCTGCAAATAAAACCATTGCCATAATTTCTCCCGAATACGATTAATTTTAACGTCTAAATGAATCAGCATGGATCGATATGACCGTCAGACCCGTTTGGAAGGATTTGGACCACAGAAACAGGCATTACTGCAACAGGCGAAAGTACTCGTAATCGGCGCTGGTGGCCTCGGCGTACCGGTGCTGCAATACCTCACCGCCATGGGCGTGGGCACTATCGGAATAGTAGAGCATGATACCGTGAATGTGACCAACCTGCAACGGCAGGTGCTGTATACTACCGCCGATCAGGGCGCGTCTAAAGTACAAACCGCTGCTGCCCGCCTGCAACAACTGAACCCCGAAGTAAAACATATTATACACGACACCTGGCTGACTACGGATAACGCGTTGAACTTGTTCCGTGCCTACGATGTGATAGTGGATTGCTCTGATAATTTTGGTACCCGCTACCTCGTGAATGATGCCTGCGTGATCACCGGCAAACCGCTGGTGTATGGCGCTATCTACAAGTATGAAGGACAGGTAAGTGTATTTAACTATCAGGAAGGCGCCACCTATCGTTGTATTTTCCCGGAAGCGCCGGAAAGCGGGGAAATGCTGAATTGCAACGACATTGGCGTGTTGGGCGTGTTACCCGGGCTTATTGGTTGCTACCAGGCCAACGAAACCGTGAAAGTGATCACCGGCATAGGTACGCCACTGCGTAATCAACTCCTGACCATCGATACCTTGCATAATACCCAAATGGTGTTTAATATTACACCGATAGCAGCCAATCGTCAGATAACTATGCTGCAACAAAATTATCAACAAACAGTTTGCGAAGTGAATAGCGTACAATCCTTATCTGTAGAACAATTGGCCGAATGGCTGCAAAAAGATACCCGCTTTATGCTGCTCGATGTACGGGAAGATGATGAATGGGAAATATGCCATATTTCGCAGTCGGTGCATATCCCAATGGGACGTGTATTACAGCAAACAGCCGCTTTGCCGGCGGATGCCCCTATCGCGGTGCTTTGTCACCATGGTATGCGAAGCCGCGCGGTAGCGCAGCGTTTAACAGACCTGGGTTTCAATCAGGTATACAATGTAGAAGGCGGTATTCATGCCTGGGCTAGTACTATTGACGATCAGATGCAAACTTATTAACGGTGATCACAGAACTCTGTTTACTTTTTTTTCTGGTAGCCCTGGCTTATTCAGCAGCAGGCTTTGGCGGTGGTTCCAGCTATCTCGCTATCCTGGCTTTGTGGAGTGTGGATTTTCAGCTAATGAAATCCACGGCGCTGATATGTAACGTAGCAGTAGTGATTGGTGGTGTATATCATTTTTACAGAAGTGGGCATCTACCGCTGAAAAAGGCCTGGCAGCTATCTTTGGTAAGTGTGCCACTGGCTTTCCTGGGAAGTTATTTGCCGATGAAGCAGGCCACTTTTTTCCTCGTATTAGGTATTGCATTAACGCTGGCCGCGTTGGTCATGTGTTATCGGTTGTTTTTTGAAAAAGAAGAGCCGATTATTCCGGCGGATAAAGAAAAAGGAATGGCTTATGGTATTATCGGCGGCGCCATTGGCTTGTTATCAGGTATGACGGGCATTGGCGGCGGTATTTACTTATCGCCGGTACTGCGTTTAGGTAAGTATGATACGGCAAAAAATATAGCAGGGTTAAGCAGCTTTTTTATACTCGTGAACTCTATTGCCGGTTTAGCCGGACAAGCTGCCAAACATGCAATTATATTTGACTGGAAATTTACGGGACCCTTACTGCTGGCGGTCATTGCCGGCGGACAAATAGGCGCGCTACTCAGTGCAAAAATATTGAAACCAAGATGGGTGGCTGGTGCTACGGCGATTTTAATTTTATATGCCGGTGTGAGAATGTTGATTAAGTAAGTTAACCTCCTATAACAGACATGCTCTCCATATTTTTTTCGGTATGATGCCGCTCTGCGGCAAATCCATCTGCAAACCGGCCATGGATGGCCGCTTGTATTGCAGGTAGTACTGCTGATATATCGTGTTGCAGTAGTTCCTTTACATGTAATACATCGTTGCCATAGAGGCAGGTTTTAACGCTACCGGTGGCGGATATACGAATACGGTTGCAGGTACCGCAAAATGTTCTGCTATAAGCGGGAATTACGCCAATAGTGCCTTTATGCCCTGGAATGCTGTAGTTGAGCGAAGTGGCGTGTGGGGCGTCATCTGATTTTTGCAGCGTATATACGTCGCTGATAGTATCCAATATTTTATGATAGTTCCAGGTGATGCCGGAAAAGCTATGTCCCTGGCCGTTGAAAGGCATTTCTTCTATAAATCTTACCGCCAGTGCATTGTCGCGGGTGAGTGCAGCGAACGTCGTTAGCTCATCGGTATTCACATTTTCCATTACTACGGCGTTGATTTTTACGTGCATATTATGCAGCAGTAAACTTTGGAGTGTATCCATGACCGTAGTAAACCGGTTGCGCCGGGTAATTTGCGTAAAACGCTCTGCCTGCAAGGTATCCAGGCTCAGGTTGATGTTGGTAATACCCAACTGTTGCAGTGCAGGAATAAATGGCTGAGTGAGCACGCCATTGGTAGTAATGGCAATTTCACGGATGCCGGGTATTGACTTTATTTTTTCCAGCAAGGCCATCAAACCCGGACGGAGGAAAGGTTCGCCGCCGGTAATTCTTACTTTGGAGATGCCTGCCGCCGCCAGTATTTGCAACAGGGAAATGATCTCCTGATCTGTTAACAGAGATGCCCGCTGTACAAAACGCATGTTCTCCGGCATACAGTAGGTGCAGCGGAGATTGCACCGGTCTGTTACCGATAGTCTGACGTAATCAATGGTGCGATGATGGGCATCTGTGAGCATTTTATCAGCAATTTTGGCCAGCCATTGGGTTATCGAACGACTGACTTTCGTCTTCGTTTCTTTCAGTGAGGCATTTGAAATCTTTTTCTACCAGGATTTTCAGTTCTGATCCGTCGGTATTGGGTAGTATCAGTTCAAATCCAACCTGATCGGGTGCATACCATTCGGTAAGACGGGTGTTGGGTAGCAACAGATGCACACCATCATGTTCCAGTTTAATCACCGGATCAGTAATGTCTTTTCCACGAACACAAAAATGCAGGGTACCCGCACCTATGTGGGTGATAGATTCCACTTTACCAGTGGATTCCAGTAGTTCTATATCCGTCTTATCCAGGCGATACCTGATGCTGTTGCCTCTTAGCCGTATTTTCATAAAAAATGATTTAAGCGCCGGTATTAAAATTACTACTTTATCGGGGCTATATTGTAGTTTTAACCAACAATTTAACGACTATGGGGATATTATTGTTTGGGGCAGCAAAGGACATTGCCGGTGTACCGGTGTTGGAAAAACCCGCGCATATCAATGATGTAGCGGCGTTGAAAGCCTGGCTCTATGAAGTATATCCTTCCCTGCAACAACTGAAATCCATGATGATAGCGGTGAATCGTAGTTATGCTACAGATGTGCAGGTCCTCAGCGATCAGGATGAAATAGCCGTCATTCCGCCGGTAAGCGGTGGTTGAGGCAACCATGGCAGGTACAAGTAGTTAGTAGTTTTAGCAGCAAAAAAATGGATGTATTAATCAATATCAAAGGAGTGATTACCGTGCAGGAAGCACTGGATTTTATACAATCGCCGGAATGTGGCGGCCAGGTGATTTTTAGCGGCACGGTACGGAATCATACGCAGCAAAGAGCCGTACTAAAACTGTTTTACGAGTGTTATGAAGCAATGGCCATTTCTGAAATGGAAAAAATTGCGGCGCAGGTAAAAGAAAAGTGGGCCATTCAAAAACTGGCCATGCTGCATGCTGTAGGAGATAAATACCCCGGAGATATTGCCGTAGTAATCGCTGTGGCGTCTGCGCATCGCGGTATTGCGTTTGACGCCTGTGAATATGTAATAGATACGTTGAAAGAAACAGTACCTATCTGGAAAAAAGAGTTTTTTGCAGATGGAGAAATCGGCGCATAAGCTGGAATACGTACCCGGCGCGATGTTTCAACTAAATACTATCCTGCATAAAAAGGATACTGTCTCCMTATAATCCCAAATTTAAAAATATAGTCGCTTTTTCTTCGGGTGTATTGGCATTGAATTGCTCTGTGGCATAAGGATTTTCCAGCAGGGCAATTTCCGTGTTCAGCATGGTTTTGCGCGGACAATTTTTGCCGGCAGCTACATTCTGCGCCAGCAGTGTTAATCCGGCAGGTTCCCAGATAGCGATTAATGGCTCTGGCAGCTGGTTAAAGGGGCTTACAAAAGTAGTGGCGGCCTTACTGGTATCTCTAGATTGGACGAGTAATGCCAGGCTTTGTTGGCTGATCAGTGGCAGGTCGCAGGCAATCACGAGCCAGGCAGTATTGGGCTGGAGCGCATGCGCACTCAGTAACCCGGCGGAAGGGCCACCATAGGGAACTGTATCAGGTATCAGATAAGGATGGGCGTTAAAATTCTCCCGTTGTTCTTCTCTACAGGAAATATATACTTCAGGCAGCAGGGATTGTAGCAGATGCACCAGGTATCGCCATTGCGGCATGCCGTGGTAGGCAATGCTGCTTTTATCTTCCTGCATACGGGTGCTAAAGCCACCGCAGAGCACTAAACCTTTTAAGGGTGCTTTATCTTGTATAGTCATGTTTGCCGCCGGTTTTGCTGATCAGTTTGGTTTCGCGTATTACCATCTCTTGTGTCAGCGCTTTACACATATCATAAATCGTGAGTGCGGCAACGCTGGCGCCGGTGAGCGCTTCCATTTCCACGCCTGTTTTGCCGGTAGTTTTTACGGTACAACGGATCACTGCTTCTGTGTTTTCCAGTTGTATGTTTACATCGCAGCCGTCCAGCAGTAAGGTATGACAAAGCGGGATCAGTTCCGGTGTTTTTTTGGCGGCCATAATACCTGCAATGATGGCGGTTTGAAATACGCCACCCTTGCGGGTTTGGATGTCGTGCCCCTGAAATTGATCACGCACTACCTGCGGTAAAAAAACACGACTCTCGGCAATGGCTATACGATAAGTATCCAGTTTGCCGCTAATATCTACCATTGCCGGTTGACCGGTTTCGTTCAGGTGAGAAAAACCACCACTTGATTCATTGGACATAAAAGCCTAAATTTAAAGCAATTCACCTTTTACAAAAGTAATTTAAAATGATGTTGACTGTTGCTGCTGCATATAAAGCCGTTATGCAAACTGTGCGGGATCTGGGTACGGAAACGATCCCTTTCGAATCCGCCACCGGCCGTATTTTGCGGGAGCCTATATTGGCCGACAGGCCTTTCCCGCCGTTTGATCGGATTACGATGGATGGCATTGCCGTGAACTACGAAAGTTTTGCACGGGGGCAACATATTTTTGGGGTGGAAGATATACAAGCTGCGGGTACACCGCAGTTACAGCTTTCTAATACCGCCAACTGCATAGAAGTGATGACCGGCGCCATATTGCCGGATATGACAGATACCGTTATTCCTTACGAACACCTGACCGCTTCCGAGCATGAAGGGTTTCGGCGGTTCACGGTGCATAAAACGGTGAAGCAGGGACAAAACATTCACAGAATAGGATCAGACATCGCTACAGGTGCGGTACTCATCCCCTCCGGTACGCTCATTGGTCCCGCTGAAGCGGGTGTGTTGGCTACTGTAGGGAAAACTACCGTACAGGTGAGTAAACAGCCCCGGGTGGTACTTATTGCCACCGGGAACGAGTTAGTGCCGGTACATACCACGCCCGCGCTGCACCAGGTGAGGATGTCTAACGTGTACAGTATGCTGGCTTCGCTGGAACAAATGGGCATCAAAGCCCGCTACATACACCTGCCGGATGAGGAAGCCGCTATGCAGGAACAGCTGCAGGCATTGCTGGCCGAAACAGATATCTGGATTAGCTCCGGTGCAGTGAGTGCCGGTAAATTTGATTATCTCCCCACGGTATTACAACAGTTGGGCATGCAACAGGTATTTCATAAAGTACAACAGCGGCCGGGAAAACCTTTCCTGTTCGGGCATTTCAGCAATGGTCCGGTAGTGTTTGCCTTACCCGGTAATCCTGTATCAGGGTTTATGTGTTTTTACCGCTATGTACAATCCTGGATAAACGCCGCTATGGGCGCTACTTTACCAGCGCCCGTCTATGCACAGCTATCGGAGAAAGTGACTTTTGATGCGGCATTGGAATATTATTTGCCCGTAAAGCTGCAATCGTCCCCAGATGGCAGGATGATGGCTATTCCGCAGCCCTACCAGGGTTCCGGCGATCTGGCCAGTTTGTTAAAAGCCGATGCCTTTTTAACCTTGCCATTGGAAGACAATATTTTTGAAAAAGGGAATAGTTATCAAGTGTGGAAATTTCGCTGAGCGGTATTTCATTTACAACAGTCAGGCATATACGTTAACACCGCAAATATTCCGCAGTCGCTGGTTTCTGCGCGCGCGTCCTTCACCCGTTAAACCCGTCCTTCATTTAATAGTCTTATTATAAATTAAATGCTTATGGCAGAAGTTGCCCACAAAATTCAGTTGCAACACCTTGCCTGGCGCGCTGGCTTTGGAGAAACCCTTCCCGTTATCTCAGAATGGGACAGCCGTAGACGAAAAGAACTCGTGAATAGAGTACTCATTGGCCACACCAGGAAACACATGACATCCGTGGACGTCATGGATGCGGATGATTTTCCGGATACGAAGAAGCGTAAAAATATGACGCCGGAAGAAAGGAAGAAAGTGCAGGAAATGAACAACCAGGGTATCAAAGACCTCAACGTGGCCTGGGTAACTTCCATGATCAATACAGAACATCCGCTGCGTGAGAAAATGAGCCTTTTCTGGCACGGGCATTTTGCTTGCCGCACACAAGATATATTGTACAATCAACAGCTGTTGGGTGTTATCAGAGACCATGCCCTGGGCGATTTCGGCGATCTGTTAAGCGCCGTATCCAAAAGCCCGGCGATGCTGCAGTTCCTGAATAATCAACAAAACCGCAAACAACATCCCAATGAAAACTTCGCCCGTGAGGTAATGGAATTATTCACATTAGGCAGAGGGAATTATTCTGAAAAAGATGTGAAAGAAGGCGCCAGAGCCTTCACCGGATGGGGATTTGATGAGCAGGGTAATTTCGTATTCCGCGACAAACAACACGATGATGGCGTTAAAACATTCCTTGGTAAACAGGGGAATTTTAATGGAGATGATGTACTGAAAATACTATTAGAGCAAAAGCAGACCGCCAGGTTTATTACCACAAAAATTTACCAGTACTTCGTCAGTGAAAACGTGGATCAGCTGCTGGTGCAGGACCTGTCGGAGAAGTTCTATCACTCCGGCTACGACATCAAATCTTTGATGCGGGAAATATTTATGGCCGACTGGTTTTACGACAGCAGTATTGTAGGGAATCGTATTAAATCGCCGATAGAGCTGCTGGTGGGTATTCGCCGCACCATTCCCATGACTTTCGAGAAGGAAGAAACCATGCTGCTGTTTCAACGGGTGTTGGGACAACTGCTTTTTTATCCGCCTAACGTAGCCGGGTGGCCCGGCGGGCGTAACTGGATTGATAGCTCCAGCCTGATGTTCCGGCTGCGGGTGCCACAGGTTATTTTATATTCTCAGGCATTTAATGTGATGCCAAAAGAACTAACACCCGAAATGGGCGAAGGCAGTAATTATAAGATGACCCTGCAAATCAATGATTTTCTCAAGAATCAATTTTCGAAAAAAGTGAAAGCTACCATCGACTGGAACCCTTATATACAGGGATTCAGCGAGGTGCCGCGTGAAAATCTGGCCAATGAAATTGCGGGTATTCTGCTGCAACAATCCAATCAGATTAACCGGCCCATGCTGGAGAAATATGCGGATAGCAGCAGTCGTGAAAACTATATTAAAACGGTGACCATTGATGTAATGAGCACACCGGAATATCAATTGTGTTAGCTGTTAGCCATTAGCTCTTAGCTTTTAGCAAGCGAAGAGTTAAATGCTAACAGCTAATAGCTAAAAGCTAAAAGCTATGTTAATTCTCAATAGGCGTCGTTTTTTACAGGTAGGTTCATTGGCCTCGGCAGCCGTGATGATGCCTAAGTTTCTGAAAGCGCTGGAACGCGGAGAACTCGTACCTCCCGGCAACAAAGTATTGGTAGTTGTCCAGTTATCTGGCGGTAATGATGGTTTGAACACCATTATTCCTTACCGGAATGATATCTATTATATGATGCGCCCGCAATTGGGGATCAAGAAAGACGCAGCGTTGCGGCTGGACGATAACCTGGGCATACATCCTGCACTAAAGGGATTGAAAGGATTGTATGATGATGGCTGCCTGGGTGTTCTCAACAACGTAGGATATCCTAATCCGGACCGGTCGCATTTTCGTTCCATGGATATCTGGCATTCTGCCAGCCAGTCCAACGAATACTGGTCTGATGGCTGGATAGGCCGTTATCTGGATGCGCAATGTAAAGGCTGTGATAAGCCTACACAGGCGCTTGAAATAGATGACACGTTGAGCCTCGCATTGAAGGGGGATAATGATAAAGGATTGGCGGTTACTGATCCGGCGCGGCTTTTCGGCACCAGCAACGACAAGTATTTCAAGGATCTTATGCAGCAGCGCAAGCCTGCGGATGATCACCACAGCAATGTGGATTACCTGTATAAAACAATGGGAGAAACCATTTCTTCGGCTGCTTATATTCAACAACAGTTTAAGACATATAAATCTACCGAAGCCTATCCCAACACTGAGCTGGGAAAGAACATGCGCACCATTGCCAACCTCATCATGTCTGACATCAATACAAAAGTGTACTACGTATCGCATGGCAGTTTTGATACCCATGTCAATCAACAGGACCAGCAGACACGCCTCTTTGGCCAGTTGAGTGATGCGTTGACGGTATTCACCGGTGACCTCAAAAAGAATAACCGCTTCCAGGATGTAGTGGTAATGACGTTCTCAGAATTTGGACGCAGGGTGAGTCAGAATGCCAGTGGTGGCACTGATCACGGAACGGCCAACAACATGTTTCTCGTAGGTGGCGGCTTAAAGCAGCCCGGTATTATTAATGATGGACCGGATTTGATGAATTTGAGAGAAGGGGATTTGCAGTATAAAGTTGATTTTAAGAGCGTATATGCGACCCTGTTAAATAAGTGGCTGGGAGCGGATGACAGGGCTATTTTGCGACAACAGTATCCACATATGGAATTTGTTTAGCGCATAAAGCTGAAAGCACAAAGCATAAAGCTATTGAGGCGAATGATCAAAGCGAAAAATAATCGCTTAGGTCATTCGCCTCAATAGCTTTATGCTTTGTGCTTTCAGCTTTATGCTTATTGACTTATCTGTGTAATAGTTGTTCTGAAAGAACCGTCTCTCACGCCGCGTGGGCCGCCTACACCAGTGGTCTCTTTCAACGTGCCGCTAAACGTGCCTTCCACCATCATATTATCGATACGCGTAATGGTGATATAGAAATCTGTGCTGCCTTCGGAGGTGAGGGTGGCATAGCTGCTATTCAACATGATGAGCAGGCTGTTTCCTTTTTTGGTGGCCGGATAAGTGCCAGGTGTAAAAGGCAATGTGGGGGTGGCCAGTGTAAAAGACATTTGATCGCCTCCATAAGTTTGTCCGGAAATAACCATGCGGGGGTAGTCATTGTTAGGATCATTATCCGTAAAGTTTGGAACATAGATAATGCCTTTAGGGGTTTCTCCCAGGTAAATCCGGTTATCCAGTTTCATTGACACATATTTACGGTTGCGGCTATCATCTTTTTTATCTTTCGAGCAGGAAACGGTCAGCAATACAATGGAGCTGAGCAGCGCCGTGACTAATATACGCATAGGTTATATTATAAACAGTTTTAATTATTCAGCGACTAAATTAATCATTTAAATACAAAAACGGATGCCGGTAAAGGATTGTTACACCCACTTACCGGCATCGCCTCATAACTTGAAAAGTTGGCTAATTATGCTTTACGTGCGGTACGGTATAAATACCAGCCCATAAACGCAAAAAAGGCACAACCTATTATGTAATATCCTCCTTGTCCCAACATATTACTCAGGAATCCCTGCATATTCAGTTTGGCCAACACTTCCGAAGAGGAGTCGAATCCGGCGAGGATGGCAATGATAACGCCTGCCACGGCTCCTCCGGCCACCAACCCCGTTGCAAAGAGGTTGCCTTTACCCAGTTCTTCTTCTTCCGGAGAAACTGTTTTATTTGCTTTCTTTTGTTTGTAATCCACCACTCCACGAATAGCGCCCCCTACAAAGATGGGCAACGTAGTAGACAGTGGCAGGTAAGCACCTACGGCGAAAGACAATGAGTTTACACCGCACAGCTCCATCACAACAGACAAGAATACGCCTACCAATACAAATTGCCAGTCGAGGTTAAACGACAGAATACCTTTTGCCAGTGTAGCCATGAGCGTGCCCTGAGGTGCCGGATAGTAGGAGGTGCCGATCGCATGATCTTTTACACCATGTGCAATCATATCTGCCGTAGGCTTATCCAAAAACTTCACCGTTAAACCAATAACAATAGAAGATACAATGGCGCCAATAAATAATGCCAGCTGCTGATACATAGGCGTGGCGCCTACAATGTAACCGGATTTCAGATCCTGTGAAGTACCACCTGCATTAGCGGCAGCAATACAGATCATACCACCCACTACCAGTGCCATTGGCTCATATACTTTTCCGGTCCAGCCCACTGCAATAAACACCAGGCAGGTACCMATCAGCGTAGCGATGGTCATACCAGAAATAGGATTGTTGGAAGAGCCGATCAGGCCTACAATGCGGCTGGATACGGTAACAAAGAATGCACCGAATACCACCACCAGTAAACCTACCAGTAATTTTTTGCTGATAGAATCGCCTGGCAGCTGTGGCAGGAAAGCCATCAACAGGATGAGGGCAATACTACCAAATAATACCACTTTCAGGCTAAGGTCCTTCTCTGTTCTTGGTACACTGCCTTGGGTACCGGTACTGTCGGCACTACCCTTTACAGCGCCAATGCTGCCTTTGAAAGAAGAAATAATAGTAGGAATAGTTTTCAACAGCGTGATGAAACCACCGGCTGCTACTGCGCCAGCGCCGATTTGTCGTACGTACGCATAATAAATGGCTGCGGAATAATCTGTAAAGGTATGCGTGAGCGGGTCCCAGTTTCCTTGTCCGCCGGGTGTTTGCAGGTTGGCCAGATAGCCTATTTTCACCAGTTGGGTAGCCACCATATCTGCCGGCAACAGGGAAGCCAGCAAAGGAATGAGCGCCAGCCAGGAGAGTACCCCACCAGCTACCAGTACGCCCGCAATGCGGGGACCGATGATATAACCCACACCCATATACTCTGGTGTGATATCACCACTGAGTTTGGCAGAAGGAAAGAATTTGCTGGCCTGTTTGGTCATGTATTCCGGGGTTTCCGCAATCACATGAAAGATCTTTTGAAAAGCGGCGTAGGCGAAAGCGAAGCCCAGTCCGTAGAAAGCTGTTTTGGCGAAGTCCCCTCCCTTCTCTCCGGCAATGAGTACATCACCACAGGCGGTACCTTCCGGATAAGGCAGGGTTTTATGTTCTTTTACAATCAATGATTTCCTCAGGGGAATCATCATCAGTGTACCCAGGATACCACCGAAGATGGCGAGGATCAGGATGGTGAAGTAATTGAAGAACTGGGCGCCGCCCCCATCGCTGAGGAACAGAAAGCCAGGTAATGTAAACACCACCCCTGCCGCAATAGACTCACCCGCAGAGCCGGTAGTCTGGATGATATTGTTTTCAAGAATGGTGGTGTTGAAAAATTTTCTTCCTAAAGTAATGGCAATAACGGCGATAGGGATAGAAGCAGAAACCGTTAAACCTGCTTTCAGCGCCAGGTATACGGTGGCAGCGCCGAAGATAATACCGAAGATACAACCCAGTAAAATGGATTTGAGGGTGAACTCCTTCATTTGTGCGCCCGGTGGAACGAACGGCTTAAAGTTAATGTCAGACATAAATGTATTTATAAATTACAGTGGAATGTTCTGGTCTATAATTTAGTGAAAGATACTGTTTTGGCTGTGCAATGATACTAAATAGTAGGATAACCGGTATGGTACATCCGCCATCGGCGCGGATGAAATAAAAGAGGGAAGCAGATAATACCTGCTTCCCTCTTTTTAATGATATAATATAAACTGTTGCTTATCTGACACCGTTCATCCATTTTTTCAGGAAGCCGGAAGACAGGAAAAGCAATACGGCAGCCGCTCCTGGCAGGATCACAAATACCATGAAGAACTCATAGAGGTTGTGAATGGTAAAGCCTGCGAAAGTAGGGTAATGCGCATCCAGTTTCAGGTCTTTTAATTTATCCAGTTGCTGGGCAGTAGCGGTGATAGTACCATCCAGGATGCCTTTCAGGTCAATACCGTTTTTGGTAGCCAGTGCGTATTTATCCATAGTAGGTGGCAGCAAAGCGCCAAGCGTACCAGCCAGTGCATAACCAGCGGCATTCGCCAGGAACCATACCCCCATCAGCAGGGAAGAGAAACGGTGAGGCGCCAGTTTAGCTACCAGTGATAAACCGATAGGCGACAAGCACAATTCACCCAGCGTATGGAACAGGTACATCAGGATTAACCAGCTTACACCGAGCTTTTCGTTGGCACCCAGGCTCTTCATCTGCCAGGCAATAATTAAGAAGCCAAAGGCCAGTAAAGCGAGTCCCAGTGATTGTTTAATTGGAGAGATAGGTTCGAGGTCGCGTTTCTGCAATTTCACCCATAACCAGCTGAAAGGCAGTGCAAATACGATGATGAAGATAGAGTTGGCGTTTTGTACCAGGCTTGGTGGCATGTCCCAGCCAAGGAGGCGACGATCTGTTTGATAGTCAGCAATAAAGGTGAGGGAAGAGCCAGCCTGTTCAAAACAAGCCCAGAAGAAGATCACAAAGAAGGCCACAAAGTAGATCACCGTGATTCTTTGTCTTTCTACTTTGGTAATAGATTTATCGGTCAGGATCAATACAGCAAGGCTGATACCGGAGGCATAGATAAAGGGGTATACCCATTCTTTAATGACATCGTGGTCGTCGGAGAGTGACAGGTAGTGGATACCTGCGAAGAGGACCACCAATAAACCCAGTACGCTGAGGATAGCGCCGGAAGTGAATTTGGCTTTGTCTGATTCACCGGTAGCGGTAGTACCGGTAGATTTGGAGAAGTCAGGTTTACCTCCAATAGCCTGGCCGGCAGGCGTTACTACGTATTTGTCTTTCAGGAAGTAAAAGAGCACAGTACCAAGGAACATAGCGATACTGGCAGCGAGGAAGCCCCATTTGAAGGCGCTTACAATTCTAACACCAGTTGCTTCAATCTTCACATCGCCGAGGATCGGGCAAATGGACATACCCAGGAAGGCGCCCATATTGATACCCATGTAAAAGATGGTGAAGGCAGAATCGAGGCGGCTGTCGTTTTTAGGATACAGCTGACCCACCATAGAAGAGATGTTGGGTTTGAAGAAGCCGTTACCGATGATGATGACAAAAAGTGCCAGCCACACGATTAATTTAGCTGTTGCAATGTCGGTGGCGTATAGCATACCGCTTAATACCATCAGCAGTTGTCCCACACCCATTGTAAAACCTCCTAATATAATGCAGTTCCTGTTTCCGAGGTACCTATCGGAGATGTATCCGCCAAGCATTGGGGTCAGGTAACATAAACCGAGGAATCCTCCGTACATAATGGAAGATTGTTTTTCAGAGAAAGCCAGTGCGTTTACCAGGAAGAGCGTTAATAACGCCCGCATACCATAAAAGTTGAACCGTTCCCACATCTCCGTGGCAAATAATACCCTAAGACCTTTAGGGTGGCCCTTTTCCGAGGCAATAGGGGACTCTTGTGCAACAGCAGTTTGCATCATAAATTGGTTAGTTTTAGCAATAGTTGTTTAGATTTCGAGAACCTTTAAATGTGGCAAGTTAAATAAAATCAGTTATTCGCGTAAAAAAATGGTATAAATGCTCATTTTTTGCGCTTTTTTGATCTTTCTTTGCATTTTCTTTCGCATCTGCATTTATAGGCAATTCATATGAACATACTATTACTTGGAAGTGGTGGTCGGGAACACGCACTGGCCCTTAAAATGTCACAAAGCCCGCTTTGCGGTCAACTGTTTATTGCGCCGGGTAACGCCGGAACCGCTCAATGTGGGCAGAACGTAAACATGGGCGTGAGTGAATTTGAGAAGATAAAGTCCTTTTGCCTGGACAACGCTATTGATCTGGTGATGCCGGGATCTGAAGAAGCCCTGGTAAACGGGATCTACGACTTTTTCAAGAAAGACCCTGCTCTGCAGCATATCCCGGTAATGGGACCTTCACAGGAAGGCGCCCAGCTGGAAGGTAGTAAGGCGTATGCGAAACTTTTCATGGAGCGACATAAGATCCCTACTGCGGGCTATCGCGAGTTCAATGCCTCCAATTATGAGGAAGGATTGGCGTATATTCAACAGCACTCCTTACCAATTGTATTGAAAGCCGATGGTCTGGCAGCTGGTAAAGGTGTAGTGATCACTACCTCTTATGAAGAAGCAGTAGAAGAATTTCAGCAGATGATTAAGTCTGCCAAATTCGGGGATGCCAGCAAAACGGTGGTGATAGAGGAGTTCCTTACAGGTATAGAATTATCGGTGTTTGCCATTACTGACGGGCATTCTTATAAAATATTACCGGAAGCAAAAGACTATAAACGTATTGGCGAAGGCGACAAAGGTCTGAATACGGGTGGTATGGGCGCGGTGTCTCCTGTACCCTTTGCAGATGCTGCTTTCATGAAGAAAGTAGAAGATAAAGTGATCAGACCTACTATTGACGGCTTATCGAAAGAAGGAATTGTATATTACGGTTTCGTCTTTTTTGGCTTGATTAATGTAGGAGGGGAGCCGTTTGTAATTGAGTATAACTGTCGCATGGGTGACCCGGAAACGGAGGTAGTAATGCCTCGTTTAAAGAATGATTTACTGGAGTTGTTTAATGCTGTATCAGCTGGAAAGCTGAATGAACAAACAATTTACGCTGATGAGCGTGCGGCCGCTACCGTTATGCTGGTATCGGCTGGTTATCCGGAAGCGTATGAAAAGAATAAGGTAATCAATGGTATTCCGGCTCCGGGCCGCGACCAGATTGTGTTCCATGCCGGTACCCGGCAGGATGGCAACGAGGTGCTGACCAATGGAGGCCGTGTACTGGCCATTACTTCACTGGCCGCCAACCTGTCGATGGCACTGGCTCACTCTGTACAAACAGCCGAGCAGATTACATTTGACGGGAAAGGATATCGCCGGGATATCGGATATGAATTTGTGTAGCTTTTAGCCATTAGCTGTTAGCTATTAGGGATTTAAGCGAATCCGGATAGGCTAACAGCTGATAGCTAAAGGCTAGAAGTTATCTACAGTAGGGAGGACTGGTACAGGACATTTGAAAAGCGGGACTTGTAAAGGCGCAATTTTAGGCAGTAGGAACAATTAAAACGGGTTAATCCCGTTCATCTGGTCGGAGCATAAAGAGAGCAGTTACTATGCCGTTTGCACAACAAATAACTTTTTTTAATATTTAGCTGTATTATTGCAAGAATATCCATTTTTTGCATCGTATATTCGTTGGAATTATTCATTTTTGCATTCTAATTTTTGACCGTATCAACAATGGGATTTTTTAATTTTTTAACGCAGGAAATCGCGATTGATCTTGGTACAGCGAACACGCTGATAATTCATAATGACCAGGTGGTAGTGGACGAGCCTTCCATTGTAGCGATAGAACGGGCTAGTGGCAAAATTGTGGCTGTTGGAAAAAAGGCCATGATGATGCACGAAAAAACACACGAATATCTTCGTACTATACGTCCCCTGAAAGATGGCGTGATAGCGGATTTTAATGCCGCTGAAGGAATGATCAGGGAACTCATAAAAATGATTTACCCCAAAAAGCCACTGTTTGCACCCAGCTGGCGTATGGTTATCTGCATTCCTTCCAGTATTACGGAAGTGGAAAAGAGAGCGGTACGTGACTCTGCTGAGCAGGCAGGCGCCAAAGAGGTATATCTGATCCATGAACCAATGGCAGCAGCCCTGGGTATTGGTATCGATGTGGAAGAACCGGTAGGTAACATGATCATTGACATAGGCGGTGGTACCACTGGTATTTCAGTGATCGCCCTGGCAGGTATTGTTTGTGACCAGAGTATCCGTATTGCCGGTGATGAATTCACTGCTGATATCATGGAAGCCCTGCGCCGCTATCATAGCTTGCTGATCGGTGAAAGAACCGCAGAACAGATTAAAATACATATCGGATCTGCCCTGAAAGAACTGGATAACCCACCAGATGATATTCCTGTTAACGGACGAGATCTGGTAACTGGTATCCCCAAACAAATCATGGTATCTTACCAGGAAATTGCGGAAGCCCTCGACAAATCTATCTTTAAGATCGAAGAAGCCATTCTGAAAGCGCTGGAAACAACGCCTCCGGAGCTGGCATCAGATATTTATCGCAGAGGTTTATACCTGACCGGCGGCGGTGCCTTACTGCGCGGACTGGATAAACGTCTTACCCAAAAAATCAAACTGCCGGTGCATGTAGCTGATGATCCGTTACGCGCTGTGGTAAGAGGTACTGGTATTGCGTTAAAGCATGTTGGTAAGTATCCGTTCCTGATGCAATAAAACTATTTTGACGTTTACGGATTTGGAAATGCCGGTAACACCATTGAAAAATCCGTAAACGCCTAAATCTAAAAACCAGTGCGCGCTTGTGCGAAATTTAATCATTTTCTTTAGGCGATACTTTAACTTCTTCTTATTTGTGCTGCTGGAAGTGATTTGTCTGGTACTGGTGTTCCAGCATAACAATTTTCAGCGCACTGCCTACCTTAGCTCCGCCAACGACGTCAGTGGTAAATTATATGACAAGTATAATAATGTGCAGTACTACTTTCACCTGAAATCTACCAATGATAGCCTGGTGAATGAAAATATGCGACTGCATAATGCCCTGAGAACCAGCTACGACAGCATGATCACCACCAACGGGATAAAAGTGGATACCGTGCGTCAGTATAGTGATGACACCGCCCATAGAGTAATCGGCACACAGATCCGCCGCTACGAGTACTTCTCCGCCAAAGTGATCAACAACTCTATCAATAAGCCTGTTAACTACATTACTATTCACCGCGGCAGCCTGCAGGGAATCCGGCCTAATATGGGCGTTATCAGCAGCAGCGGCGTGGTAGGAGTGGTAAGAAGTGTAAGTGATAACTACGCCGTAGTACTGTCTATGTTGTCTAAATCCAACTCCGTATCTATCAGCGCCCGCCTGGGACAAGGAAAAGAGATGGGTTCTGTACACTGGGACGGTGAAGATGCCGGCTACGCCCTGTTGAAAGATGTACCGAAAAGTGCAAAAATCCATAAAGGCGATACGGTTGTCACCAGCGGCTTCTCTGCCCTGTTTCCCGAAAACATTCCTATTGGCTATGTAGAAAACATCGCTATAGGTGATAAAGCCAGCACTTCGTTTACTATCCGTTTGAAATTGGCCACCAATTTCTTTAACCTGCAATATGTGTACGTGATAGAAAACCTGCTGAAAGACGAACAACAACGATTGGAAGACTCAACGTATAAGTTGATTAAATGAGTATACTGTTAAGAAATATAATCCGCTTCATACTCCTGCTCCTGATACAGGTGTTTGTGCTCAATAAAATATTGCTGCACCAGCTGGTGAGCCCATATCTTTACATGCTTTTTATTCTGGTGCTGCCCTTTAACCTGCCACGCCCCGTGCTTATGCTGCTGGGACTGGTAATGGGGCTTTCTCTGGATGTGTTCATGGATACTCCAGGTATGCACGCTGCAGCCTGCGTATTCATTGCTTATCTGCGCCCGTTTATTATAAATATCCTATCGCCACAGGGCGGATTTGAAACCACCCAGAAAACACCGTCCATGACCAGCATGGGCGTGTCGCAATTTCTCATCTACGCCGCCATCCTGGTATTCTTACATCACGCCGTGTTTTTTTCTCTGGAAGTTTTCGGAGCAGGCAATATACTGTACCTCTTAATGAAGATTGTTTTTTCAACGTTAGCCAGTCTTTTCCTGATTGTACTGTATGAATTGCTATTCTTCTCGAGGAAATAATGTAATCATGGATAGCAGAAAGCTTAAAGCACAAAGCAAAAAGCTATTTTAGCGTAGATATAAGCGGAGAATAGAGGGAACATCATAGATTACTTAGCGCAAAGCTTTCTGCTAACAACAAAACATAATAGCTTTGTGCTTTCAGCTTTATGCTTTTAGCTCAAAGCCGCTGCCCGATTTATTTTTGAACTAAAACATGTCCGTCCTTGTCAGTATTTAATCAGCCCAGGAAGAGAGTAATACAGATGATTATACTGGGGATGGTAGTTCTGATCATCACCCGGTTATTCTTTCTGCAAATTGTGGAGAAGAAGTACGCCAAGCTGGCGGATGCCAACGCCGTACTGCGTAAGGTTATCTATCCCAGCAGAGGGATTATTTATGACCGGCAGAACCGTAGCATCCTCGGCAATGACGTGCTATATGACCTCGTGGTAACTCCTGCCAGCGTAAAAAATATTGATACCGCCTATCTCTGTAATATCTTAAAAATAGATAAGGAAGAATTCAGAAAACGTGTGCTTACCGCCATCATCAAAAATGGCCGGGTAAGACAATCCGTTTTTGCTCCCCTGCTCGCACCCGAAGTATTCGGTCAGCTACAGGAAAGTATGTACCTGTTTTCTCCCGGCTTTGAACTGGTACCCCGGCAAATCCGCTCCTATCCTTACGCTGCGGCCGCCAATATCCTTGGGTATATCGCGGAAATTTCTCCGGCAATGTTGAAAGATACCGCCAACTATAACTCCTACAACTCTGGTGATTATCTCGGCTTTACCGGCCTGGAGAAAACCTATGAGGGGGTGTTGATGGGACAGCGCGGTATCCAATACCTGATCAAAGATAACCTCAACAGGCCCCAGGGCGCCTATGAAAATGGGGAATTCGATAGCGCCGCTATTGCAGGTAAAAACCTGCGCCTGTCGCTGGACATTGAATTACAGGTGCTCGGAGAAAAGCTCATGAAAGGTAAATCGGGTAGCATTGTGGCCATAGATCCGCAAACAGGCGGTATCCTTGCCATGGTGAGTGGCCCTAGCTTTGATCCTAACCTGCTGACAGGACCTTACAGAAGTGCTAACTTCAGCAAACTCTATACAGATACCACTAAACCGCTCTTTAACCGCGCTATTCAGGCAACTTATCCGCCAGGCTCTACATTTAAGCCGATGATAGCACTGGTAGGATTGGATGAGGGGGTGATTACACCAAGTTTTGGCTACCCCTGCGGAGGCGCCTACTATGGCTGTTCCCGCCCTATCAAATGTGAGCACCATGATGCAGGACACGCAGCCAACTTGCGACTGGCACTCTCCCACTCCTGTAACTCCTACTTCTCGCACGTATATCGCCTGAGCGTGGATGCTGGCAAATTTGGCGGCATCAAGGTAGGTGGTATGCAGAAATGGGCCGATTATATGAACAACTTTGGCTTCGGGCATAAGATAGGTGTGGATATTCCCAGTGAAGGCCGTGGACTGGTACCTGATAAAAAATACTATGATGCCCGCTACAAAGGCAGCTGGAACTCGTGTACATCTGTATTCCTGGGTATCGGACAAGGAGAGCTGTTGTTAACGCCATTGCAGATGGCCAACGCCATGTGTATTGTGGCTAACAGAGGCTCGTATTATATTCCGCACTTTGTGGCCAGCATTGATAATGATAATAGTCATTTGCTGGACAAGTACAAGCAAAAGCACCAGGGAGCTCAAATCTCCGATACTGCGTATAGCGCAGTAATTCACGGGATGACGGATGTGGTGGAAAGCGGTACCGGCCGCGTTGCGCAGATTGAAGGGATTACCATTGGTGGTAAAACCGGTACTGCGGAAAACTATGGTATTGTAAATGGTGTGAGAACCAAATTGAAGAACCATGCGATGTTTGTGGCATTTGCCCCGGCAGAACATGCACGTATAGCCATTGCCGTAGTAGTGGAAAACTCTGGTTTTGGAGCTAAATATGCGGCGCCAATAGCCAGTTTGATGATGGAGAAATACCTGAAAGATAGTATTTCTACCAAGCGTCAGCCGTTATTGAAGACCGTAATGGAAACAGTTACCATAGACCCGGCGATGTTGGCTAAATCACATCTGGATTCATTGAATAGTAATGCTATTATCAAAAAGAAAAAACCTTAACCCAATCATCGAATAAACCGAATAATTTATAATGAACCGCTCGCAAGCCAAACTGACACAAGGGATAGACTGGCCAATAGTTGGCCTGTACCTCGCATTGGTGATCATCGGCATTATGTCCATTTTTGCTGCGGAGTACCGGGGGGACGATAATGTATGGCAGGATATTCTGCATCCGGGGAAAAACTATTCACGCCAGTTAATATGGTTGGGAATATCGTTGGTCCTGGCATCGGTTATCTGGCTTACAGACAGTAAGTTTTTTACAGCCACGGCGAACCTGGCGTATGCGGGAGGGTTGCTGCTGTTGCTGTTGGTATTGGGGATTGGTAAAGATGTAAAGGGATCGCATTCCTGGCTGGTAGTTGGAGGATTCCAGTTTCAACCAGCAGAGCTCACCAAACTATGTACGAATCTCGCTTTAGCTAAATACTTATCGTCGCAGGAAACAGATTTTAACAAGCTGCGATCGCGGTTAATCGCTGCTGCCATAGCCCTGATTCCGGCAGGTATCATCATCCTGCAGGATGAAACGGGATTGGCGCTGGTGTATTTCTCTTTCTTCCTGGTCATGTACCGTGAGGGCTTACCAGGCGTGTTACTGGTGATTGCATTTTCCGGTATTGTGTTGGTATTGTCGGCGTTGTTGGTGGACCGAAATATACTATTTGCCATATTTACGGTCATCACGGCGCTGGTCATCTATTTCAGCCGGCGCGAAATAAAGCGAAAGCGATCGAGACTGGCGTTGATTTTAGGAGTGTATGCCTTCTGTGGACTCTTCGTCATGTTTGTGGTGCCTTTTGCATTTACCAAAGTGTTGAAAGACTATCAGGTACGCCGTATTGAAGTAATGCTGGGCAAGGAAAATGATCCGAAAGCGACCTACAACACCCGCCAGAGTATGATTGCTATTGGCTCTGGTGGTTTCTGGGGTAAGKGATACCTGAAAGGCACCCAAACCCGGTACGACTTTGTGCCTGAACAAAGTACTGACTTTATCTTTTGCACCATAGGGGAAGACTTTGGCTTCTTTGGCAGTGTGCTCTTCCTGGGGTTATATGTGGCGTTGCTCTTCCGGATTATTTTTGTGGCTGAGCGACAGCGATCGACCTTTACGCGAGTCTACGCCTATGGGGTAGCCAGTATTATCTTTTTCCACCTGGCTATCAATATTGCGATGACCATTGGTCTGGCGCCCGTAATCGGGATTCCATTGCCACTGGTGAGTTATGGCGGGTCCTCGCTCATGACCTTTACGATGATGATATTTATCCTGCTTCGCCTGGATGCCGACCGGCAGATGGTTTTAAGATAGCAGAAAGCCGAAAGCCGAAAGCAAAAAGCTATTGAGGCGAATGATCTAAGCGAATACTATTTTCCGCTCTAGTCATTCGCCTCAATAGCTTTTTGCTTTCGGCTTTCTGCTTTCTGCTATCTTTGCGGTATGGCGAGAATTATTCCATTATCCGAAGGGTCATTTACCGTAGACGGGACCAAGAAATTTCTTCCTTTTAACCGGGAAACAGATAGCATGCAGGATCGCCCGCATGGCTCTTTGTTGGTTGAAATACAGCCGTTCCTGGTGATTACCGACMGCGATTATATTTTATTCGATACTGGTTTGGGTTTCCGTAATCCGGATGGGGTATTGCAGATCCATCAGCATTTGATTGATCATGGTATTAATCCTATGGAGATTACCAAGGTGTTGATGAGTCATTTGCATAAGGATCATTCTGGTGGCGTATCTGTGGAAGATCCCATTACAAAGGAGCGTACCCTTACGTTTCCCGGAGCTACGTATTATGTAAATAATGAGGAGATGTTGTATGCACTGGAGCATTCTGGTAAATCATATCTCGCCGAAGATATTATCTTATTGCAGCAGCGTGATAATGTGGTGTTTACCAGTGGTAATGGTACTATTGATGACTATATTCATTATGAGGTAACGGGCGGCCACTGTCCTTACCACCAGGTGTTTTTGGTAGATGATGGAGAAGATAAGGTATTTTTTGGGGGAGATGTGGCACCGCAGATATCCCAGATGAAAAGCCGCTTTGCTGCCAAGTACGACTATGATGGCAAGCGCAGTATGGAGCTACGGCAGGAATTCCTGGAGCGTGGCAAGCAGGAAGGTTGGACTTTCCTTTTCTACCACGATACCAAAGAACCTTTTACCAAGTTTACTAACTAATCACTATTTCCATGTATTCCCTGTTTGATAATCTGACGCTTACGGGGCAGTATGCTATTAAAACATGGCAGCAGGAAGGCCATGCATGGGCTTCGTATAGTCTTTACCGTGAGCAGGCGGCGCATGAGCTATATGTACCGCATACTATATTGAACCTGGTATTACAGGGAGAGAAAAGGATGTATGATGGCAGGCAGGTACATTTTCTACGTGCCGGCGATGCGTTGTTGATTCCGGCAGGAACGCTGCTTTGTTCGGAGATACTGCCGCCGCAGCAGCAATATCGGAGCATTAATCTGGTGATACCTGATGAAATGATCCTGGCGGAGTTGAAGTCAGGAGGCCGGCAATCCGCTGCCTGTTCCAAAGCCTTGACAACGCTGCCAGCCGACCAGCAATGGCAAAACTTTGCCCAATGGTTGTTGCCGCGCTTTGCGGAGGACTATACCGGGCCGGATTACCATGAAATTATTTCGCATACACTCCACTTGATTAATAAGGATGCAGGTATTAGTGCCATGTTGGCCGGAGCGGTGAAGTATCCTTTGCCGGAGGTGATGGAAAAACTAAGTATTCATTTGCCGGAAGTACGGCTGCTGGAAGAAATGGCGGCCATGGGGCATATGAGTACAGCTACCTTAAAGCGTCGTTTTCGTAATATTTATCATTGTAGTCCGATGGAATGGATATGGACGAAGCGATTGCAAATGGCAGGATTCCTGTTAAGAACCACTGAGCAATCTATCCCTGAAATAGCCTACAGTGTTGGTTTTGAAGATATCCCCCACTTTTATCGCCAGTTCAGGCGATGTTTTAAATTAACGCCGTTGCAATGGCGCAAAATGGAAAGTGATCTTTTTAGCAAATAGCCGGAAGTGGTAATGCGCTACATTGCAAAAAAAAAGTCATGGAAAATCTGACCAACTTTGGTGAAGCCTGGGTGCGGGCCTGGAATGCACACGACCTCGAAGAGGTATTATCTCATTATGATGATAACATCGTTTTTTATTCTCCCTTTATCAAAAAAATAAATAATGATCCCAACGGGTGTATCCGGGGAAAGGAAAATCTGCGGGCTTATTTTAGTAAGGCGTTGGTAGCTTATCCTGAATTACATTTTGAATTGTACCATATACTGGAGGGAGTGAATTCAGTAGTGTTGTACTATAAGAGTGTAAATAATTTGTTGAGTGCAGAGATGATGGTATTAAATGAAAAAGGGTTAGTAAGTGAAGTAAGGGCGCACTACAAATAGCGTTGGCTTTTAGCCATTAGCTGTTAGCAATTACGGGCCGCTAACAGCTAATGGCTGACTGCTAGAATGGTCTTCTCCGGGGGCCGCCGCCTTGTCCCATTCTATTCATACGTTGTTTATTCACATGATTGATCATGATATTCCGGAATTCTCTTTCTGTTTTAAATACCATACCAGCCTTTCTTCCAGGTAATACCCGCTGAAATTCACTACTGTAGCGGGATCGAATGTCCAGCATTCTTTTTTCATAGCTCAGTTCCTTGTCCATATTTCTACGGGCGGCATCATCGGCATTATCGGTAGATAACTTATCGAGGTCTTTTTTCTGATGACGTTCAGCAATGAGTTGTTCTACTTCATGGGTATAATTATTATATACGGGTAAGAATTTCTGTGCTTCTTCGGATGTGAGGTCCAATTTTTTAGACAGATATTCTATTTGAATGGCTTTAATTTTTTCGGCGGGGTCATCGGATGGAGGCTGTTGTGCGCTGCTCACACCGTATGGATAGAGTAGGACAAACATTGTAATCCATATAAAGCTAAGACGTTTCATCATTTCTTTTCAGGTAACACTTCCTTTGATAAATCTGTTTGTTGCAGGTATTTTTCGATGGCTTCCACTGGAACAGCTTCGTCTAGCTGATTTTGCACAGGGGCCGCTTCCACAGAAGCGGACGATGCAAAAATAGCATCATTATCAAAAGGATCAGTGTGGGTTTGCAGGTATTCAACGATATCTTGGTCGTTAAAGTTTTCCAGTTTTCTTTCTATTATGTCAACATGCTTACTGGTAATAAAGAGGATAGTACTACTGCCTATTAGGGTAGCGAGGCAGGCGGCTACTGTCCATTTTATCCAGGTACTTGCCTGGTTCCGGTGTGCTATCCGCAATGGGGCGGCTGGCAACAGATGGTTGACTTGAAGGGATTCAAAATAACCTTCGGGCACGGTAAAAGGGGACTGCTTGGGCAGTGCAGCAAGGAAAGGGGAAAGTGCTTCCAGTTCTGATGGAACGGTGGAGGCTTCTTCGGCCTTAATTCGTTGCATAATGACTGAGGGCAATTCACTAAAATAGCCGGCAGGAATGGCTGGGTTTTGTAGAACAGCAGGTGTGCCGGAACGTAGTGTGTCCAGCTGAATTTGCAGCAGAATAGCAGCCGGTAGTTGTTCAAAGTAGCCGGCCGGTACCGTAAAAGGTACGTCAGCTGGCCAGTTGGCGTCTGGCGCTATTTGCATTAATTCACTCGCTATGTCGGTCCGCTTGTTCATATACTGTTTTTTAGACAGTGAAGGGATTTAATAGTTTAATGCGATTTTAATCTTTTCGTAAGATTCTTTAAAAATCACTTAAAATATATATTTGTAGGCTAGATATCAGCTCCTTTCCGGATGAATTCTTCTATCTTTTTTACCGCATGATGGTAAGATGCTTTTAATGCGCCTTCAGAGGTTTCCAGCACTTTGCTCATTTCCTCATATGGCATTTCATCATAGTAGCGGAGGTTAAAGACAATCCTTTGTTTATCAGGTAAACTAAGTATGGCCCGTTGGAGTTTCCATTCCAGTTTGTTGGCGTCAAACTGGGGATCTGCCTTGAGCTTATTGCTTAAACCGGTTTCCACTTCAGAGAGGGAAATGGATGTTTTACGCTTTTGTTGTTCCAGGAAAGTAAGACTTTCATTGGTGGCTATCTTATATAGCCAGGTATACAATTGCGCGTCCTCCCGGAAGTTTTCCAGGTTTTTCCACACCTTAATGAATACATTTTGCAGTACATCATTCGCGTCGTCATGATCCATGACCATTCTGCGGATGTGCCAGTAGAGCCGTTCCTGATACTTCTGGATAATAAGGGTAAATCCCTTCTCCTTGGTATCAGCTGCGCGGTATAATGCCAATAATGTTTTATCGTCCTGTGAAACGGCCATAGGTTAAATGGTTCTTGACAGGTTTTAATTAGTTGAATGTAAATAAAAACCTGCTGATAAGACAAACGAATGAGCGGAAAGTTTAACGCGATCTTTTGTCTTGTGGCAGGATTATACCGATTTTAATAATTGGTATAAAAAAAATTAGCGAAAACAGCAGCGGGTATTGCTGCCATCTTCGCTAAACTTTTATATCATCAAAACAAAAATTACCTGTATCAGTACTATGCTGATGTAGACAATAGGTGTTTTATGCTTTTTTCTTCCGTGCCATTGCCTTTTCGGCTGCGGCTACGATATGATCTGCATCCAGGCCATATTTTTTCAGCAGGTCCAGTGGTTTACCGCTTTCACCGAAAGTATCGTTAGTACCTACATATTCAATAGGAACGGGGATATGACGGGAAGCTACCTGTGCAATGCTGTCGCCTAAACCACCGAGTACATTGTGTTCTTCGGCAGTTACCGCGCAACCTGTTTTGGTGAGGGAGGCAATTACAGCTGCTTCATCCAGTGGCTTAATGGTGTGGATATTGATAATTTCCACGCTATAGCCTTTCTCTTCCAGTATTTTACCTGCTTCTACTGCGATCCATACGAGGTGGCCACAGGCGAAGAGGGTAATATCTGTTCCTTCGTGCAGGATTTGTGCTTTACCTATTTCAAATTTTTGATCTTCCGGTGTGAAGTTAGGCCATTTCGGACGGCCGAAACGGAGGTATACCGGGCCTTCGTAATCTGCAATAGCGATGGTAGCAGCTTTGGTTTGATTGAAATCGCAAGGTACGATAACAGTCATGCCAGGCAGCATTTTCATCATTCCAATATCTTCCAGGATCTGGTGGGTAGCACCATCTTCACCCAGGGTAAGACCTGCGTGGGAAGCACATATTTTTACATTTTTATTGGAATAGGCTACAGACTGACGGATCTGGTCATATACCCTGCCAGTAGAGAAGTTGGCAAATGTAGTGGTATATGGGATTTTACCGCCAATGGTTAAACCAGCAGCGATGCCGATCATATTGGCTTCAGCAATACCTACCTGTACAAAACGGTCTGGAAATTCCTTAATAAATGCATTGAGTTTCATGGAACCGAGTAAGTCGGCTGTCAGCGCCACTACATTGGGGTTCTTGCGACCTACCTCCAATATCCCTTCACCAAACCCTCCACGGGTTTCTTTTTCATTTAGCGGTTGAATATCTTTTACCATTATGGTCTTTTTAAAATTGAAGAATAAAAGTAAACATTAAAAAGAGATGATCCTAGTTACTCAGCACTTTATTGCGGAGACTCACCTCCCACTGCCAGGCAGTACGCATACTGTCTTCTATACCAATTTCAGGTAACCAGCGGAGTTTTTCTTTGGCTTTGGTATTATTGGCATAAATAGAAATCACATCTCCTTCGCGGCGTGGGCCGGTGGTGTAGTTCAGTTTAATGCCGGATATTTTCTCAAATGCTTTGATGGCTTCCAGTACGGTAACGCCATTGCCGGTGCCCAGGTTGAAAATCTCGCAGTTGCTTTCATTGCGGTGTTCCAGCAGGTATTGTAATGCTTTCGTGTGTGCGTTGGCGATATCCATTACGTGGATATAGTCGCGTACACAGGAGCCATCACGGGTATCGTAATCGGTACCGAAAACGGTCAATTTAGGGATTTTTCCGATGGCCGTTTGGGTGATCACGGGTACCAGGTTGTCTGGTTTGCCCAGTGGCAGTTCGCCGATGAGTGCAGAAGGGTGCGCACCAACCGGATTGAAGTAGCGCAGGAGGATAGACTGTGTATCGTTTACCCGGCTGTAATCTTCAATAATTTGTTCTCCGATTTGTTTGGTACGTGCATAAGGTGATTGCGCGTCACCAAGAGGTGTGGTTTCTACCACCGGTAATTCTTTGGCATTGCCGTAAACTGAGCAGGAAGAGGAGAATACCAGGTTAGGGATATTATACTCTTTTACGCATTTCAGTACGTTGATCAGAGAAGTCAGGTTATTCTGAAAATACATCAGGGGTTCTGTAACAGATTCTCCCACTGCTTTCAGTGCCGCAAAGTGGATAACCCCCACAATGTCCCTGTTTTCATGAAATACAGCATTGGTATCTTCCAGGTTACAAAGATCTACTTTGTAATTGCGTACCTTTTTTCCGGTAATTTTTTCTATACCATCTAATAATTGGGTGGTACTCCTGATGTTACTGTCAACAGACACTACATCAAATCCATTATTGATCAGATCTACTATAGTATGTGAGCCGATATAGCCACATCCACCCGTAACAAGAACCTTCATGATATTTCAGATTTACTTTTATTAGTTATTTCAAAGTATTTTTTTGATTCAGCAGCGATTGAAGATAAGCTCCATAGCCACTTTTGAGTAATGGTTTGGCCAGTTCTTTCAGCTGGTCGGCATTAATAAATCCTTTGCGGTAGGCGATTTCCTCGATACAGGCAATTTTTATTCCTTGTCTTTGTTCAATCACCTGTACAAACTGTGATGCCTGCATCAGCGAGTCAAAGGTACCGGTATCCAGCCACGCTGTACCGCGGGGTAAGATAGAAACTTTTAAATTTCCACGCTTTAAATATTCTTTATTGACGTCGGTAATTTCATATTCGCCGCGGGCACTGGGTTGCAGATTTTTTGCAATTTCCACTACTGAGTTATCGTAGAAATAGAGGCCAGGTACCGCATAATTGGATTTTGGCTCCTGTGGTTTTTCCTCTATAGATAGTACATTCATATCTTCTCCGAATTCTACTACGCCATATCTTTCGGGGTCAGATACCTGGTAAGCATATACGATACCGCCTTCGGGGTTGGCATTGTGGGAGAGTTGGGTTCCCAGGCCTGCGCCGTAGAAGATGTTGTCGCCCAATACCAGGGCCACGCTATCTTTGCCAATAAATTCTTCTCCGATCACAAATGCCTGTGCCAGTCCGTTAGGGTTGGGTTGTTCTGCATAGCTGAGATTCAGACCGAGTTGTGCGCCGTTACCAAAAAGACGTTGAAAAGCGGGGAGGTCATGCGGTGTGGAAATGATCAGAATATCCTTTATTCCCGCCAGCATTAATGTAGACAGCGGATAATAGATCATTGGTTTATCATACACCGGCATTATCTGTTTGCTGATAGCATACGTAATGGGGTGTAACCGGGTGCCGGATCCACCGGCCAGGATAATTCCTTTCATTTGCAAGATCAATTTTTGATGGTCACTAGCTTGTGGCTTCTTAAATTATCACAAAGCCGCACAAAAATAAGCAGAAAGCAGAAAGGAAAAAGCAAAAAGCTATTTTCGTGTGGATATCCCCGAAAATAGCTTTTTACTTTTTCCTTTCTGTCGGTTATTTTATATAAACAGATTCACAATAAAATAAGTGAAAGCGGCCAGCAATCCACTGATGGGAATGGTTAATACCCATGCCCAGAGGAGGGAAACGGTTACACCCCAACGAACAGCTGACAATCTTTTAGTAGCGCCTACCCCCATGATAGCACCAGTGATTACGTGTGTGGTACTGGCAGGGATTCCCATGTGTTCAGTGATGAAAAGCGTAATGGCGCCGGATGTTTCCGCTGCTACCCCTTCCAGTGGAGTTACTTTGGTGATACGGGTACCCATGGTTTTAACGATTTTCCAACCACCACTCATGGTACCGAGGGCGATACAGGTAAAGCAGGCCAGTGGCACCCAGTCTGGCATGGCCTTAATATTTTGGATATAGCCGGCAGATACCATGGCAGCAGAGATGATCCCCATTACTTTCTGGGCATCGTTACTACCGTGGCCAAGGCTCAATGCAGCGGATGATGCCAGCTGCAGGCGTTTGAACCAGCTTTCTGCGCGATAAGGATTGGCTTTGCGGCAAACATTTACGATGATGAGCGTAATGACAAAGGCCACAAACATACCTATCAGCGGCGCCAGTACAATGAAATATACAGTAGGCAATACTTTGTGGAAGTTGATAACGTCAATGCTACCACCAGAAGCTGTAACTGCGGCGCCAATGAAGCCACCAATCAGTGTATGCGAGGAACTGGAGGGAATCCCCAGCCACCAGGTAAACAGGTTCCAGATAATAGCAGCCACGAGGCCACAAAAGATTACTTTCAGTGTAATGAATTGTTCAAATACAGAGCTGGCCACAGAATTGGCCACTTTGAACTCACCAATAACGTATTTGGCAATAAAAAAAGCCGCAAAGTTGAATACTGCGGCCCAAAGTACTGCCTGGAAAGGTGTCAGCACCTTGGTCGACACAATTGTGGCGATAGAGTTGGCGGCATCATGAAAACCATTGATATAGTCAAATATGAATGCCAGTATGATAATTATTACTAATAATGTCATGACTTAGGGAGAATTATGCGTTCAGAACAGTATTCCCCTTATCAGGAGTACTTGATAATAATGGTTTCTATTACATTGGCGCAGTCCTCGCATTTGTCCGTAGCGATTTCCAGGGCCTGGTAGATTTCACGCATTTTAATCAGTTCTGCCGCATTTTGTTCCGTGTCGAACAAATCGGCGATGGCCATGTCGTAAATGTCATCAGCGTGGTTTTCCAGGCTGTTGATTTTTACGCAGGCATCGGTAATGATGCGCATATTCTGCATATTGCGCAATTCTGGGATTGCTTTTGCCAGCTCCAGTACGCCGAGGTGGATTAATTCGGCCAGCTTGCGAATGCTCTCATTGATGTAATGTACTTTGTACAGGTCCATTCTTTTTGCGGAACCGTGGATATAGTCAGCAACATCATCCAGTGTAGCAGCCAGGTAGTGGATATCTTCCCGGTCAAATGGGGTAATGAAGTTTTGTCCGAGTTCTACAAATATGCGGTGGGTGTAGTCGTCATTTTTGTGCTCCAGGCGCTCTATCAGATGCACTTTATCTTTTCTCACAGCCAGATCAGTAGTCGCTACCAGCTCGTTGAGCACGGTCGCCATTTCTACAAGATTGGAAGCCACATCTTCAAACAAAGAATAAAATACCCGGTCTTTCGGCATGAATAGTTTTACAAAAGAATTGAAGCCTCCCATACGTTTGAGTTTATAATTTGCCGCAAAAATAGCTTTCTCGACCTGTTCCCACCAGCAAAAAAAGCGAATTAATAATTCCTTAACACTGGATTAATATAAAAGTAATATAGCGATTTTTCCTTTGTATTGAAAATTATACTCATAAACAGGCTGCCTACAACCTGCACATACCACCTATAGATGTCAGACAAACGCCCATTAGATATAGCCGTAATCTCAGATGTACACCTTGGGATATACGGTTGTCACGCTAAAGAATTGATCCAGTACCTTGATAGCATTGATCCGCGTATATTGGTACTGAACGGGGATATTATCGATATCTGGCAGTTTAGCAAACGCTATTTCCCTAAAGCCCATACCAAAGTAATCCGGAAAATCCTGAAAATGATCGGGAAAGGCACCGACGTGTATTACCTGACCGGTAACCACGATGAAGCCCTCCGCAAGTACGCCGGCTTTGAGCTAGGTAACTTTACCATTGATAATAAGCTGGTACTGGAAGTAAATGGAAAAAAACACTGGTTCTTTCATGGCGATGTATACGATGTAACCATGAAAAACTCCAAATGGCTGGCTAAACTGGGCGGAAAGGGGTATGATCTGCTGATTATCCTGAACCGGTTAGTGAATAATGCCCTCGAAAGTATGGGCCGGGAAAAGATGTCGTTCTCCAAAAAAGTAAAGCAGGGCGTAAAATCTGCGGTTAAATTTATTTCTGATTTTGAACAAACGGTAGCCGAAATAGCCGTAGATAAAGGATTTGATGTAGTGTGCTGTGGCCATATTCACCAACCCCTGATTAAAGAAATGCAGGTAGGCGATAAAACCGTGACCTATCTGAATTCTGGTGACTGGGTAGAAAGTCTTACTTCTCTCGAATATACCAATCAACAATGGACCCTATACCAACATCCGGTTACCAAATCCAAAATTGTACTGGCAGAAGATGAGGAGGATAGTACCAACGACTGGGACCCTACCCGCATCATTACTTTCCCTGGAACCTGATGCTGCCGGATGACTCCTTGCTCCCGCTACTTTGCAATAGCAGCGGGCATTGTTCCGTAATAACAGTAAGAGTAAACAGGTAAACATATTTATATTTATATATTTATTATATATTTATATTTAAATATTATTTTCACAAAATCATAACAAGCGCTTAATATTAAATTAAAAGTAGACTGTTAAGTTTGCCAGAGAAATAATAAAGTGTGTCTTAAAAAGCAGAAAAAAAGCTAGATGAAAGTATTGAAGTTGCATCCTTTAATGACTATCTCCCTATTGCAAATGCAAATACAGCGTTTGCTCTTTTGCAATGTGGCAGTATATGTGCGTAATTCCCTGGCCAATACTTTTGATACCCTTAAAGAAGCCGGTTTTGAAGAAGAAGTGCTGATAGAATTTCCTATCGACGAAACACTGAGCCTGCGTGAGTTTGAGGAAGAAGTAGAAGAACGGTTTAACTTTTCGCTGGAGTTATGTAACAAAGACAATAAACCTTTTATGAACAAGAGTCAGCATTTATTTCAGCTGGCCTGTGCTACGCCTGATAGAAGGGAAGAACGTAATTATCAGTTGGACATTTCCCTGGATATGCTGACGAATAATAACCGGCAATCGCCTCAACAAAATATGTGGTAATTTTTTATCCTGTTTTTCGGGAGATATATACTTCCGGCCTGCTTTTCAGCCCTGTACCGATATCCTGTTCTCCGAAACCTTATTATTGTTAGCCCTTCCGTAAATGCTTTATCAATTAACATGCTGGTAATATTTCCTTAACCATGAGGTAATATGTGGTCCCTATTTTTGCGACACGGAACCCATTATCACCTGCAGCGGAAACACAATACCATGCGTATGGCTCTCCTTCACCCGGTAACTTTCACTTTTATCAACAATTCTGGTATTTTTTATCAATAGATTCATAAACTGAACCCAATACCGTCCGGGTTTTTACCCGGACGGTTTTTAAAGGAATATTTTTATTTGCCCAGTTTGGCCATATATTTTTCCGGCGCTTTTTCAAACACCCCTTTGCAGGTAGGAGAACAGAAATGAAGGGTATCTCCTTTATATACAGTCCACTCTTTATAGCTGGTATCATAAGGCATTTCGCATACCGGATCAGGTAATTTGCCATTGGCATCTGCGGTCAGTTTTTCTGTAGCCGCAGCTGGTGTGGCCGGCATGGTATTATTTTCAGCTGGTTTATTTTGTTGTGCACAGGCAAACAGGAATAATGCGCTACCAATTACGAATATATGTTTCATGCTGTTTTTTTTGCGAAGGTATTGATAAAAAAAATTACGGATTTGCGAGAAGGAGCTCTTCTTACAAATCCGTAATGTTATGGTGAGAAAATGTTTATTACCAGATTACTACACGTTTATCTGCAGGTAACGCCATTTTGCTATCGGCTGCACAACCCCATGCTGCCTGGAATTCAGCCAGGTGAGGTAATGGTCCGTTGATGCGGAATCTTGCGGGAGAGTGTGGATCTGTTTGAATCTGGTTGCGGAGGGCAGCATCGGTAATGTTACCATGCCATACCTGCGCCCAGCCCAGGAAGAAGCGTTGCTGCCAGGTAAATCCGTCGATAGGTTTAGGTTCACCTTTACCTTCAAAAGATTTTACCAGTGCATGATAAGCCAGGGTTAAGCCACCGAGGTCAGCTACGTTTTCGCCAATGGTCAGCGCACCATTTACTTTGAAGCCAGGTAAAGCTTCCAGGGAGCTGAAGTAATCGATATAACGTTTGGTGAGCTTATCGAAATTAGCGCGATCGGCAGCAGTCCACCAGTTTTTCAGGTTACCTTCTGCATCAAACTGAGAACCCTGGTCATCAAAGCCGTGGGTAAACTCGTGGCCAATTACCGCGATGATACCGCCATAGTTGATGGCATCATCTGCATTTGGATTGTAGAAAGGAGGTTGGAGGATACCGGCAGGGAATACTACTTCGTTGTTTAACGGATTGTAGTAAGCGTTTACGGTTTGAGGAGTCATACCCCACTCGCTTTTATCTACTGGCTTGCCTATTTTATCAATATTTTCTTTGTGCTCATATAAGCTGGCTGCTACTACGTTTTCCAGCAGTTTGCCTTTGTCGATATTGATAGAAGAGTAATCTTTCCATTTGTCAGGATACCCGATCTTGTAAGTAAAGGAAGATAATTTTTTATGTGCCATCAGTTTGGTAGAATCGCCCATCCAGGTGAGTTTGTCGATTCTTTCGCCATATACTTTACGCACGTTTTCAATCATTTCAGATACTTTCTGTTTGCTGCTTTCCGGGAAGTATTTCTTGGCAAACAGTTTACCCAGTGGCATGCCCATTTTTCCGTCGGTAGAGCGGATAGCACGTTCAGCACGGGTTTTCTGTGCTTTCTTGCCAGTCATCACGGTACCATAGAAGTGGAAATTTTCTGCATCAAAAGAGGCAGGTAAATAACCCGCAAACCCGGTGAGCAGTTGCCATTTGGTGTATGTTTTCAGTGTTTCAATAGGCGTAACTCTCAGCTGGTTGCCTGCTTTGGTCAGGTATTCTTTGTTTTGCAGTACAATGGTATCTGCTTTAATATCCTGTTTCGCAGCAAAGTTATCCCAGTCGAAATCCGGCGCCAGTTTTTTCAGTTCAGCAAACGCTGCTCTATTGTACGTTTTAACCGGGTCGCGCAGTTCTACGTTAGAGAGCTGCATGTTAGCCAGTTTGGTTTCAAATTCCAGGATCGTTTTACCGGGAGTAGCTTCAGTAAAGCCGGCCAGTTTAAACATTTTATCTACGTGTGCAACGAATTCATCGCGTACATTTTTGGTAGCGGAATCCTGTCTTTCGTAGTAGCTTTTTTCACCTAGGCTCAAGCCGCCCTGACCCTGGTACAGCACGTTCATTTTGCTGTTTTTCGCATCTGCATCTGCACCAAATCCGGTGAAGCTGGAAACACCGATTTTTTGCAATTCGCCGGTTACGCTGGCCCAGTCGGCCAGGGTTTTGATGGCATTAATTTTATCGAGGTAAGGTTGTAATGGAGTGATGCCGCGTTGTTCAATGGTAGCGGTATCCAGGAAAGAGGTGTAGTAATCTGCGATTTGCTGCTCTTCGGTACCTTTTTTCAGGTCTTTTTTGCTGGTGATATCAGCAATAATACCTTTCAGGCGAACTTCTTTGTTTTCTTTATCGAGGATGTTGAATGCTCCCCAGCGACTTTCTGTAGATGGAATAGGGTTGTTTTTCTTCCAGTTGCCATTTGCGTAATTGTCGAAATCATCGCAGGCTTTGTGGGTGGTGTCGAGGTCGGCGAGGTTGAATGCCGGCACCTTTACAGTGTCTGCTGCTTCTCCCTGGTGTGAGGAGTTGCCGGAATTGCAAGCTGCAAAAGTAACCATGGCAGCCAGCAACGGTAGTTTTACCGCATTGGTTTTCTTCATATATAAAACAGGTTTAGTATTTAAAGTTATGGAAAAGGGAGGAAGTTGCTACAAAGGTTTTTTATAAGCGGCAATCTCTGTAGTGGTGGCCGACAGGATCAAATCGGATAATCTCTAAATAATTAGGTAGGTTTGTATTACGAAAATTAGGAGATAGATGGATTTCAGGTTTAAATTGTACAGAATCACTACGTCGCTATCGTTGATGATTTCAGGTTTTTTTGTGTTCACAGGCCTTTCTGTTATTTTGTTCAAGGGTATCAGCACCATGTTTTTAATGAGCCTTTTATTTTGGGGGGCTTGCTTCATTCATAGCGTTTTATCCTTATATCTGCAACGTAGCATGTTGCTGCCGGAAGTACCATTGAAAGAAAATACCCCTGGAGGAATTCGTATTATGGGCGTCATCGAAGTGCTCTTTTCTTCTTTAATGATCATTGTAGGAATAGTATTGATCACCTTATCGGGCAATATTATCAACGATGTACGCGCCATGTTGCCAACACCGGAAGAGCAAAAGGCCATCACACCAGCCGCGATACAAGTGGCGGGCGTATTTTGTCTGATACCTGGTATTATTCTGATCCTCAATGCGGTGTTGTCGTTCGGTATACTGCGTCAATGGCAGCAACGGCAGGAGCATAATAACCCGGAAGAATAACAAACATAAACGGTTATGGAGAAAAAGGAAATAACCAACAGAGCTGACATCAAGTTGCTGGTAGACCGCTTTTATGAAAAAGTACAGGTGGACGACCGGATCGGATATATTTTTAATGACATCGCCAAAGTAGACTGGAGCAAGCATCTGCCTACCATGTATGATTTCTGGGAAAGCTTGCTGCTGGAAGGCGGCAACTACCGCGGCAACAGCATGGCGCCTCATTTCAGGATCAATCAACTGATCCCGCTGGAATCAGCTCACTTCGACCGCTGGATATCCTTGTTTGAAGGTACCGTGAACGAGTTGTTCAAAGGCGAAAACGCAGATCTGGCCATTACCCGCGCCAGATCCATCAAGGATATCATGGCCTATAAAATGAACCAGATTAATCATCCCGACGACAATAACAAGAAGATTCCGCTTATTAACCCAGGCAGTTAACCATTAAATAATCAGTGTAGTATGCAGCCATTAGCAGAGCGGTTACGGCCAGTAACATTAGATGAACTGGTGGGGCAGGAACACCTTACTGGCAAAGACAGCATTTTAAGAAAAGCCATTACACAAGGCATGATCCCCTCCATGATCCTGTGGGGCCCTCCCGGTGTTGGTAAAACCACCATCGCCAATATTATTGCCCATACATTGCAGGTCCCGTTTTACACACTGAGCGCTATTTCCGCCGGTGTAAAAGAAGTCAGGGAAGTGATTGAAATGGCGAAGAAACAACGGCATGCGGTGTTATTCATCGATGAAATTCACCGTTTCAATAAGTCCCAGCAGGACGCCCTGTTAGGCGCGGTGGAAAAAGGAATTATTACCCTCATTGGCGCCACTACAGAGAATCCTTCCTTTGAAGTAAATGCGGCGGTACTCTCCCGTAGCCAGGTGTATGTACTAAAGCCATTGGGAAAGGAACAGCTAATGACACTACTGCAGCAAGCCATGGAACGGGATGAATGGCTGCGCAGCAAGCATATTGAATTAAAGGAAACCAGCGCCCTGTTTAATATTTCAGGGGGAGATGCCCGCAAATTATTGAACCTCTTTGAGCTGGTGGTGACCACACTACAGGAAGATCCTATTGTGATTACCGATAGCAAAGTAATGGACATTGCACAACAGCGTGTAGCCATTTACGATAAAAGCGGTGAACAACACTATGATATCATTTCCGCATTTATTAAATCTATTCGTGGTAGTGATCCTAACGCTGCCTTGTATTATCTCGCCAGAATGATTGATGGTGGAGAGGATGTAAAATTCATCGCCCGCCGGTTGGTGATCCTGGCATCAGAAGATATTGGCAATGCCAATCCCAACGCGTTGTTGCTGGCTACCAGCTGTTTCCAGGCTGTGAACCTCATCGGTTTTCCGGAGTCGAGAATTATTTTGTCGCAGTGTGTTACCTATCTGGCGGCATCCGCAAAAAGCAATGCGGCAGTGGCGGCTATCAGTGCGGCACAATCAGTCGTATCTCAAACCGGTGATTTGCCGGTACCGATGCATATCAGGAACGCCCCTACGAAAATGATGAAGAATATGGGTTATGGCGAAGGATATGCTTATGCACATAGCTATGAAAATAATTTTGTGACGCAGGAGTTTTTGCCGGATGCGATTAAAGGCATGAAGTTTTATGAACCCGGGAATAACCCGCGGGAAGAGGAATTGAGGAAGTATTTAAAGAATTTGTGGAAAGAGAAATATAATTATTAGCAATTACGGATTACGAATTACGGATTTGTGGGTAGATGGTAAACGCGAAGATCGGCTTCGCTTATATCTACCCACAAATCCGTAATTCGTAATTTGTAATTCTTTTTTTACTCCCTTTCTTTCGCCAAAATCTCAAACCGCTGCTCTATCCTTTCTCCATTTTCATCTACCAATGTAATCGTATGTTTCCCCGCTGCGGGATGTAACGCCATCTGATGAAATTCTATGGTGGTACCGATAAAATTATTATCCAGGTGCCAGAATATTTTAGCTGTGCTATTGCGATGTGTAGCCGTAAAGATGGTTTGGCCGGGCTTTCCGTCAATTTCTATCGGTACAAATATGCGTGCATCCGGTCGTGGATAAATAAGCTCCATCGGCGCTTTATCTTGTCCCAGAGAAGCGAGGCATTCAGGTTTGTAAGGAGGTAGCTGCTGATAATAATTTTTACTACGGTAATAATATTCCTGAGATGGCGGCAATACAAACCAGGATTTATGCTGCATGAACTGTGGCGACTCGCAACTCTCTGTTACGCGCCACTGCCCGGTTCTATCAAGATGAATGAGCTGGTGATAAGGACAAATACCGGCCCGCATACCCGCTACGGGTACATAGATAGAATCTTTTTCATCACATAGATCGCTGGCGCGGAAGCCGCTTTTGCGGCATACTTCTATTTTTCGCAATTGTGCGTAAGGCGTGTTAAACCAGCCGCTGGTGTGTAACAGGCGGAACACATCAAATAGAATGGGAGCAGCCGTAGCTACGCCAATCAATCCCGGGCGGCCTTCTCCATCGGCATTACCTACCCATACACCTACTACATATTGCGGTGTTACGCCAATGGCCCATCCATCGCGGAAGCCGAAGCTGGTACCGGTTTTCCACGCCACACGCTGTGAGGAGGAAAATTGTTGCCAGAGGAGTTCTTCACCGGGGCGCATTACTTCTGTCATAGCCTGAAAGGCGTACCAGATGGAGCCGGCGTCGAGTAGTCCATCTCTGCTTAAACCATATTTGGATGGGCGTTGTATATCCTGGCGGTAATTAGGTGGATGGATATCATCCATGTTGTATTTCCCTTTGTATTGCTCCATATGCAGCAGTGTACGCGCCATGCTGGCATACATGCCGCACATTTCCCAGAGGGTGGTTTCTCCGCCACCAAGGATCAGCGATAGGCCATAGTGATCTGCCGGTTTATTGAGCGTGGTGATGCCCATTTTTTGTAGCAGGGCATGGAACCGTTCGTAACGGTATTGTTGCAGCATACGTACTGCAGGTATGTTCAGCGACCGGGCCAGGGCGCGGGAGGCTGGTACAGCGCCATCATAGCCGAGATCAAAGTTCTGTGGCGAATAGCCGGCAATTTGGGTAGGGATATCCGGGATGAGGGTATTGGGCAATATGAGACCGTCGTTGAGCATGGCCGCATATAGCACGGGTTTGAGCGTGCTGCCGGGACTTCTTCTTGCCTGAATAATATCTACATGGCTTTCCAGTTCAGGGTCAGCAGGATGATAGATGTTACCTACATAGGAAAGGGTGTTACCGGTTTCTACGTCGAGCACCAACACGGCGGCATTATTGATGCCATTGGCTTTATAGGTGCTGTGATACCGTTCCGCAATAGCGGCGGTATTGCGTTGGAGATCGGCCAGTACGGTGGTTTTGATACGCGTAGGTGCATCCGATTGTTGTTGCAGGTATTCTTTACGGAAAAGATCGAGTAAATGCGGCGCATCTTGTGGTAGCGGCAAAGGCTGATCTGGTAAAGGCTCCAGCTTGGCCAGCTGACAGGTAATGCTGTCGATGGTATGCTGCCGGTATAGTTTGGTGAGCAGCTGATTACGTTTATTCAATAACGTTACCCTGTTGCGTCCGGGGTGCACGAGCGCAGGGCTGTTTGGTAAAACAGCCAATGCCGCCATTTCTCCCCATGATAATAAATCTGCTTTACGGCCATAATACCGCCAGGCCGCAGCTTCCAGGCCCACCACGTTGCCACCGAAAGGCGCGTTGGCAGCATACAAGGCAATAATTTTCTTTTTAGAGGCGGCAAATTCCAGTCGCGTAGCCAATACTGCTTCCACTACTTTTTGCCAGATATTACGGGATTGATTGCGCGATAACCGTATTACCTGCATGGTGAGCGTACTGCCTCCACTTACCACTTTTTTACCGCGGATATTTTGATTCACGGCCCGTACCATGGCCAGTGGATCAAGTCCCCAGTGGTAATAGAAGCGTTTATCTTCATAGGCTACAATACATTTCTCAAACTTCTCGGGTACATGGGCATTGTAAGGAAAGCGCCATTGCCCGTCTGGTGCGATGCTGGCATTCAGCAGGTCGCCATTGCTATCTTCTATCACATAAGAAGTAGCAGAAGTAAACAGCTGTTTGGGTAAACAAAAATAGTAGGCGATGAGTAGCATACCTGCAGCACCAAGCCACCACTTCCTTTTAAGGCACCATTGTTTGAGACGATATAGCTTCATCAGGGAATCCGGTAATAATTTTATGTGTCCAAAGATAGGGTTAACTTTATAAGTGATGTGTATCTGAGAAAAGTTATTTGTCCCCTTTCGGCAAGTTGGGTCGTTATGAGGATGAATCAACAAAACTGAATGATCATGAAAGAATTCGTATTAATTTTCAGAAACAGTAAAGATGCACATGACAACCCATCGCCTGCACAATTGCAGGAAAGGATGAACTGGATGGCAGGCGTGGCTGCCCGCAATCTGCTGGTCGACAAAGGGAACCGGCTGTCGGCCACCGGGGCTAAAACGGTAAAGCCCAACAATCTGGTAACGGATGGGCCTTACACAGAAATAAAAGAATTTATTACCGGCTATATGCTGCTGAAAGCGGCCACTATCGACGAGGCAGTGGCCATTGCACAGGAAAATCCCATGATTAAAATGGGCGGAAATATAGAAATCAGAGAGGTATTAACAGTACCTGGAAAAAACTAGTGATCCATGGCAGAACAGGCCGCCACACATTCCGATCTTTTACCTCACTTATTCCGCTTGGAATACACTAAAATGACGGCGGTATTATGCCGTCATTTTGGCTTGCAACATATTGCCATCGCAGAAGATATTGCCAGCGAAACTTTTTTGCGGGCAGCAGAAACCTGGGGAGTAAATGGTATTCCGGAGAACCCGGCCGCCTGGTTGTACACCGTGGCGAAGAATAAAACCAAAGACTATCTTAAACGCTTGTCTGTATTTGAAACACGGGTAAAGCCTGCAATCGGAACAAGCGAAGCCACTAAGGACCCCGACTTCGATTTCTCTCCTCAAACTATTACAGATAGTCAATTGGCGATGATTTTTGCCGTTTGCAATCCTGCCAATTCTAAAGAAGCGCAAATATGTTTGGCCCTGCAAATCCTTTGTGGATTTAGTGTGGAGGAAATCGCGGCCGCCTTTCTCACCAAAAAAGAAACCATCAAAAAAAGATTACTGAGAGCCAGGGCGCAGCTTCGGGAAGATCATTTTCAAATTAAGGTGCTGGATGAAAACATGATTGCAGCACGACTGGATACCGTTTTAAAAACGTTGTATCTACTATTTAACGAAGGTTATTTTTCTACGTCTCATAACCATGCTATTCGTAAAGACCTTTGTTCTGAAGCTATGCGGCTTACACTTATTTTAACCGAAAGTCCACTGGCAGGTACTACCACCACCAATGCGCTGTTGGCGTTAATGTGTTATCAAAGCTCCCGGCTGGATGCCCGCGAAAATGATATGGGAGAAGCTATTTTATATGAGCAGCAAGACAGTAGCCTGTGGAGCAGGCCACTGATTGAAAAGGGCAATTACTACCTGGTGAATGCCTGTTCCGGAGAAGCTATTTCGCAGTATCACCTGGAGGCCGGTATTGCTTATTGGCATACCACACCTACGGACCAGCACAAATGGGAGCATATTTTACAGCTCTATAATCAACTGATTCAGGTGGCTTATACGCCTGTTACCGCACTAAACAGGGCCTTTGCGTATGCAAAAGTACATGGCCATGAAGCGGGTATCAGAGAAGTAGAAAAGCTACAGTTGATGGAACATGATTACTATTATGCCCTATTGGCTTATTTATGGGCTGATACAGCCGTATATAAAGCGATTGACTACTACCATAAAGCCATTGCCCTTACACGGTCAGCTTCTACCCGAAAAACGCTGCAAAAGGCAGTAGCAGCGTTACAGCCATCACCGGCGCGTTAATTCATCTCAACTGTTAATCGCCATTGCCTTTATTTCCGGTTGCGGATGTATAATGGGGAGATCGATATATCCGGTATCTCCACCTTCATAAAAAACGGCAGGATCAGGTACGGCTAAAGGCGTGCGGTGACGGAATCTGTCTACCAGATCCGGGTTGGCAATGAATGGTTTGCCATAAGCAATCATATCTGCCAGGCCGGCTTGCAGCAGGGCTTCACCGGAATCGGCGGTATACCCGCCTGCTACTATCAGCAGTTGTTTAAAGCGTTGGCGTATTTGCTGCAGGTAATCGGCAGACAGCGTATAAGCGCCATTTACCGGCATGCCAGACAGGTGAATATAGAAGATGCCCAGTTGTTGTAAAGCATCCGTGAGATACAGATGAGTAGCGGTTTCTTCCGGATAGGTGGGCAGGTCGTTGATGCCTACGAAAGGCGACAGGCGAATGCCGGTATGTTCCTTGCCAATGGCGGCCGTAACACCTTCCATGATGTCCAGCAGGAAGCGGCTGCGGTTAGCGATGCTGCCTCCATAACGATCGGTGCGTTGGTTGGTGACGGGGTGCAGGAACTGAGCAGGCAGGAATCCATGGGCGCCGTGTATTTCCACACCGTCGAAACCAAGATCCATGGCGGTGATAGCGGCTTGTATGTGGGCGTCTACCAGGGCGGCGGCGCCTTCGGTAGTCAGCACTTCCGGTTCCGGCATGGGATGGTGCTCATTGTTGGGCGTACGTATGATGTCTGCTGCTTTCAGCGAAGAGGCGCCTACTAAAGGGAGGTGACCTTCATGGTTAAGTGCATGGCCAATACGACCGGTGTGTACTAACTGCACAAAGATTTTCCCATCTCTCGCATGTACTTCATCCACTACTTTTTTCCAGGCAGCTTTTTGTGGCGCGTTATAAATACCGGGTGCATTCAGATAGCCGACACCGTTAGGCGCCACTGCGCTATTTTCTGCAATGATTAAACCGGCGCCTGCTCTTTGGCCGTAGTAAAGTGGCGCGGATGCACTGGGAATGGCCTGCTCAGCGCGGCGTCTGCTCATAGGCGCCATCACTACACGGTTTTTAAATGTAATAGCAGGCGTTATCAGCGGCGATAATAATTTTTCAGGTGTGTTCATGGCGGACTGTTTTATGAATACAAAATTACTGGCGGCAGTTACGGTGGAACAGTGATAAAGAAGGGTTTCTTTTGTAACTTTAGAGGTTGGAAACGGGCGTTATCCCATAAAGACAGTCAGCTATGGAGCATAAAGTATTACATCAGCCGTTTGAATTATATGTATCAGACCTGGAATGCTGGAAAGAACGGGCGTTGATTTACCATTTCTTCGAAATCGTTCAAATCATGGAGGGGACGGGTGTTCGCAGAACCAACTGGAATGATTTCCCCTATGAAAAGGGAAGCATTTTCCTGTTTACGCCACTGGATTGCAGGGGATTTAATGCCACCACTCCTACCCGTTTTTGTTCTATTCGCTTCTCCGAGGTATTTCTGGGGCAATATAAAAATGCGCAGGATCGGGAAAGGATTGTGCAATGGTTAAAACAGCTGGAGCATATCTTCTCCCATCATAACCGTTTTCAGCAATTGTTGGTAAAAGATCCTGGCGACTGCCAGCAGATTATTACCTTAATGAACCTGGTGATGCAGGAGTATGAAAACAAAGCGGCTTATCATGAAGAGAATTTGCAGCACCTCGTGACTTTATTGCTGAATATTCTATCGCGTAATGTCACTGATAGTACGGCCCCTACTGCTGGTTCAGCTGAATGTGAAGCCGAGCCATTAATTAACCGTATGCTGATTCATATCAGGCAGCATATCAGTGATGCAGATAAGTTGAGAGTCGATTATCTGGCGTCGCACTTTAATCTCTCCGCTAATTATGTAGGCGAATATTTCCGAAAGCTTACCGGCGAAAGTTTGCAGCATTATATCACGCAATATAAGGTGAAGATGGTGCAACAGCGGTTGGCATTCAGTAATTTAACGATTAGCCAGATTGCCGGCGAACTGGGTTTTACAGATGAAAGTCATTTAGGACGACAGTTCAAAAAGCACAGCGGGGAAAGTCCGCTTGAATACCGGAAACGTAGCAAACTAGTAGAGAATTAAATTTAATTTATTGAAAATCAATTGATTTAATAGTTTTTAAATTTTTTTAAAAATATTTGTACCATTTGGTAAAATATACATATCTTTATCTCAGTAAATCATTCCACATGCTACACAAGCCAAATAATCCAACATAGTCTTCCTTTTCTTTTCAGCTTGCCATCACTCTTTTTTTTAACAGTATTGTACCAATTAGTACAAAATTTATCACATGAAAGCTACCAACGTATTACATAAGACCGTTACCGTAAATCATCAAGACATATTTTACCGGGAAGCAGGCGCACCAGAGGCACCAACAATCCTGCTGTTACATGGTTTCCCTACCAGCTCACATATGTATCGGGATTTGATAAATGACCTGGCGGACAGGTATCATGTTATTGCGCCGGATTACCCCGGATTTGGGCTTAGTAGCATCCCCCCGCTGACCGCTTTCGACTATACCTTCGATAACCTGGCACTGATCATAGAGCAGTTTATTGATACGCTTGGCTTGAAAAAATTTACCTGGTATTTACAGGACTACGGCGGCCCTATCGGCTTCCGCATTATTACCAAAAGACCTGACCTGGTGAAGGCATTGGTGATACAGAATGCCAATATCTATGACGATGGACTAGGTCCCGAAGTGCAGATTTTGGGCACATTAGCAGGAGATACGCTGTTGGATGCGATTGCTAAAAAACTAACACTGGAGTATATAAAGAAGGAACACCTGTTAGGCGCCGCCAATGCCGAGCTCATAAGCCCTGACAGCTATCAGCTGGCACATTTCTACATGAACAGGCCGGGCGTGCAGGAAGTACAGATCGCGCTGTTCCTGAATTACAGTACCAATTTCCCGAAATACCCGGAATGGCAGCAATATCTCCGCACCCAGCAACCGCCCGTATTAGTGGTATGGGGAAAGAATGATGAGATCTTTACCTGGCCTGGTGCAGTCGCCTATCAACGCGATGTACCCAATGCCGCGGTTCATTTACTGGATGGCAGCCATTTCATGCTGGAAGAATACCATGAAGAAGTAGCCTCCCTGATACATGACTTTTTGAAAAAATTATAACCACTTAAAATATTTATCTATGTCTGACAAGAAAATTGCTATCAATGGATTTGGAAGAATTGGAAGATTGTTTTTCCGTGAAATATTTAATCAGCAAGGCGCGGAAGTAGTGGCCATCAATGATTTAACCAGTCCTGCTGTATTGGCCCACCTGCTGAAATACGATACTGCCCAGGGCCGGTTTGACGCTACGGTTACTGCTACAGAAGATGCTATTCTGGTAAATGGAAAAGAGATAAAAGTATATGCGAAGAGAAATCCAGCGGAGATCCCCTGGGGATTACATTCGGTAGATGTGGTACTGGAAAGTACCGGCTTTTTCACCGATAAAAGCACGGCGGCCGCGCACCTTACAGCCGGCGCCAAAAAAGTAGTGATCTCTGCACCTGCTACCGGCGACATCAAAACCATCGTTTATAATGTGAATCATGATATACTGGATGGTACGGAAACCATTATCAGCTGCGCTTCCTGCACCACCAACTGCCTGGCCCCCATGGCACAGGTATTAGATGATTCGTTTGGTATCGTTAACGGACTGATGACTACCATACACGCCTATACGAATGATCAGAATACCCATGATGCCCCTCATGGTAAAGGAGATCTGAGACGCGCCAGAGCCGCTGCACAAAATATTATTCCTACCAGCACCGGCGCTGCCAAAGCCATAGGTCTGGTATTGCCTAAGTTAAAAGGAAAGCTGGATGGTACTTCTCAACGTGTTCCCGTTATTGCCGGTTCATTAACAGAACTAACGGTAACGCTGCAACGCAAAGTAACAGTAGATGAAGTGAACGCTGCTATGAAAGCAGCTGCTAACGAAAGCTTTGGGTACAATACCGATGAAATAGTAAGCAGTGACGTGATTGGCATCCACTACGGTTCGCTCTTTGATGCCACACAAACAAAAGTATTAACTACCGGTGATCAGCAGATCGTGAAAACGGTTAGCTGGTACGATAATGAAATGAGCTATGTATCGCAGTTAGTAAGAACGGTTAAACATTTTAGCGAATCTTTTTAGTGATTAGGGTTAGTAAAAAAGCAAAGGAGATAAACAGATGACCGTTTATCTCCTTTGCTTTTTTTATGGCTGCTATTAGCTGCTATTTCGTTACTTCCACCCACTTGCCTGGCTGGAAGGCATGTATGGTATTATCATACATCGCTTCGCAGGCGGTAGCCGGCAGGTAGTATCTGCCGAGGTAGGCCGCATTCAGCAATACATTATACGTACGCTTCTTGCCTTCCTCAATGTTGAAGTAAGTATATACCCTGTCATCACGGATATCCATATACGTAGATGGGGAAGAATGGAATGCGCTGTCATTTTCCATTAAGCGGGTATTGAGTATTTCCCAACCTGACGGGAAGATCTGCGACAAGGCCATTTGTTCGTAATAACCACGTTTACCCGGATTGATGATCGTAACGGTTGCCATGAAGTCGCTGCCCTGTTTGAGGGTGGCCGGGTCCAGTGGTTTACCATCGCGGGTGCTGTAGTTCACCTGCATACCTAATATTTCCGGATTGTTGGTGGCTACTGGTTCCTGGCCTGCATCAGGTTGTCCCTGCAGAATGAGGCGTACATACAATACATTCTGTCCGTTATTCTGGATGCTGATATTGCCTGCATTGCTGTTAAAGCTAACAGGAATCTGCGTCACAAACGATTGACCATTTACGCTGCCTTTAACACCATTGAGCGTGTAGTTAAAGTTCATCTTGCTGCCTCCTTTATTGTTACCACAGAACTTGGCAACGGCAATTAAAGCGTACGCTGTGGTCTGCGTGCTATACCACTGGTCGTTTTGCGATAACTGTGCGGCAATTTGTTTTGCCAGTTCGTTGGCGCGATTGCGTTGTCCGAGGATGGTAATGGTTTCCAGTATCATGGCTTTATCGCGCAGATCAGAACCGAAGGTACCGCCTAACTGCGTATATGGTTTCACGTCAGTTGGGAGATTTTGCACCAGTGAATTCGCCACTTCCGGTTGACCAGAAAGTTTATAAGCAGCTGCCAGTCGCCATTTGGCTGGGACAGACAAATACTTGAATTCTTTTAACCGGTTCATGGCGCCTAATTCCGGTGATTTCGCCAATGCCAGCAGATACAGACGATAAGCCTGTGTAAGATCACCGCCATAGAAGTTGAGCGTGCTAGGCGCCCAGGTACCGGCTTTGTTGCGCTGGAATTTCTTCCACTGATCCAGTAATCCCGGAGGCAATGTATAGCCCTGTGCCTGTGCTTCTATGAGGAAATGTCCGCCATAGTTGGTACCCCACTCATCGGAGTTGCCGCCGCCTGGCCAGTAGCTGAAGCCACCGTCGGAGGTCTGGAAGCTCTTCAGACGATTGATACCGGCTTTTACATTACGGTCAATTTCTGCCAGCTGACTTTCTTTCACATCCATCAGCTGATTCAGTACCAGCTGCGGGAATACGCCCGAAGTAGTTTGCTCAATACATCCATGTGGATATTCAATGAGGAAACGTAAGCGCTTGCCCAGGTTAAGGGATGGAATGGTAGATACTTCCAGTGTACCGCTGTTGGTGCCCGCCATGCCCACCGGGCTATAAGCGGATTCCCAGTTTCTGCCAGCCTCGAGGGTATTTTCAATGATGTTGGTAATCACCGGATTCGGGTTACGCACATTGAGTTCTATGTCTTCTTCTGCTTTTTCAGCGCCACTGGTAGCCACTACTTTTATTTTAGCAACGCCTGTTTGTGGTCTTACTTTTACATCGAAGTATACCAGTTGTTCTCCTGGTTGAGAGAAGGTCACTGTTTTAGTTCGTTCTCCTACTATTTCCAGTAATGGGCTGGTACTGATGGTCACGTTAGCGCTGCGGATATTGGGTTCCAGACCAAACACGGTTACCGGTACCTGAATGGTTTCTGATGGGCCCAGTACACGCGGTGCGGTAGTGAGCAACATCAGCGGTTTCTTCACGGCCACGGCTTTTTCAGCAAAGCCGTATGCACCATCCTGACCCGCTACTACCATGGCTTTTACGGAACCGATATATGGCGGCAGTTTGAATTTATGGGTTTGTTTTTGTCCTGATTTCAGGTAGAAAGGACCCATGTATTTTACCACGGGCTTAAAGCGATTGGCTTTAGCGCCACCGGCATTTTTGTCCAGTCCTTCGTCACCACCAATGCTGAGGATACGATCCATATCAGCGCCCCATGCGCCGATCACGAAATCATAGAGATCCCATGTTTTTACGCCCAGCGCTTCTCTTGCATAGAAGGAGCTATGCGGGTCCGGTGTTTTAAAGCGGGTAAGATCCAGCAAGCCTTCATCTACAATGGCGATGGTATAGGTCATCGCTTTGCCATTACTTTCGCTCACGGCAATGCTGGCTTCTGTTTCCGGCTTCAGCTTATCGGACATGGTGATCACCGGTTTAAGAATCGTGCCCGGATCTTCTACAGAAATAGGAATGGTACCATACATACGGATCGGTAAATCGTTGAGCGTTTGTGCATGTTTTTGCAGCAAACTAACGTTCACGTATATATTAGGCGTCATGTTTTTCTCCGCCTTGAATTTGAAAGAGGTTTGTCCTTGCTTGGTGGAGATCCAATAGGTCTTTAATACTTTGCTTCCGGATTCGATGCTGACCAGTCCGCGTCCGCCTTCACTGCTGGGGATGGTGAGGGTAATATCGTCGCCGGTTTTGTATTGTTGTTTATCTGATGTAAACACGAGCATGGATGCTTCTGCAGGATTTTCTTTCTGCATTCTTGACGCCCAGCCCGGCCAGTCGAGATACACTGCTTTACCAGCGGTATGGCCACTTTGCAGGTCTTTTACTCTTACCAGGTATCTGCCCCAGTCGGGAGAGTTTATTTGTAAGTTCCATTTGCCTTTCCCGTCGTGCAGGGTCACGGTTTCTTTAGTCAGCAACTGATTGTAGCTGTCTTGTGTAAAGTTGGAGTAGTCGTCATCGGACCCTTCATCCCACCACCATCTCCATTTTATTTTATACAGTTCTACCTGTACTTCTTTGCTGCCTCTGGTAAGGTTACCGTTGTCATCCACATCTACCAGGTCAATGGTATGTGGCTGATCGGTGAGTAACATGCCGGTGGTACGATCACCTGCTGGCATGCGTAAGCCGGCATAGGAAGTAAATGGATTATAAGGCATGGAGAAATGGTCGATACTGAAATCGCCTCCCGGCTCAAATACTTTTACTTCGAAATTAGCTTTGAGTTGTCCCGGTGCTACCTTACCCAGTTGGAGGTCGGCATTTACAGGGGCGGTACCATTTTCGTTGAGTGGTCCTTCGAAGATGGTTTTATTTTCTGCGTCGAAATGTGTTACCGGATCATCGAAAGAGTAGTCCGTAAAGTTTTTGAAGCTGGTGCTGCTTTGTACCAGCGACACATCTACTTTGGCTTTGAGATGCTGGGCAGTAGCGCCAAACAGYCACATGGCCGACAGGGTACCAGTGGAGCTGCCTTTGGACAACGACATATTAGTGCCGAAATCCATTTTTATTTTAAGCCGGTTAGGCTTCACCGTTTCTATGCGAACATTTTTCTGGAAGGTGGCGCCACCTACTTTTACTTTCGCTACCCAGCTACCGGTAGGATCATCCGGTTGGGTGGCAGTAGCAAAGCTGTAGAAGCCATTGAGGCCTTCGTGTTGATTAATGCGTTTGTATAGTTGTCCTTTTGGATTATATAACTCCATGGTTACCGGGTGATCGGCAGGTAGTTTCGCGCCTTTATCTTCCAGGATGAAGGTGAGATAAACAGAATCACCGGGGCGCCATACGCCACGTTCACCGTAGAGGAAGCCTTTGATACCGTTTTGTACTTCTTCTCCTTTTACGTCGAAGCGGCTCAATGGCAGGGAGCTTCCGTCATCCAGTTTCAGGTAGCCTCTTTCATTTTCTTTTTTGGCGATGAGGAGGTAAGGTTTGCGTTTCAGATCAAAGGAAGCCATTCCTTCTCCATCGCTTTTGGTTTTATAGATTACCTGGTTTTGATAGTCGAGTAGTTCCAGTTCCACGCCTATCATGGGTTTGGTATCGCGTATATCCGTTACCGCTACTACCATGCTGTTATCATTGCCTCTTTTGGCAATCAGGCCAATATTGGAAGAAATGATGTTGCGGGAAGCCCATTTGTCTCTGCTATAGTAGGAGTTGGAGCAGGCGTCATTGCGGCGATCCCAGTTATATCCATAAGGATAGTAACTGTCGTAGCGCTGCCAGAAGGAATCATCTTCGTCAATTTTTTCGCCGCCGTAATAATCTTCTTCGTCGCCTTCATCTGCATAGGCGGATGTTGTTTTGTCGCCGGTGGTGTCTGCGGAGCAGGCGGTTATGGCATACGATTTCCGGAAGCCGATGGTGATGCGATAAATAGCGCCAGGCTCGGTGCGGAGCATTTTATCGAGATCGAGGAAGAAGCGATTTTTCTTATGCAGGTTCACTGATTTATCCACATCGAGGCGAATCGTTTTCTCTACTACGGGCTTGCCTACACGACGTAATTCTTCGCTGCCGTCGAGGTTATTGCGTTGCAGATATTGTGGTACGTTGTTTTCAAAAATTTTGACGATGGTAACGTCTACCGCGTTGAGGTTGACGGCTTCAAACGGCATCACCAGTTTATTGCTTTCCGGCAGGATAACGCCTTTGCCAGGAATGCTKACAGAAGGAAGCGTATTTTCAAAGTTGACGTTGGCGCTGAAAGATTTGCCCAGGCGTTTATCCGTAATGTTTGTTATGGCTTCATTGATCAATACATTATAGTTGCCTTCCAGTCTGGTGGGAGTATAAACGCTTACTTCGCTACCATCAATGGTGTAGCGTAGATCGCTTTGACCGCTGATACCAATGAGTCCTTCCAGCGTTTGGGCCATGCTCACCGGATCGGAGAACTGTACCAACAGGTGTTGTTCCGGATCAGAGAGGGCTTTCACGTCTAATACTTTAAAGTCGCCGATGGCAGGCACTTCGACGGTCTTTTTTTCGGTGACGTTGTCTACTTTCAGTGGAGCGCCATTCCAGTTGAGTTCCAGGTTGCGGGCAATATTAGCGCGGGCAATATTGGCAATGGTGAATCGGGACGTGCGTTCGGCGGCATTATGCTGCCAGGTGATGGGCAGGTTTTTACCACCATATTGGGCAGTGAGTACTTTCTCGATGGACTGCGGATCTTCTACGTCGGCAGTATATACAGCGCCGGTAAAGGTCATACGGTCCAGGGTGTTGTTACTACTGGCTTTCAGCCCGAAATTTTCATAAGAAAAAGAAGGCTTGATAATCTTGAATTCAAAATCAAAAGATTTCAGGTCTTTAGGAACATCGATGATTTTCCCCAGCTTAAAGTTGGCCTGGTAGGTTTTTCCAGGTTGCAGATTTTCATCTGGCCGGAATTCAATGGTAGTCGCGTCAATCCAGTACGATTTACCCTTGATGGAGGGAGAGAATTCGAATACCTCTTTGTCCAGGGCTTCGTTCTGGGTATGTGTGACATTTGTTTGTCCGGTCAGGTGAACCCGGATAGCACTTTGTTTGGAAATGATACCAGCGGTGTACGCCTCAATATACCGGGCAAATTCCGGATTCATTTCTTTTCGGGTAGTACGGCAACCACTGACAATCAACAGGGTGGCCATGAAAAGAAATAAGGCTGCTACAACAGTAAGCCGTTTTGATGGGTGCATCAGTAAGGATGTTAGGGTGATTAACTATTAGGTGCGAATGTCGGGAAATTTATTGACATGAGGGATTGAGGCAGCTATTAGCCATTAGCTATTAGCTTTTAGCAAAATGCAGCAAAGATCATCATCTGTTGGTCTTTGCTGCATTTTGCTAAAAGCTAATGGCTAAAAGCTAAAAGCTATTACACCATTTCGCCTTTTTGCAGGCGAATGAACTTATCTACACAGTTGGGCAGTTCTTCTTCGTAGTGGGTAACGAAGATGAGGGTAACAGKCATGTGGGCGCAGAGTTGTTCTATGACTTGTTTGAAGTGTATTTTCTGGTGAGCATCTAATCCCTGGCAAGGTTCATCAAAAATTAACAGCGGAGGATTTTTTACGAGGGCGCGTGCCAATAGTGTAATACGCTGGGCGCTTTCAGACACTTGTTTAAAAGGCGTGTTGGCGTGTTCAGATATATCGAGTACGCTCATCCAGTCGTTGGCAATTTGCAATTGTTCCGGTGTGGCAGGTTTGGTGCTGCCTATCACATCGGAAAAACCGGAGCATACTACTTTCAGGCAGTTATCGCGGGAAGTGAAGTACTGGTGTAGTTCCGGTGACACAAAGCCTATCTTCTTTTTGATGTCCCAGATGCTTTCCCCGCTGCCTCGTTTGCGATCAAACAGCCATAGTTTGTTGGCGTATGCCTGTGGATTATCGCCGTTGATCAGACTAAGCAAAGTGGATTTGCCGGCGCCGTTGGGGCCGAGTAAGGCCCATTTATCGTTGGGCTTCACTGTCCAGTTGATGCCATGGAGGATGGTGTTTTCGCCGTATTTGATATGGATATCTTCCATACGGACGATGGTTTCAAACGTATTACTGGTGCTGTTTTGTACCAGTGCCGCGATTTTGTCTGTTGCCATAGTAGGCAGTGCCGCGGTTACAAGAGCAGGTAATGGTAGCTGTAAAAACGCTTCGCGGGTATATTTCCCGGTGATGGCGCCATTTTCCAGTGTGAGTACGTGGGTGATGTGGTCTGGTATTTCGGTGGGCGTAGTAGCCAGCAAAACGGTGGTACCGGCGGCAATGATGTCATTGATCATCCGGCTGAAGTCCTTGCGGGCTTGTACATCCAGGCCGATGTAAGGATTATCCAGCATCAGCAGTTGTGGTTGCTGCAGGAGTGCGCGGGCGATCATCACGCGGCGGGTTTCGCCATTAGATAATTTGATGAGTCGCTTTTCGAGTAGTGGCTCAATGCGCAATGCCTGTACCAGTGCGGGCACGGTGCTTATTTCCAGGTATTCCATCACCGTAGGAGAATTATCGGCGTCCATGCTGTTGAAGCGCTGCTGATAATAGAAGTCGGTGGTAGTATTGGAAAGGTTCCGGAAGGTATGGTGGTGGCCTACCATGGCCATCAGGTTGCGGTAATTGAACCAGGGATCAGTGATGGTATGTTGGCTGCAATAGTCATCATAAAAATGGTAATGAATGCTACCATTAATAATATTGAATTTACCAAGTATTGTATTTAGCAGGGCTGTTTTACCTGAGCCACTGGGGCCGGTAATGGCCCATTGCTCTCCTTTGTTGATCTGCCAGGTAAGGGTGTCGAATAAGGTTTTGTCGAGGTACCTTACGGTGATATGTTCCATGGAGAGGAACGGCGTTTGCTTGTCTGTCATGGTTTGCACGATTGGGCTAAATATTCGTCTGTCGGTATAAAAATAATAGTATTATTGAAAGCATCCAGTAAATTTATGTGCAAATTGAGGGTATGATTTGGAAGATAAAAACCTTTGAGGAACTAACGGTAGCAGAGCTCTATGCCATATTGCGTTTGAGGAGCGAAGTATTTATTATAGAGCAAAATTGTGCCTACCAGGATTTAGATAATACGGATCAGAAAGCGCTGCATTTGATGGGAACAGATGAGCAGGGGCAATTGCTGGCTTATACCCGCCTTTTTGCGCCGGGTATCAAGTACACAGAAGCCTCTATTGGGCGCGTAGTTACCTCCCCGCTGGCACGTGGCAAGGGAGCAGGCCGGGAGCTGATGGAGCGCTCTATATTGGAGTTGCAGGGGCATTATGGCAAGGTGCCTATTAAGATAGGTGCGCAGCAATATTTACAGCGGTTTTATACTTCGCTGGGCTTTGAGCAAACCAGTGATACTTATCTGGAAGATGGGATTCCGCATATTGAGATGTTGAGGAGCTGAAAGCATAAAGCGGAAAGCAAAAAGCTATTATAGCGAATGATCAAAGCGGATAAATAATTTAAATACTCGCGCTAATCATTCGCTATAATAGCTTTTTGCTTTCCGCTTTATGCTTTCAGCTTATCGTTTGGGTATTTTTTTCTGTTTAACCTCCGTTTTGGGAGCATGTTCTTTCAGGCGATAGAAAGGAATTACATAAGAAACGGTGTATTGCACATCGAATACGGACCGCTTAGAGCCATTACCAAAACCGGGGATGACCAGTGGGGTAAAGTCCGTTGTTTTTACATTGTTGATGAGAATACGTTCCCGGATGTTCCAGCCCATGAAGAAGTTTTTCAATACTTCTGCTTTCATACCTACTACCAGTTCTATCCAGTGTGCGTTTACATTTGTTTTGGGCACGCTACCAGTCAGTTGATCGCCCCAATAGGCACTTTTCATTTTATAGGTAGGCACTTCGTAGGAGAAGTGGGAGAATCCATAACGGATACCACCATAGAACATATTTTTCTCTGAGTGGTATTGCCTTTTCAGGAAGTTATAGTCTACGCCTGCCGTCATAAATATACCGCTGCCTTTGTAGGTATAGTTGGTGTCTTTATACGGAGTGCTGGTGAATCCAACTTCAACGGCGGCATATAAGTTACTGTTGATGCGGGCGTCAGCTACTACTGTTACTTCTTTACGGTAAGGATAGTAGATGGCAGAAACGATGCGGCTCAGATCCACGCCTATGCGTATACCACCGGGAATGTACCAGGAGCTGTCTTTAACGGGTATAAATGTTCTATGTACAGTATCCATCACCATTTTATGGGTGGTATCTGCTTTAATAGTTTTGTGCAGGGTATCCGGTTTAATGGCTGCCGGCTTATTTTGAGCAACAGCAGCAACAGTAAAGAGAATACTACTGACTGACAATGAAATATAATAGAAGATGCGTGTCATTGCTGCTGGTTACGGACTTATTATTAATCTGAATATACCCGATGGTATGTTTGGTAGTAAGGACGGTATCCAGGTTGAAGTAGGTACCAAACCCACAACCCGGAGAGATAAAGTGTTTCACGCGCGAATACTTGAAAGTGAGAGTATCCGCTACTGCAGTAGAATCTACCTGCAGGTAAAACTTGCTGCTATCTGACACCGGTGAAAGTTGAAAGAATATATCAGACAACGGTTGTTTCTTGTAAATCGTATCTCTTGTCAGGGCATATGCCGTTACTTTGGGCATAATGGTATCCCTGATAAAAGCACCATTGGCGCTATCACGCTTAAAGTGGGTATGCAGATCATTGCGCAGTGTCTGATCGCATACTTTGGTTTCATTTTCGCAGGCGATGACGCCGGCGAAAATGAAACCTGTGAGTAATATCTGGTAAATCCTTTTCATTGATTGCTTACAAGTTGGCAAGATATTAAATTCCCAGCTCCTTTTTGAGGAATCGGGCGGTATGGCTGTCCTTACAGGTACTTACCTGTTCGGGGGTACCTGTACATAAGATGGTACCGCCTCCGCCACCACCTTCGGGTCCGAGGTCCACAATATAGTCCGCCATTTTGATGACGTCCAGGTTGTGTTCTATGACCAGTACGGTGTTGCCACGATCTACCAGTTTATTCAATACTTTCTGGAGCAGTTGTATATCCTGGAAATGTAGTCCTGTGGTAGGTTCATCGAGGATATAAATGGTTTTGCCGGTATCTTTCTTGGAAAGTTCGGTGGCCAGTTTTACCCTTTGTGCTTCTCCTCCGGAGAGTGTTACCGCCGATTGTCCCAGCGTAATGTAGCCTAGTCCTACATCCTGCAGGGTTTTTATTTTGCGGTAAATCCAGGGTACTGGCTGGAAAAACTCTACGGCTTCATCTACTGTCATATCCAGTACATCGGAGATAGACTTGCCTTTATAGCGTATTTCCAGTGTTTCGCGGTTGTAACGGCGACCATTACACTTCTCGCAATGTACGTATACATCGGGCAGGAAGTTCATTTCTATGACGCGCATGCCGCCGCCTTCACAAACATCACAGCGACCGGTTTTTACGTTGAACGAAAAGCGGCCTGCATTATAACCCCTGATTTTGGCTTCGGGCACGGACGCGAACAAGGTTCTGATATCCGTGAAGAAGCCGCAATAGGTGGCGGGATTGCTACGTGGCGTACGACCAATGGGCGATTGATCAATTTCAATCACTTTATCTATAAACTCCAGTCCTTTGATACTTTTATAAGGCATGGGTACGGCTTTGGAGTCGTACGCATGTTTAGAGAGAATGGGGTACAGGGTTTCGTTGATCAGGGTAGATTTACCACTGCCGGAAACGCCGGTAACGCAGATGAAAGTGCCGAGGGGCAGTTTCAGGTTTACATTCTTCAGGTTGTTGCCGGAAGCGCCTTTCAGCTCCAGGAAGTTGCCATTGCCTTTGCGGCGGGCAGGTATTTCCGCAGCGGTTTTACCATTGAGGTAGCCAGCGGTAGGTGTATTGAGTTTGAGTATGGCAGCGGGTGTGCCTTGTGCAATGATTTGTCCGCCGTGTTTACCAGCACCTGGGCCAATGTCTACGAGGTGATCGGCGTGGAGCATGATGTCTTTATCATGTTCTACTACAATCACGGTATTCCCCATGTCTTTCAGGTTACGGAGGGCATCTATCAGTTGCATGTTATCGCGCTGATGCAGGCCTATACTGGGTTCATCGAGGATATAAGTAATCCCCATCAGTTGAGATCCGATCTGTGTAGCGAGTCGGATACGCTGAGATTCGCCACCACTCAGGGAGCGGGTAGGGCGATTCAGTGTCAGGTAATTGAGGCCTACATTGAGCAGGAAGCCGAGTCGCTCGCGGATTTCTTTGAGGATATCTTTAGCGATGGCATTTTGTTTTTTCTCGAGACGGTCTTCGATATTCCCAAACCAGGCCAGGAGCTTATCCAGGTCCATGTTTCCGAGTTCGGAGATATTTTTCTCATCGATCTTAAAGAACAGGCTTTCCTTTTTGAGGCGGGCGCCGTTACATTCAGGGCAGGTGCTGAGTTGCATAAAGCCTTCGGCCCAGCTGCGCACGTGATCGGAGGAGGTATCATTGAAATAGCGGCGTACCATATTCACCACGCCTTCGTATTCGGTGGCGTATTCTGTGTTGCCGCTGCCTTCGTCGTAGTTCATGTCTACTTCCAGCTTTCCGTTTTCATCGCCGAACAACAGTACGTTGAGGGCTTTTTGTGGGATGGTGGAAATGGGACTGGTTAAGGAGAACTTATATTTTTTAGCGAGTTGTTGTACCTGTTTGAAGGTAAAGGTATCGCGGGCTTCGCCCAGTGGTTTGAGGCCTCCATCGGTGATGGATATGCTGTAATCCGGAATGATTTCATCCATATTGATCTGGTAGATGCTACCAAGACCTTTACAGCGTGGGCAGGCGCCATAGGGCGAGTTAAAGGAGAAGGTGTTGGGACTGGGCTCTTCGTAGGAAAGGCCGGTATCTTCACACATCAGTTGTTTACTGTACTGGCTCACTTTGTTGGTATCGTGGTCCATGATAAACAGCAGTCCTTTGCCCATGGTGAGCGCTTTTTGAACGCTTTGGCTGATACGGGTACGGGCGCTTTCCTGCACCTGTATGCGGTCTATCACCAGTTCAATATCGTGGATTTTGTAGCGATCCACCTGCATTCTTTCTTTCAGGTCCTGTATTTCGCCGTCTACGCGCACTTTGAGGTAGCCTTGTTTGCGTACCTGTTCAAACAGTTCGCGGTAGTGGCCTTTACGGCCGCGTACCAATGGGGCGAGGATGGCGAGCTTTTTATTGTTATAATGTTTGAAAAGATGCGCCAGTATTTCCTCCTCCGAGAAGCGCGTCATTGGTTTATTGGTATTATAGGAGTAGGCGGTGCCGGCACGCGCATATAGCAGGCGCAGGAAGTCGTATATCTCCGTAATAGTACCCACCGTAGAACGCGGGTTCTTATTGGTAGTTTTTTGTTCGATAGAAATAACGGGAGAAAGGCCGGTGATTTTATCCACATCGGGTCTTTCCATGTCGCCGATAAACTGGCGGGCATAAGCGGAAAAGCTCTCCATGTAGCGGCGTTGTCCTTCGGCATAAATGGTATCAAATGCGAGTGATGATTTACCACTGCCACTGATGCCAGTGATTACCACCAGTTTATTTTTGGGCAACTCCAGGTCCAGGTTTTTCAGGTTATGCTCCCGTGCGCCAAAGATGGCTATTTGTTCATCTGCCGGGGCTTGCGCAACGGAAGTAGCGGGTACATTCTCTTTTTTCTTTGCCATAATATTAAACTACTAAGCTACACCATAATTGCGAATTTTGGTTTTTTGGGAGCAAACCGGGACAAGGATTTGGTGGATTTTAGCTAAAAAAATTAGCGAAGATCAAGCCCGTAAAGTGCTTTAATCTTCGCTAAAATTCTTTTAAAATCTTAAAAAATAATTCCGGTGAATGTTTAAAACAATCTCCCTGGTATTTATTAAGCTTTATATTTTTTGAATACTACGATGGCATTGTGGCCACCAAAACCGAAGGTATTGCTCATCGCAACATTTACTTCGCGTTTCTGTGCAGTACCCAGTGTCAGGTTCAGATTGGTAGGGATACCTTCGCCCAGCACGGAGGTGTTGATGGTAGGCGGAATGATATCTTCCTGGGTAGCTTTGATACATGCAATGGCTTCAATAGCGCCGGCAGCTCCTAACAGGTGACCTGTCATGGATTTGGTAGCACTGATATTGAGTTTTGGTGCATGGTCACCGAAAGCAGCTACGATGGCTTTCAGTTCGCTGAGATCTCCTACTGGCGTGGAAGTAGTGTGAGAGTTTACGTAATCCACATCAGTAGTAGCAAGACCTGCATCTTCCAGGGCTTGTTCCATACCTAAGCGTGCGCCCAGGCCTTCCGGATGGGTAGCTGTGAGGTGGTAAGCATCGCAGGTCATAGCGCCGCCGATCATTTCACCGTAGATAGTAGCACCTCTGGCGATGGCGTGCTCGTATTCTTCCAGGATGATGGCGCCAGCGCCTTCGCCCATTACAAATCCATCACGCTCTGTATCGAACGGGCGGGAAGCGTGGGTAGGATCTTCGTTGCGGGTAGACAATGCTTTGAGGGCATTGAAACCAGCAATACCAGCACGGGTAACAGGGGCTTCAGAACCACCGGTTACAATGGCGTTGGCTTTACCCAAACGGATGTAGTTGAAAGCATCCACCAGTGCACTGGTAGAAGAAGCGCAGGCCGACACGGTACAGAAGTTAATACCCATAAAGCCGTACTTCATGGCTATCTGACCTGCTGCAATGTCACATATTAATTTAGGTATAAAGAAAGGGTTGAACTTAGGAATAAAGCCACCCTGTGTAAATTCAACGATCTGTTCTTCGAACGTGAGCATTCCACCATTGCCGGAAGCCCAGATGACACCTACTTTAGTTTTGTCAATTCCTTCTTTGTTGAGACCAGCATCCAGCACGGCTTCCTGAGCAGCTGCCATGGCATACTGCGTGAAACAATCCATTTTGCGGGCTTCCTTTTTTTCCATATATTTTTCCACATCAAATCCTTTCACTTCACAGGCGAATTTTGTTTTAAACTCTGTGGTGTCGAATTTGGTAATGGGACCAGCGCCACTAACGCCTGCCTTCATATTGTTCCAAAAAGTATTTACATCATTCCCGATAGGTGTTAATGCTCCCAAGCCGGTAACCACAACCCTTTTCAGTGTAACAGTACGCATATTTTTTACTTTAATAAAAAAAGTTAGAGCGCAAATTTAGTTACTTATTGTTATGATTAAGCATATTCATTAAGATAATATAATATAACTTTTATGACTTTACCTTGAAATGTAGTGTAGTAAAGGGTTTGTGCGGTTGTGTAGAATGGAAGTGACAGTTTTCTTACGACTTTTTACGTATTTATTTCATTAAAATGTGGTGATGCAGGAAAATTGTGAGGAGAATAAAAGGGGAAACAAGTGTATAGGTAGATGAATAAATTGTTATTCATCTACCTATAGTTATATAAAATTATCAGGCAGCAGCAACGGCTATGGCCACCGGCACCGTGCTTATTTTACGGGTACGTTGTTTTAAGAACGAGATAATTTCCGCATCTGTCTGGAAGCGTCCGCCGATGTTGACAAAATGTTTTGCCAGCAAGTCGTACCGTTTTCCCATCAGGTAAGCCCATACATGGAGAAAGTGAATGTGTTCAAATACGATGGCATCGTTGCTGATGTATTCGTCCAGTGTTTTGGTAAAATATACGGGATGTTCGGTCCAGTGCATGCTGGGTTTGATGTGGTGGCTGATATGATAGCCATCATTCCAACATTTATGGTTATACTTTGTATTAATGCAGGTAATACTGTTTTTGTAAGAATTTTCCGGATCGGTGGCGTCTATAAAGGCGTGTTGCGCCCAGTTGCCTACCATCATAATAACACGGGAAATCAGGAAGGGCAATATAAATACCACAAAGGTGGCCGGGAAATTAATGAACGACAGGCCCACGCAGGCGGCAATGAATAAGAATTCTCCCCTGACCAGCTTCACCATGAGTTTTGTTCTTTTTCTGCGCAGGTGATAACGGGCGGTGTCCCACACGCCTTGTGTAACAAAGTTAAACAGGTATAAAAGGAAGCTCCGGAGGGAGTCGCGTTGATACATCATGGTACAGCTGTCGTCATCCGGCATATTATTTTCCGGGTGGTGCATGCCGATATGATGCGAATAATAGCCTTCCGGGGTTTGGCCAAACAGGGGGCCTATCACCCAGGGCAGGTAACTATTCCAGAACTGATATTTTTTAATGAAGAACTGCCGGTGGCTGGTACAATGCAGCATTAATCCGAAAGGTCCTTTAAAAGTAAGGTTGTTGAGAAACTGGTAAGCAATGGCTGCCGTCCACCATATCCAGTTATTCATACCAGGGATATAGAGGATAATAGCCAGTGGCCATAGTGTTAGTGTAATTTTTACCGTCAGGTATACGAACGGAAGATCGCGCTCATCCCGTATCCAGCTTTTGAAAAGCCGGTCGAGTGCTGTTTCATGGTCAGGTTTTACGTAAACTGGATCTGTTAGTTGAGAAAGAGACTTCATACGCACTTGAGTATTTACTACAGTTGTAAGAATGTTGGCAAAACGGAGCCGGTGAATTACAATAACGCGGCCCAGGTAGATATATTATACTGTACACGTTATCCGAAAGATAGCCTTTTTTTTCTTCCCGGGTAGTAATTACAGGTATTTTTGTAATTTCCGTTTTAGTGAATCTGTCGAAAAACAAGGCGCGCTTAAATTATATAACTGGCCGGTTCGTTGAAATGTTCCTGTAATATCCATTTCACAGTTGCCAAAACCAATCACTATACATGAAGAGATTAACCCTCAAAGATGTTGCGAAAATGGCCGGGGTGGCCCCTTCTACGGTTTCGTTCGTATTGAACGGAAAGGGGAAGCAAATGCGCATCAGGGATGAAGTGGCTACGCATATTATGCAGGTGGCAGAGAAATCGGGTTATGAACCCCACCGTATGGCGGTGAATCTTCGTACCGGACAGTCCAAAACATTGGGCCTTATTGTAGAAAGTATTTCCGGGAGCTTCTTTGCCAGTTTAGCTAAAACCATTGAAACCGAAGCGGAGCGCCGGGGTTATAATGTAGTATACTGCAGTACTGAAAATAATGCCCAGAAAGGCGGAGAGCTGATCCGGATGTTAGGCCGCCAAATGGTGGATGGCTACCTGATTACCCCTGCACCGGGCATGGAAAAGGAAATTCAGCACCTGGTACAACAGCATAAGCCGGTAGTACTGATGGATAGCTTCTTCCCTTCCATTAAAACGCCTTATGTACTCATCAATAATTTCGACGGGGTACAGCAGGGCATGAAACATCTGATAGGGAAAGGATTTACAAAGATTGCCTTTGTAATGGTAGATGTGAAGCTGATACAGATAGAAGAACGGCTACGGGGTTATGTGACAGCGTTGAAAGACCATAAGATCCCCTCCCGGAAAAAATATATCCTGCAATTGCAATATCACAGAGAGCGCGAGGAATCGCTGAAACAGCTGCAAGACTTTATAGAAGCTAATCCTGAGCTGGAAGCCATCTTCTTTTCTACCAACTACCTGGGCATCCTGGGACTGGAAGTGCTGGCCCGTATGGGACTGAAGATGCCGGATGATATTGCGGTGCTATGCTTCGATGACCACGACATTTTTCGTTTATACCCTCCCGGTATCTCCGTGATAGAACAACCGATTGAGGGCATCGCCAAAACGGCCATAGACCTGCTGATGCATCAGTTAGATAAAAACAGCGGGCCTTTGAAGAAAAATGCGATTGAGCTGCCTGGCAAGTTTATTTTGCGGGGATCAGCTTAACAAATGCGGTATTAACGCGGTTAGACGGCTCCGGGAAGCTGCGCCGTGAAAAAAGCGTTAAATACTTGCAAATGATAAAAAAAATTATAATTTTAGTACCAGCTTTTGATTACAGAAGAAAGGATTCGCAGAATCTTTTTTTTCTATACCTGTGCTAAATCGATTTTGTGAAAATTTCATGTTAACTTACGCAAGCTTTGCGTGTTATTAGCGAAGAGATCATTTTTGTTGTTTATAATATCTGATTCATGAAAAAAGTTGGACTGTTAGCAGCCGCTTTATTGTCATTGCATGGCGCCTTCAGCCAAACAGTGCTTAAAGTAGCTGAACCGGCGGAGTGGGTAAACACCCTGATGGGAACTGATTCTAAAGTAAGCCTGTCAAATGGTAACACCTACCCTGCTATTGCCCTGCCATGGGGTATGAACTTCTGGATGCCGCAAACCAATACCATGGGTAATGGCTGGGCATATCAATATACCGCTGATAAAATCAGGGGATTCAAACAAACACACCAACCCTCTCCCTGGATCAATGATTATGGACAGTTTGCCATCATGCCGGTAACAGGTGCCGTGAAGTTTGATCAGAATGCCCGCGCCAGCTGGTTCTCCCATAAATCAGAAGTAGCCAAACCTTATTATTATAGTGTATACCTCGCTGATCCGGATGTAACCACAGAGATTACGCCTACCGAAAGAGCCGCCCAGCTGCGGTTTACCTACCCAGCTACTGACAGCGCCTACATCGTGATAGATGCCTTTGATCACGGTTCTTACATTAAAATATTACCGGAGCAAAAGAAAATCATCGGATACACCACCAAAAACAGCGGTGGCGTACCTTCCAACTTTAAGAACTACTTCGTTATCACCTTCGATAAGCCGTTTACCGTTGCTAATATCTGGCACGACAGCGTACTGGTGAAAGGTCAGCTGGAACTACAAGCCGATCACACCGGCGCCGTAGTAGGTTTCAAAACTTCCAAAGGAGAAAAGGTAGGGATCAAAACTGCTTCTTCCTTTATCAGCTTTGAACAGGCAGAACTGAATCTGCAACGCGAAATAGGTAACGAAAGCTTTGATGCCACCTGCAAAAAAGCAAAAGATATCTGGAATAAAGAACTCGGCAGACTGTCTGTAGAAGGCGGTTCCAGCGAACAGGTGAGTACTTTCTACTCTTCCCTGTATCGTACCATGCTGTTCCCCCGGAAGTTCTATGAAATCAATGCTAAAAACGAAATAGTACACTACAGTCCGTTCAACGGCCAGGTATTACCAGGCTACATGTTCACCGACAACGGATTCTGGGATACTTTCCGCGCCGTACATCCTTTCTTCACACTGATGTATCCTACACTGAGCGCGCATATCATGGAAGGATTGTCTAACGCGTATAACGAAAGCGGATGGTTACCAGAATGGGCCAGCCCCGGTCACCGCGACTGTATGATCGGCTCCAACTCCGCTTCCCTCATCGCCGACGCTTACCTGAAAGGTATCCGTGGTTATGATATCAACAACTTGTACAAAGCCATCCTGAAAAATACCGAAAACGAAGGGCCTATGAGCTCTGTGGGTAGATTAGGAGCGCAATACTATAATAAACTCGGCTACGTACCTTATGATGTTAACATCAATGAAAACGCCGCCCGTACACTGGAATACGCATACGATGACTTCACCATTTTCCAGTTGGCGAAAGCATTGAACCGTCCTAAAAGTGAAATTGCGCTGTTTGAAAAACGCGCTCAGAATTACCGCAACCTCTTTGATCCGGAAACAAAACTGATGCGTGGTAAAAATAAAGACGGCAAATTCCAGACACCTTTCAACCCATTCAAATGGGGAGATGCTTTCACCGAAGGAAACAGCTGGCATTATACCTGGTCTGTATTCCACGATGTACAAGGCCTCGCGAAACTGATGGGCGGTCAGCAAATGTTTACCAATATGCTGGACTCTGTTTTCAACATGCCGCCTATCTTTGATGAAAGCTACTACGGCACCGTTATCCACGAAATACGCGAAATGCAGATCATGAACATGGGACAGTATGCACATGGCAACCAACCCATTCAACACATGATCTACTTATATAATTATGCAGGTCAGCCATGGAAAACCCAATACTGGGTACGCCAGGTGATGAGCCGTTTATACAAAGCCACTCCCGATGGATACTGTGGTGATGAAGACAATGGCCAAACCAGCGCATGGTACGTTTTCTCCGCGATGGGCTTCTATCCTGTATGTCCCGGTACACAACAGTATGTGTTAGGTACTCCCCTGTTTTCCAAACTCACAATGACGTTGGAAGATGGTAAACAAATGGTGATTAATGCACCAGGCAACAGCGATACTAATCTGTACGTACAAAGTGCGTCTTTAAACGGACAACCTTATTCTAAGAATTGGATCAGCCACCAGGACCTGCAGAAAGGCGGTACCCTGGAGTTCAAAATGGGCGCTACTCCTGAGAAATCAAGAGGTGCGAACACTGCAGATTATCCATATTCTTATTCGCCTACCGCGAACAAATAGATCTGTAAACGATTTTCATTGTTCACTGAAATATTTCATCCCGACTCTTCGGGATGTACTCTCTTTAGCTTTTAGCTGCTAGCCGTTAGCTGTTAGTAATGCAGCGGATAGTTATCTAACAGCTAATAGCTAACTGCTAACAGCTAAATCAACCGAGATGAGAAAAATTTTATTACCCGTTCTCCTTCTTGCTGCAACTTCAGCAATGGCGCAGGAGAACGTTATACAGTATGTGAAGCCGATTACCGGCACCCAGAGAATGGGGCATACCTATCCCGGCGCTACCGTGCCATTCGGCATGGTACAACTCAGCCCTGAAACCGATACCATTCCCTATGAAATGAATGGTAAGTATAACCCGGATGTATATAAGTATTGTGCAGGTTATCAATATGAAGATAAAACCATTGTTGGGTTTAGTCATACGCACTTCAGCGGAACCGGGCACTCTGACCTGGGCGACTTTTTAATTATGCCCACCGTTGGCGCCCTGCAATTAAACCCTGGTACCGCCGATCATCCGGAAAGTGGCTACCGCTCTCCTTTTTCTCATAGCACAGAAGTTGCGGAACCCGCGTATTATAAAGTGAAGCTGGAAGATGGAAACATTCTGGCGGAACTGACAGCCAGCAACCGCGTAGGTTTCCATCAATATACTTTTCCCGGAACTGATCAGGCGCATATTATCCTGGATATGATGTCAGGGATTTATAACTACGAGAATAAAAATGTATGGACGTTTATTCGTGTGGAGAATGATACCCTGGTAACCGGCTTCCGGCAAACTAACGGTTGGGCACGTACGAGAATAGAATATTTTGCGATGGTGTTCTCTAAGCCGTTTGTAGCATACGGTCAGCAGAACAATGCTAAGGATGTGTACAAAGGTTTCTGGCGAAAGTTTGATCAGACAAAGAACTTCCCGGAAATGGCAGGCAGGCAAATCCGAGCTTACTTCGATTTTAAAACTGCACCCGGCGAAAAGATTAAAATAAAAATGGCGTTGTCGCCGGTGAGTACAGAAGGGGCGTTGAAAAACCTGCGCGCAGAAATCCCCGGCTGGGATTTTGAGCAGGTGAAACGCGAAGGACAGGCATTGTGGAGTAAAGAGCTGAATAAAATTCATATTGAGTCCGGCAGCCGCGAGGAGAAGGAGAATTTCTACACCGCCATGTATCATGCGTTTATCAATCCTATTACCTATATGGATGTAGACGGACAATACCGTGGACTGGACATGAACATTCATACCGCTAACGGATACACGAATTATACGACTTTTTCTCTGTGGGATACTTATCGGGCATTACACCCGTTGTTTAACGTGATTCAGCCACAGCGCAATGCAGATATGATCCAGTCTATGCTGCACCACTATGAACAAAGTGCGCAGCATATGTTGCCGATATGGGCGCATTACGCCAATGAAAACTGGTGTATGATTGGTTACCACAGTGTATCGGTTATTGCCGATGCCATCATGAAAGGCAATGCACCCTTTGATGTCAACAAAGCATTGGATGCCTGCGTGACCACTGCCCGCCACCGCAGCTATGATGGGCTGGAGTATTACATGGATCGGGGCTATATTCCGGAAGATAGGAATGGTTCTTCCGTTTCCAAAGTGCTGGAGTATGCGTACGACGACTGGTGTATTGCGCAGGTGGCGAAGAAGTTAGGCAGAACGGCTATTTATGAAGAGTTTATAAAACGATCTACCAACTATAAAAACGTATACGATGGCAACACCGGATTTATGCGCCCACGGTTGAATGATGGTACTTTTAAAGTCAGCTTCGATCCGTTGCAAACACATGATCAGGGCTTTATTGAAGGCAACGCCTGGAACTACAGTTTATATGTACCACATGATCCAAATGAAATGATTGCCATGATGGGAGGTAAGAAGCAATTCACCGCTCACCTGGATTCATTGTTCACCATGGAATTACCCGATAAATATTTTGCAGAAACGGAAGATATTACCCGCGACGGTATCATCGGCAACTACGTACATGGGAACGAGCCTTCGCACCATGTGGCTTACCTGTATAACTGGACCGGCTATCCGTGGAAAACACAGGAACGGGTACGCATGATTTTGAAGAAGATGTATCATCCCGGCCCGGATGGGTTAGGCGGTAACGACGACTGCGGCCAGATGAGTGCATGGTACATTTTTACTACACTGGGCTTCTATCCTGTTTGCCCGGGTAGCGATCAGTATGCGCTGGGTAGTCCGGCTATTGATAAGGCTACGCTGCAGCTGGAGAATGGAAAAACATTTGTGGTAGATGTGAAGAATCAAAGTGATAAAAACGTATATGTGCAACGGTTATTACTGAATGGTGCGCCATTAAACCGGTTGTATATTACACATGCTGATATTATGAATGGCGGTACCCTTACTTTTTATATGGGGGCAAAGCCTAAGAAGTAGTTATAAACAGTGATCAGACAGGGCTGTTTCCGGTAGTTCCGGAGGCGGCCCATTTTTTTGCAGGAGATAAGCGATATTGCGATCGTTATTTAATCGCGTAAAATATGACACCACCTATTGATATTATTAAAACCAATCTTGACAATCTCACTTCTTTGTGGAAAACGGTCGGTATTCCTTTTAATGGTTTTGTAGAAACACCCGCCTACAATTATTGTAAAATACCAGATTCAGACTGGCCTAACCGGTTGTGGTTTAAGCAGGATGTTACACCAGAATTGCTAACCACTGCATTGGCAATATTACCCAGCGGAAAAATGACGATTCCTTATTGGGATATTTACGGTACTAACGCAGACGAGTATATGATAGCACAGGGCGGCGTAAAATCATTTGAGCAGGCGGGTATGTCGCTGAAGTTAGAGCGGCTGTTTACCGGTGCGCAAAACCTTCGTTATGAGCTGGTGAGCAGTAATGAACAGGCGGATGCCTGGGCTGCTATATATCCGCAGTCGTTCGGTTATCAGATCAGCGGTGAAATACTGAAAAGAACCTGGCGGGATATTCGTTTTTACCTGGTTTATTTGGGCGATCAGCCCATTGGTACGGCGATATTGCATTGTGCCGATGGCATTGCGGGTATTCATGGTGTGGGGGTGATTCCTGAAATGAGGAAGAAAGGATTTGCCAATGAGATCATGGAATATGTATTGAATGAGTCTATTGGTTTAAACGCCACTTATGCTACGTTGCAGGCGTCTAAAATGGGGATTGGGATTTATTTGAAAATGGGTTTTGAGGATCAGTTTCTCATTAAGAATTATGCGTTTATCACTGCATAGCGGTGGTGTTTGCGTGTGCGATGAATGAAGGTCGCACACGCATATTTTAATTGAAAGTGCGCAAATTTTAACATGGGTTATTGTGTGATAGGATGAATATAGTGGAGATAAGAATGTGATGCTTTCGTTATTTGTTGTAACGCTTATGTGAATATTTATGGCCGTTTAATCCCACCTTTATTGCTGCTGTCAATGCTTTTGCGGCATCTTTTTCCTACTTTGTTTTCTTGTTTTTAATTTTTTCCCCAAGTTAATATCTGCATTAAATTGGTTAATTCTGGTGTGACCACATCGGGGAATGTGATCTAATTTTACTTTTACATCAAACTCAAGTTATGTATCCTGTTTCCGCTAAAAGAGTGATCGGTATTGACAAGTAGCGCGCATCAACCAGAGTACATGTTATGAACAGGCCAATAGGCGAATATAAATTATCAGACACAAAATCTTTACCATTTTTCATTAATCGTTTTTCTGCATTCCTTACAATGCTGAATGGGCTTCGTTTGTAAGCATCAGTGGCGGTTTAATCTCAACAATTTAACACTTATGAAAAAAACAATTGCAATGGCAGCATGGCTGCTGTTCGCGGTAGCTTTTGCCTACGCCCAATCGCCGGTGATTACCGGGAAGGTGTTGACTAAAGAAGGGACGCCTGTACCCGGCGCCTCTATTCACGTGCAAGGCCGTAATGCAGGCGTGGCAGCCGCAGCAGATGGCTCCTTTAAAATTGAAGCAAAAGATGGCGAAATACTGTTGATCACAGCCATCGGGTTTACTACCACTACCGTAAAAGCCAATAGTAAAGCACCTATCACCATTTCTCTGGTAGATAATTCCAAAGACATTACTGAAGTAGTAGTGACGGGGTTGGGTGTTAAGCGCGATAAAAGAATGCTTACCTATAGTGTACAGGAAGTAAAAGGCGCTACCCTCACAGAAGCGAAGCAAGACAACGTTGTGAATGCCCTGGCCGGAAAAGTAGCCGGTGTACAAGTGAATAACTCCAGCGGTGTACCGGGTAGTTCTGCCAGAATTGTGATTCGTGGTAGTACTTCACTGGTAGGAAATAACCAGCCCTTGTTCGTAATAGACGGTATGATTATGGACAACTCAGAAGCAGGTAACCCTAACAGAGCGGAATATAATGGCGGTACCTCCAACAGAGGCAGTGATATTGATCCTAATATCATCGAAACCATGACCGTATTGAAAGGCGCTGCTGCCACTGCTATTTATGGTTCTGCTGCTGCGAGAGGTGCGATCGTTATCACTACTAAAAATGGAACGGGATCTGGCAAAGGAAAGCCTACAGTGTCCTTCAGCAGTAGCTATTCCTTCCAGACACCTATATTACCGGAGTTCCAGGATAAATATGCCCAGGGAACCGGCGGTGAATATGTAGATGGAAATAACGGGGACCTTGGCTCCTCTTCCTGGGGGCCATTGATCGACACCCTTAAAGTAAATGGGAAGCCGGTGCAGAAGCACAATCCCATGAAAGAGTTTTTCAAAACAGGACATACCTCAGATAATAACGTCAATGTAAGTGGCTTTTCAGATAGATCAAATTATATCGTTTCTTATTCTTATCTGAAAACCAACGGTACTATTCCTAACACGGATTATTCCAGACATTCCCTGTTTACCCGCTATGGTGTGAAGTTGATGGATAACCTGCAACTCTCTGCGCAGTTCAACTACATCCAGACCAATAACCATCGTTACATGGAGGGAAACAACTTCGTGAATCCGCTCTGGACTGTATATGGTGCACCTATTTCCTGGGACCCGTTCCCAACTACTTATGAAGATGGCAGCCAGCGTTTATACCGCGGTTCCCGTAACAATCCCTACTGGATCCTGGATAACACCGGACTGGCAGACAAAAACAATCGTATTATTCCGGTAATATCGCTCAGTTATAGTCCAAAATCATGGCTCACCATTACAGAGAGAGCTGGTGCAGATATGTATGTGAATGGTACCAACTATCACGAAGCACCCGGAGCTATCGGTTGGGGAAATAATGGTTCTACCCCCGACATTGGACAGGTGTATCAAAGAGATATCAGATACCAGCAGTTCAGTAATGATCTGATGGTAGAAGCCCGGAAGGATTTTGGAAAAGACTGGTACACCAGTGTCCTCCTGGGAAATAATATTCTCACTAACTACAACGACAATAACTTTGTACAAGGCGTAGGCTTATCCGTGAATAAGTTCTATAACATTGGCAATGCAGATAAAGTTACTTCTACTTACAACTATTACAGAAGCCGGAAGGTAGGCTTTTATGGTCAGGCCAATGCGGAGTATAAGCGTATGCTGACACTGGCGCTCACTGGTCGTTATGATGGTAGTTCCGTATTGTCGAAGGATAAACAGTTTTATCCGTATGGTTCTGTCAGTGCAGGATTTGTTTTTACAGAAGCGCTGCATATGCAGGATAATCCTATCCTGAATTTTGGTAAAGTGCGGGTATCTTATTCTGTAGTAGGTAATGATAACGTGCAGCCTTATTCACTGAGCAACAACTGGTTCCAGGCAGCCGGAGGTAATAGTATCAGTAACGTATTTTTCCCTTTCCATGGAGCAAACGGATATACCCTGAATACTACGTATAATTTCCCGTTAAAGAATGAAACCCTGAAGGAATTTGAAGTAGGATTTGAAGCGCGTTTCCTGAAAAGCAGAGGTTCACTGGAGGTTTCATGGTTCAACAGACGCAGTAGTGATCTGATAACGCCAGGCTCTCCATTATCTGCTGCTACGGGTTACAATGGAGCCTCTTTGAATGCTGGCGCCATGCAGAACAAGGGACTTGAGGTATCTCTTGGATACACACCTGTGAAAACAAAAGACCTGACCTGGACTATCGGTATCAACTATACGAAAATTGATAACAAGGTATTAAACCTGGCCGATGGCGTGAACTACATCCAGTTGGCCGGATTTACCGGATTGGGTGTTTTTGCTTATGCTAATCAGCCATACAATGTTATTTACGGGAATAGTTTCGTGCGTAACGATAAGCATGAACTGGTGCTGACTGATAACGGCTATCCTATTGTGGGCCATGACTTCGGTCCTATTGGTAATGCGACTCCCAAGTGGACCGGCGGTCTTACCAGTAATCTCACTTACAAAGGATTTACTTTCTCTTTTGTACTGGCTGCTAAACACGGTGGTGATGTTATTAATCTCGATAACTCTTCTCTCTATTACTACGGTACTGCTAAAGGCACGGAAAATAGAGGTGGCTCGGTGGTATTGCCTGGTGTAAACCAGAAAACAGGGGCGCCTAACACTAAATCAATTGTATTGGATGAAACCTACTACAAGACTTATTATTCTGCAGTAAGTGAAAATAGTATAGAGGATGGATCTTACCTGAAATTGCGGCAGGTAACGCTGGGTTATAACCTGGGCGCCAGTCTGTTGAAAAATTCTTTCTTTCAGTCGGCTACGGTTACGCTCACGGGTACCAATTTTATTCTGCAGAAGAAATACTCCGGATCAGATCCTGAAGTGGGACTGTATGGAAGCGGCAACGGTGAAGGATTTACCAACTTCCCTGTACCATCCAACAGAGGCATTATTGCCGGTGTAAAGGTTACATTTTAAATAACGTCAAAAGAAACAACATGAAAAATAAACTGATGATATACCTGGTGGCCAGTGGTGTTTTGCTGGGTACCGGTTGTAAAAAGTTCCTGGATATCAATGATGACCCTAATAATCCACCCAGTGTACAGGAGTCGATGATTCTGGGGCCGGTAGAAGTTTCTACCAGCACCTGGGTAGTAGGTGGATATTGTGGGATTATATCATCGTATTGGATGCAACAGCTGTCGCTGAACCAGTCTTCTCCCAGCGTAGAATCTTACAACGTTACCCCCGTAGACGTAGAAAATACCTGGAGTTGGGCCCTATATCCGCATGTTTTCAACAACCTGAATTCGATGATTGACTCCGCCAGGAGCCGGCATAACAACAGGTATGTGGCCATTGGTAAAACCCTGATGGCATACAACATGGCTATTACTACTGACCTTTGGGGCAATATCCCTTTTTCAAAAGGGTTTAAAGTAACAACGGTGAAGCAAACGCCTTATGACAAGCAGGAGGAGATTTACGCTTTGATTGATCAAACATTAGACAGTGCGTTATATTACATGGCGCAGCCTGCAGGCGTGGCAGTACCAGGTACAGAAGACTACATTTATGGTGGTAATATGGACCAGTGGAAGAAGTTTGTGTATATGCTCAAAGCGCGTTATTACCTGCGCCTGAGCAAAGCGCCGGGCCATACTGCCGCTCAGCAGGCAGATAAAGCTTTGGCTGCCCTGGCAAGCGGATTTAGTGATAATAAAGATAATGCTGCAATAGCCTATACCGGTGGTGGTCAGGCAGAGAGCCCCTGGTATGTAAATACGCAGGATGCTGCCGGTGGCGTGGTAATGGCCAAGTCATTTATTGATTCACTGGTATCGAGAAAGGACCCACGTCTGGCAGTGATTGCCGGCAAAAGTAAGGATGGTGTTTATGTAGGAAGAAAAGTAGGAGATGTACCAGCGCCTAATCCTAAATCTTATTCCCGCGTGAATGAATTTTATGCTGGTGCTGCTGCAAGCCTCTATCTGGCTACTTACAGCGAAGCATTATTTATAAAAGCAGAAGCTACTTTAATTAAGCAGGGCGCTGCTGCCGCTGGGCCAATATACCAGAATGCCATTGCACAGCATATGACTATGCTCGGCATTTCTCCGGAAGCACAGCAAACCTATATCGCTTCCAGACCAGCGTTAACTACTGCCAACGCCATGGAACAGATTATTACAGAAAAGTATATCGCGAATTTCCTATCTCCCGAAGTATACAACGACTGGAGACGTACAGGTTTTCCGGTGTTAAAGCCATATAAGGATGAAGTGGTAAGCAGCATCCCCCGCAGATGGCCTTATCCGGCCAGCGAGCCGCTGACCAATCCACAACCTGATCAGAAGGTGACACTGAATGATCGCGTATGGTGGGATGCGAATTAAAAGAAGAAAGGGTGTTTCTGTTTCCAGAAACACCCTTTCTTCTTTATTAGAGATTTACACTTACGAATGCAATGTAAATGACAGTATTCCTAACTGTACTTTCTGCGTCGCATCTGTTGCTTTGAAACGGAAATACAGATTATGTTTTTTACCGTCTGTTACCGGTGCAAAGTTGAAATTTACTTTGTTAGCGGTTTTAGGCTGTGCGCCAGGTCCGATGGTCACTTCTCCCAAACGGGTGCCATTAGCATCATCCACAAAAGCTTCCACTACATAACCCTGCTGAGGAGTTTCCTGTACCATGTAAGTCAGCTCCATACCTTTCACGTCTGTAAGATCCAGCTTGTTGTACACTACCCATCCTTCTGTGTTGGAAGGAATGAGGAATTTCATGCCGTCAACCGCGAAGGTAGATACGCCATCAGCTTTGCTGTAGTCTGCCGCTGGTAATACAGGACTGATCAGTTCTGTTTGTGCGGTACCGGTGATAGGCTTAATGCCGGGGCCACCTTTGTCGGTGTAGCTGGCGAGCATATACAGTACACCGTTATCTTTGGCTTCACCACCCATAGTCGGGCTGATACTACCGGAAATAGGCAGAGAGCTTACTTTCGGGGCGTTGCCACCAATGGAGTAAATGTATTCCACCAGTTGTTTGGCTTCTCCCAAAGAAATACCAGGGTGGGCAGACATAGCTGTTTCTCCCCATACACCACCACCGCCACTGATGATCTTTTTAGCCAGTGTTTCCGCTGCTGAAGGATCATTTTTATACTTTTCGGTTACTTGTTTGAAAGAAGGCCCGATAGATTTTTCATCTGGTTTGTGGCAGGTTTTACAGTCGGATACTTCCATGATATTTTTACCTGCAATAGCGCCGGTGATAATCTGGTGGCCTTGTGGCGCTGCTGCTTTATCACGGCCCTGGATATAATCTGCTTTTACAAAGATGTTGTTGGCATCGAGTTTTCCATCTGCGGAGTTACCATCTTCCTTGTCACTGATGTTCACGGTGTATTGTACGGGTTTGCCAGGGAAGTAGAACATCTGGTTGCCGGTGATAGCAATCTTCACATCAGGTGTTTCGTTACCTGCGTAAACATCGATGGATTTGCTCTTTGTTTTAGCGCCTTTGTCGTCTGCTACTTCTACATACGCCTGGTATTCGCCGGCGGTAGTGTAGGTATATTCAACGGTAGGTTCGGTGGTTTCTTTTTTAGTACCGTTACCGAAGTTCCAGAGGTAAGTGATTTTGTCGCCATCCGGATCAACAGATCCTTCTGCGCTTAATTTCACTTTAAAGGGCAATCCGCCGGTTAAACGATCGGCGTGGATGTTAGCCTCCGGCGCACGGTTACCACCGTTGAAATCGATCCGGGAGAGGCCTGCATCAACATTTTTGCTGAACCAGCCATTACCATACTCCAGCACATACAATCTGCCGTCTGGTCCCATTTCCATATCAATAGGAGCATTCAGTTTGGTGTGAGGCATAAAGCGCTCCATTTTGGAGAAGTCGCCGTTTTTATCCAGCGTAACGGCCATAATCCAACCACGTATCCAGTCGTAGATAAATAATTTATCGTTGAAATAATCCGGGAAACGGGTTTCTTTTGGATAATATTCGCTGTGGTAAACAGGGCCTGCTTCTGCATTACGTCCGCCACTACCTACAATCGGGAACTCATCTGATTTGCCGTAAGGATACCAGATAAGGGCAGAAGTAGCCGGAGGCAGTTCTTTCAAACCGGTATTATTACGGGATTCGTTCATTGGTTTTTTCGGATCGTAGTAAGGTCCGGTTTCACCGGTTTCGTAATTGTATTTACGGTATGGTTTATTGTTGCCAATAAACATAGGATAACCGTAGTTACCTGGTTTTTTCGCCTGGTTGACTTCATCGTATCCGCGTGGTCCGCGGAGAGAGTCGTCGTTGTTGGCGTCAGGACCTACTTCTCCCCAATATACCCAACCTGTTTTCTGGTCGACCGACATTCGATAAGGGTTACGGGTACCCATAGCGTAAATTTCCGGACGGGTATCTTTCGTGCCTTTCGGGAACAGGTTACCTTCCGGAATGGTGTAAGAACCATCCGCTTCTACTTTGATGCGCAGGATTTTTCCGCGCAGGTCGTTGGTGTTGGCTGATCCGCGGAGGTCATCGTATTGCAGGTGACCTGGACGATCGTCTGTTGGGCCATAACCTTTACTTACATATTTCTGACCGGGTTCATCAAATGGTGTGGTGTTGTCGCCGGTAGATAAATACAGCAATCCGGTTGGTCCAAAGGCAATAGAACCGCCGGTATGGCAGCAGATATCGCGTTGGGAGTAGAACTGGAGAATTACTTTTTCAGACTGCATATCCAGTTTGTTGTTTTCAAATTTGAAACGGGACAAACGGTTTACAGACGTATCTGCCGGTGAATACATGGCATAGATGAAGTGATTGTTTTTGAAGTCGGGGTCCGCGGCGAGGCCGAGGAATCCTTCTTCTGCATTCACTTTAGGAACATCGGTATGGTGATATACTTTCAGGAAACCTACCTGCGACAATTTCTTTTCTGCTGCATTGTAGAGCATCAGTTCACCGCGGCGTTGTGCCACGAGGATGTCGAGGTTAGGGAGTATAGCCATTTCCGTTGGTTCGAAGAACTCACCGGATACCAATACATTTTTAGTGAAGCGATCTTCTTCCGGTACACGCAGGGTTTTAGCCAGGCTGTAATCCAGGACCTGGTTTTTACCGATAGCGTATTTGATACCACCTGCCAGGTGTTTCAGGAACAGGCTATCCGTGTAAGATTCTTCTGTATGACCAAGACCTGTATAGAAGGCGCGGCCGCCGTCGTAGTCATGGTACCAGCTGATGGGGTGATTAGCGCCCATGATACCGCCCTGGTAAGATTTCTCATCCAGCTTCAATAACACCGTTGTGGTGGTATCTACATTTTTGTAGTTATACCATTCGTCGGTATGTTCCCATTTTTCAGGAAGGCCTTCGGTAGCCGGGAATGATTTTACAATCACGTCTACGATGGCTTTGTGAACGCCTGGAGGATGGCTTTGGAACCATGCGCCGGCGAGGTGGTTGTACCAGCCCCATTCGTATTCAGTGTCTGCAGCTGCGTGTACGCCTACGTATCCGCCGCCTGCCTGAATATATCTTTCAAAGTCGGCTTCCTGGTAGTTGTTGAGTACATCGCCGGTAGTATTCAGGAAGATGACTGCAGAGTACATTTGCAGGGTGTCTTCATTGAATTTTTCGGCATTGGTAGTGGTATCTACTTCAAATCCGTTTTCGGCGCCCAGTTTTTGTACGGCGGCGATGCCGGCAGGAATAGAGCTATGATGAAAGCCGGATGTTTTGGTAAACACGAGTACTTTCGGTTTGCCCGGACGCGACTTTTTACACGCCGCCATGCCTATTACAAGGGCCAGCAGCAAAATAAGTTTTATGGTATGTTTCATGATATAGCGGATTATTTTTTGGGAGACCAGTTGCCGATGGCGTATTCAATGCCTCCGAGTAAATGTTTCAGGTAAACAGGGTCCTGGTAGGCTTCTTTCACGTGGCCCATTTCAGTATAGAACGCGCGTCCTCCCTCAAAGCTGTGGTACCAGCACATGGGGTGGTTGTCGCCGTTTTTACCGCCGGTGTAGCTGCTTTCATCGATTTTGATGAGCACATGTACATCGGGATTCAGGTCTTTGAAATTGTACCATTCATCTTTGCGGACCCATTCGTCTGGCAGGTCTTTGGTAGCGGGGTGATTGTGGTCTACTACTTTCAGTGTTGCCTGTTGCTGATGAGGATGGCTGAGGAACCAGGCGCCGGCCAGTTTGTTGTACCAGGGCCAGTCGTATTCCGTATCCGTAGCTGCGTGGATACCCATCCAGGCGCCGCCTTTGTGGATGTAGTTCTGAAAGGCCACCTGTTGTGCATCATCGAGCACATCGCCGGTGGTGCAGCTGAAAATAACGGCTGCATATTTTTTCAGGTTGTCGGCCGTAAATGCGCTGGCATCTTCTGTCGTATCTACGTCGAAGCCGTTTTCCTTGCCGAGTTGCATAATCGCTAGTTTGGCAGCGGGGATGCAGTCGTGGCGGAAGCCCATTGTTTTAGAAAACACGAGTACTCTTTTAGTCTTGTGTTTGTTTTTATCTTTTGCCTGCACAGAAAAAGTGCCGGCGAGGATCAGGAGTGCAATAAACGCGGTTAATGCTTTCATTGTTTTACGTGGGAATTGATGAATAAAAAAAGAAAAATTGACGATAGAAAGGGAAAAGCTGAAAGCTATTGTAGCGAATAACGCAGGCGGCATTATATACGCGCTGGTTATTCGCTACAATAGCTTTTAGCTTTATGCCTTTCGCTTTCTGCTTATGTTAAAGAGCTTTTATTTTCATGTTACGGTACCATACATCGTTACCGTGATCCTGCAGTGCGATATGTCCTTTGGCATATTTGCCAAAGTCTTTCCAATCGTGGAATTTGCTTTTGGCTACCAGTGCATCCCATTCAGGGGTACCCATGGTAGTTTCTGCCATTTTCACACCGTTGAGCCAGAGGATCAGGTGGCTATTTTTCTTGTATATTTTGGCGGAATTCCATTCACCCACCGGTTTGGCCGGTCTGCTGGAGGCTTTTACGAGATCGTATAATTCACCTGCATTGTGTTTGGGATTTTTGCCATCCGGATGTCCGGCGTCGTCGAGTACCTGCATTTCTGGACCGGACAGGTAAGTCTGGCCTAAAGCGGGATCTTCGTGTACGCTGAAAATCAGGCCACTGTTACCACCCGGAGAAATTTTCCATTCGTACGTCAGCTCATAGTTTTCATATTCTGCGTCAGTAACGAGGTCACCACCAGGAGCGCCATTCTTTTTAGCTGCCTGATTCAGGCCGATAGCGCCATCTGCTACGCTCCATGCCGGGCTAGCAGTAGATTGCAGGTAAGTATGCCAGCCTTTGGTAGAGGTACCATCGAACAGCAATACCCATCCCTGCTTCTTTTCTTTAGCCGATAAGGTATTTAATTGTTGGGCTTTCACCGCGGAAGTGCCTAATAGTGCACCTATCGCGAAGGCTCCGATGATTAATTTTTTCATGCCGGATGAATTGTGTTTGTGTTAGGATAACAATTATTTGGCTGCAGATAATGATAAGATATAGCTTACCATTTCTTTTGCATCTTCTTTTGATACCTGTGGGTGAGGTAACATCGCTACTTCTCCCCAGTTGCCAGAACCGCCTTTGATTACTTTATCGGCCAGTTTAGCAACATTTTCCGGCGTATTAGGGTATTTGCCTGCAATATCTTTCAGTGCAGGTCCTACCACTTTCATTTCTTCTTTGTGGCAGGTTTTGCAATCGCTTTCTGCCATCAGGGTTTCGCCTTTGCTAACTGGTTTGTTGGCAGTAGGTGATACCATGGAATTATCTGCTGCTGCGCTTTCGTGAGTGCTTGCGCTGTCAGCTTTCTCTTGTTTTTTTTCACCTCCTCCGCATGCTGCAAAGAATAAAACACTTAGTACCAGCGGCGCCAGATATCTCTTTCTCATTTGTTGATTTTTTTATTTGGTTATTGTTTACGTAAACGATCGATGGATAAATTTGAATTAAATACCGAGTATTCTTTTATTAAAAGCATCATCCGTGCCAGCACCGGCAAAATCATCAAATGCTTTTTCTGTTACCCGGATAATATGATCCTTGATAAACGGAGCTCCTTCTCTGGCGCCGTCTTCCGGATGTTTGATACAGCATTCCCATTCCATTACGGCCCAGCCGGCAAAATCGTATTGGGCCATTTTACTGAAGATGGATTTAAAGTCGACCTGTCCATCGCCGAGTGAGCGGAAACGTCCGGGGCGATTGATCCACGACTGGTATCCGCCATAAACGCCGGAGCGTCCGGTAGCATTGAATTCCGCGTCTTTTACGTGGAAAGCTTTGATTCGTTCGTGGTAGATATCAATGTACTCGAGATAGTCGAGGCATTGCAGCAACAGGTGGCTTGGATCGTACAAGAGGTTGGCGCGGCTATGATTACCGGTAGCTTCCAGGAAGCGCTCGAAGGTAATACCGTCGTGCAGGTCTTCTCCCGGATGTATTTCATAACATACATCTACTCCGTTGGCATCAAATTCATTGAGGATCGGCAGCCAGCGTTTTGCCAGTTCGGCGAAGCCGGTTTCTACCAGTCCTGCCGGACGTTGTGGCCATGGATACATGGCGGGCGCCCATAACAAAGCACCGCTGAAAGTAGCGTGTGCATTGAGTCCCAGGTTACGGCTGGCTTTCGCCGCGTATTTCAGCTGGTTAACGGCCCATTCGGTACGGGCAGCCAGGTTATTATGATATTGTGCAGGCGCAAATCCGTCGAACATTTCAGTGAAAGCAGGATTGACTGCTACCAGCTGTCCTTGCAGGTGGCTGCTCAGTTCTGTGATTTCCAGTCCTGCTGCATTCACGATGCCTTTGATTTCATCTGCGTAGGTTTTGCTTTCCGCTGCCTTTTGCAGGTCTATCAGGCGGCTATCCCAGGAAGGGATCTGCACGCCTTTAAAGCCGATGGAAGCTGCCCATTCACAGATGGTTTTCAGATTATTAAAAGGCGCTTCATCTCCCATGAATTGCGCCAAAAAAATGCCGGGTCCTTTGATCGTTTTCATACGCTCGTTCTGGTTATGAATACTATATCTCGAAGTTTGTCCATTTCGCATCGCTCTGGGAAGAACGAACTACGTTGTCGATGAAAGCCATACCACGTATGCCTTCTGCGGTACCCGGGAAGTCCAGGGATTCCGGAGATGGGGTAACACCGTCGATTTTCGCCGATAAAGTTTGTGCGAAGTTGCGATACAGGTTACCGAATGCTTCCAGGTATCCTTCCGGATGACCGCCCGGAGTACGGGTATTGTGGGTCATGTAGCTGGATTGGAAAGTGTATCCGCCACCTGCACGGTAGATCTCAGTAGGTTTATCCAGCCATTTTACCAGCAGGGTATTGGGTTCGTGTTGTGCCCATTCGAGACCGCCTTTTTCTCCGTATACACGGATTTTCAGTGCATTTTCTTCACCGGCAGCTACCTGTGATGCCATCAGCACACCAGCAGCGCCATTGTCGAAGCGGAGTAATACCGCGCCATCATCATCCAGTGCACGGCCTGGTACCATGATGTTCAGATCGGCACATAACTTTTCAATTTGAGCGCCGGAAATATATTCTGCCAGGTTAGCCGCATGGGTACCAATATCGCCCATACAACCACTTTTACCTGATTTTTTAGGATCTGTTCTCCAGGCTGCCTGGGCGTTGCCTTCTCTTTCACTGAGTTTGCTGAGCCAGCCTTGTGGATATTCTACCCATACTTTACGGATTTTACCCAATGCACCGTCTTTCACCATTTGTCTGGCTTGTTTCACCATAGGGTAGCCGGTGTATGTATGTGTGAGCAACAGGGTTAAGCCGGTTGCTTTTACTTTAGCATCTAATTGTTTGGCTTCATCGAGTGAGAAGGTGATAGGCTTTTCTATTACTACGTTGAAACCGAGGTCGAGTGCCATCATAGCTGGTTCAAAGTGGGCGAAATTCGGCGTAACGATGGTCACAAAGTCCATGCGTTTATCTGCCGGCATTTTCGCTTCTTTTTCCAACATGGTTTTGAAGTCGAGGTAAGTACGCTCCGGATCGAGGAACAGCATTTTACCTGATTCTATGGCGATATCATTATTGATACTGAGCGCGCCTGCCACCAGTTCAATCAGTCCGTCCATGTTGGCAGCAATACGATGAATCGCTCCAATGAAGGCGTCTTTACCGCCTCCTATCATTCCCATTCTGAGTTTCCGTGTCATATATACAATTATCTTTTGTTAGTTATACTATTTCAACATGATTAACCGGTACGGTTACTTTTTTGCGGTTACGCATATAAAAGAACAGGCCTGCAAAAGCAACAATCAGCATCACTGGAATGATCAGTGTAGCATTGAGGATTTCGGGACCGGCTACAGCGGTGGCCTGAGAGAAGGCAGTCGCTTCGGCGCTACCGGGAGCTGCAGAGCGGTATGCATCCAGGGAAGCACCGGCAGGTAATTGTTTGGTGATGATGCTATCATAGAAACCCCCCATGAAGTACATGTAAACAGATACTGCAAACATACCTGCACCACCCATCAGGTTCATACCGAGGGCGCCGGATTGTGGAATGTTTTCAGAGATAAAGCCCAGCATGGTAGGCCAGAAATAGGTAACGCCCATGCCGAAAATAAATGCTGCCACAAACACCATATTACCAGATACATGGGATAATAAATACAGACCCAATGCAGAGAAGATGGCGGAGAACAACAATACGCCGGTAGGAGATATTTTATGTACCACTGGTCCGGCTATCCCCCTACCCAGTGTTTGTACACCAGCAGTTAAGGCCAGGATGAGAATGGCATTTTGTGTTACGTTGCTTAACAATACGTTGATCCATTGTCCGGTGAACAGTTCTGTGATAGCGGTACCAAACATGAGGATGAACATCACGATGAACAGCGGACTGGCGATGGATTTGTACATTTGGGCGGAAGAAACGCCGGAGGCTACTCTTTCCGTAACCGGGAAGTCGAGTTTCAGGAAGAGGTAACCATAGATCAGGGTAGGGATGATCATGGTAGCTACCTGCAGCTGCCAGCTCAGACCAATTTTAGAGAGCAGGAATACCAGCAGGGTACCTACTACGATACCGCCGGGGAACCACAAGTGAAAGTGGTTGAGCTTAGTTGTTTTGTTATCCGGGAAAATGGTGGCTACCAGCGGGTTACAGGCCGCTTCTACGGTACCGTTGGCCATTCCTATAAACAGGGTGGATATAAACAGCGACCAGAAACCATTGGCAAATATTGTCAGCACAATACCCAGCAGGTGCAGAACGAAAGCTGCGAGGAGCAATCGTTTCATGCCTATTGCATCTACGATAAAACCACCTAATACTACTGCCAGTGGAAAACCCCAGAAAGCAGTACCGGCAATAATACTCAATTGTTGAATATCCAGGTGAAATTCAACGCCAAGTCCGCCCAGAATACCGGCGCGGATACCAAAGGACAACGATGTTACCAGCAGGGCCATGCAGCTGGCTACGAACAGTTTTTGTGGCTGTATTACATTTGCCATAAACGTGGATGTTTTGTCTAAATAAAAGTTAAAAAACGGCGATTAAACCTTTAAATTTATAAAAAGTATTTGCATATTTCCATCTTTTTGTATGGTTCCCGCCCATTTTTTGGGAAAAATTTAATTTACGCTGCTAATGTCTTGTTTTACATTTTAAATGAAGTGTTAATGCAGTATTAGGGCGGTTAAATTTCAGGATAAGCGGTTAGAGGTGCCTGCCGCGGCAAGATGAAAAAAAATGCCCCTATATTTTCCTTGCTGGTATTAGGAACGCCGTCCCTGAAAGTAAGCGGTATACCGCGACCCGCTTCTTTTTTGCTTGAAAATTTCCTTTTCGTTGGGTAATGGGTTAACTTAGCCGGGAAGTCAGCCTTCTATACCCGCCGGGGCTGTAATAATATTATGATAAACGGTTTACGCAGCGAAGATGTTTTGGAGGGCCTCCAGGCCCGCGATCGTGCTGTATTTGCAGGCGTATACCGGCATTTTTATCCTTTGTTATTTGCAACAGCGCGGAAATATGTGGAAGACAAGGCAGTGGCAGAAGAAATTGTACAGGACGTTTTTTTGCAGTTATGGGAGAAAGCGCTGGAACTGGAACATGCCGCAGCTTTAAAGAGTTACCTGTTCAGGGCAGTGATTAACCGGTCGTTAAATCATTTACAACGAACACAATTATTGCGGGAACACCATACCGCTATTAAATATTTACAGGACGAGAGTTACCTGTGTACATTCATAGAAGAACAAGAGTTACGGGAACGCATTCACCACGCGGTGTCCCGGCTGCCGGAAAAATGCCGGCAGATTTTTAAGCTGAGTCGTTACGAAGGGTTAAAGAACAATGAAATCGCACACCAACTTGATTTATCTGTTAAAACTGTAGAAAACCAGATGACCATAGCGCTAAAGCAATTAAAAGCGGCGCTGCTGGATAATCCGGAAAAACCTATGTCAGTCATTTCGCGCATGCAGTTATTATTATGGCTGGCAGGGATATAACAGCCTGTTTAGTAGTAGTTCCCCACGTCTGAAATTTTTTTTGTCCCCTTTGGGGGTAAATGTTTGCTGATTTGTCTCAGCAATACAACCGCCGTTTTTCGTATTAATCATGAGATCAACCGACCATTATTATTTTATTCTGTCATGTTTACAGGCGCCGCAAGACCAGGAATTGCAGGCTGCGCTACAGTCATGGCTGGAAGCAGATAGCACACATCGGACATTATACAGCCAGGTAAAGGGGTTATGGGAACAAAGCCCCGAAGCGGCCTGGTTTGAAGATGCCGATTCCGAAGCCGCTACCCAAAGGTTTCTGCAACTGTTACCACCAGCATCCGTAGTGCCTATGCGTTCCAAATGGTGGAAAGTAGCTGCTGCCGCCGCCATTCTGATTGCCGCTACTGCGGGCGCCTGGTACTGGCAACATGAACCAGCCACCACCTGGTTGAGCAAAACTACCGGCCAACAGCCGGATTCCCTGCTCCTGAGTGATGGCTCCATTGTTTACCTCAATAAAAATACCCGGATAAAGTATCCGGCCGCTTTTGATGGCAAGCTACGTCAGGTAGAGTTGCAGGCCGGGGAAGCTTTTTTCAATGTGATTACCTATCCTACTATTCCCTTTACTGTCGCAAGTGGCCCGGTGCAGGTTCGTGTACTGGGCACTTCTTTTAACCTGAAAAAAGGAGATGATGCTATCCGGGTATTTGTATTATCCGGAAAAGTAGCCCTGGGAAAAGGCGAGGTGTCCTTACCATTGGAAGCAGGGAAAGGTGGTGTGTTTTATCCCGGCAGGAATGTGATCAGCAACGATTCTGAAGCAGATGTCAACCAGCTGTCCTGGCGCACCAGGGAATTACATTTTGAAGATACTTCCATACAGGAGGTCTGCGCCACACTATCCGATTACTACCATGTAGAAATTATCATAGATAAAAATTTATCTGCCAGCAAAAAGCTCAACGCCAACTTCCGCGATAAAAACCTGGAAGAAGTACTACGCACCTTGTCTGCACTCTATGATTATCATTTCGAACATCGGGGAGATACCATTTACGTACACTAATCAACCAATTATATCAACGCATTTATTGCGGTTGCCAACCATTTATCAATACTAAACAAGCTTATGCCATGAAGCAAATTTACGTGTCATCTTTTCATCTCCAATGGCGCAAAATATCATGCAGGCTGGCCACCGCCGCCCTGCTGATGACTGCACTCCCCTCATGGGCGCAGGATACTTTTGCACTCAACACACCGGTAACGGTAAAAGCCCGGAATCAATCTGTAGCCAATGTATTGTCCGACATCGAGAAACAAACACATCTCAGTTTTGTGTACGACGGTAGCCAGGTGGATCGCTCTCAACCCCTGAACATTAACGCTAATCGTACGCCCCTGAAGGAAGTACTGCGTAACATCTTTAAAAAAGATGCACACTATACCGTAGTCGGTAATCAGGTGATTGTAAAGCAAGTTAACAACAAACCCGCACCAGCAGCTGAAACTACAGCCCAAGCGGAGCAGGTAAAAGAAATTGTAGTATCCGGAAAAGTTACGCTGCGGGATGCCAAAGAAAACCTGCAACAGGTGCCAGGCATCACTATACGGGTGAAAGGCGCTAACAAAGGCACCCACACCGACGCCGACGGAAACTACCGGTTAACCGTAAACGAAGATGATATCCTGCTGTTCACTTTTGTAGGATATAAACCAGTGGAGGTTCCTGTAAAAGGACGTAACACCATCAACATTACCCTCGACGAAGATGCCGCTAAAATTAAAGAGGTAGTCATCACCGGTATCTACGAACGCGCCAAAGAAAGCTTCAGTGGATCGGTATCTACCTATACTGCCAAAGAATTAAAACAGGTGGGCAACCAAAACGTTATCCAGAGCTTACGCTCACTGGACCCGGCTTTCACCGTGTTTGAAAATAATCTGGCAGGATCTAATCCCAACATGCTGCCTAACCTGGAAATCCGTGGTAAGACCAGCGTACTGGGATTGAAAGAACAATATGGTACAGATCCTAACCAACCCTTATTTATCCTGGACGGATTTGAAACCAGTTTGCGCACTATCATCGATCTGGATATGAACCGCGTAGAAAGCGTGACTATCCTGAAGGATGCCGCTTCTACTGCGATATATGGTTCCAAGGCGGCTAATGGCGTAATTGTTATTGAAACGAAAAAGCCGAAGCCGGGAGAACTGAAGGTGTCCTATACTACTGACAACAGCGTTACCGTACCAGATTTGCGCGATTACAACCTGATGGATGCTACTGAGAAACTGGCATTTGAAAAAGCAGTAGGTCGTTATACGCTCACAAAAGGATGGGGAAATCCCGGCGATAACTCCCAACAGTTGCTTGATAGCTTATATAACAAGCGTTTAATGGAAGTAAAGCGGGGTGTAAATACTTACTGGTTGAGTGAGCCGCTACGCACTGGCTTTACTACTGGTCACTCCCTCTATGTAGATGGAGGCGACAACCAGATGCGGTATAGCGCTGGCGTTAACTATAAGAAAATTTCAGGTGTCATGAAGGGTTCCGGCAGAGATATGGGCGGCGCCAATCTGAAATTGATGTACCGCAGAAATAAGCTGAGCTTCAGTAACAATCTCTCCGTTTCTTTTTATACCGCCGATGAGTCGCCCTATGGGTCTTTTGCTGAATTTGCAAAGGCGAATCCTTACTATCGCAAAAGAAACGAGGATGGCTCCATCCCGAAATACCTGGATATCAGTCCCAGTCCCAGCACAGGGACGGATACTACTGCCAACCCGTTGTATAATGCCATGCAAAATACGACGGATCGTACCAAAGGACTGGGGCTTATTAACAACTTTATTACCGAATACCAGGTTAATAAAGACCTGCGTATAAGAGGGCGACTGGGCATTACCCGTGAACAAACGAAACAAGCCATATTTATTTCTCCCAGGAATACTGTTTTCGATGCGAAAGATCCTGCACTCAAAGGACTTTATCACAACACAGAAAGACGGGACTTCAACTACGACGGAGAACTCACTACCACTTACGGCCGTATTATTGGCAATAAGCACCAGATTAATGCGGTAGCTGGTTGGAATTTCTCTCAGAAGCAAGGTAGCCTCGAAGGATACGAAGCGGTAGGATTCCCCGATAAAATCACCACCCCTGCATTTGCTTCAGGATATAATCCTAATGGTATGCCGCTGTCCTGGGAATCTACTACCCGCAGCACCAGCTTCTATGTGAATGGGGGATATGTATACGACAGAAGATTTGTACTGGAAGCTAACTACCGCCTTGATGGTTCTTCTGTATTTGGATCCAAACACTACTTCACTAACTCCTGGTCAGTGGGTGGTTCCTGGAACGTACACAACGAAGACTTCCTGCAACATACCACACAGGTAAACATGCTGAAGTTGAGAGCCTCCATCGGTACGCCTGGTAATCAGAACTTTGGGGCGTATCAGTCTTTTTCTACCTATGGCTACTATGCTTATCTGAACAATAATTTTGGCCTGGGTGCGGTACTGCTGAAATTTGGTAACAAAGATTTACTCTGGCAAAAAACGTTGGATAAAAATATTGGCGCCGACATCGTATTGTTTAATAATAAATTCCGGTTGAATGCAGATRTGTATCAACGTACCACTGATCCGCTGGTAGCCATTTTCAACGTGCCCACTTCTACCGGTACTACCGATTACAGTACCAACCTGGGATTGCAAAAGAGTACGGGATATAACTTCCAGGCTATGTTCTTCCCCATTTACCGGCCACAGGAAAGATTTACCTGGAGTGTATCTATTTCCGCCAAACATGAGAAAGCGGAATATGCGGGCATCGGTAGCGGTCTGGCTGGTGTGAATAAAGAGAATCAATCGAAAAGCCTGACAAGATATTATGATGGTGGTAGCCCAACAGCTATATGGGGTGTACGTTCCGGAGGCATAGATCCAGGTACGGGTAATGAAGTATTTATTAAGAAAGATGGTAGCCTCACCTTTAGTTATGACGCGAATGATGAGGTAGTATTGGGTGATGAAAGACCCAAACTGGATGGTATTATTGGTACCAATGTATCCCTGAAAGGTATCACGGTGGGCGTATACCTGCGCTATCGTACCGGCGGAGATGTGTTTAATGAGGCATTGTATAACAAGGTAGAAAACATTGATGCCAACAATCTGCGGTATAACCAGGATAAGAGAGCTTATTATGGCCGCTGGATGCAGCCGGGAGATGAAGCGCAGTATCGCAAGATATGGCTTTATACAGATAAGAATGCGATAGCCGCTATTACTTCCAAAATGACTTCCCGCTTTGTGCAACGCGAAAATACACTGGCAGGTGAGTCAATTAATCTGGGATATGACTTTCCGAATCGTATTATTAAAAACTGGCGAATGTCTTCTTTGCGTGTAAACGCTTATATGAATGACATCTTCCGCATTTCTTCTATCACAAGGGAAAGAGGGATTGAATATCCTTTTGCGAATAGCGCTTCTTTTTCTATCAGTGTAGGATTCTAAATGATAACAAACATGAAAAAATATAGCATTTTATTTGGAGCGCTGCTGTCACTGTTGATGCTTTCCTCTTGCAAAAAGTGGTTGGATGTGAAGCCCCGTGACAAGGTGGTGGACGAAGATCTTTTTTCTACGCAGGATGGTTTTTTCACTGCGCTCAACGGCGTATACCTGGGTATGAGTGCTGATAAAGTGTATGGTGGACAGTTGACCATGCAAATGACGGAGGTATTGGCGCAACGGTATAATATCGGTGCAGATCATTTTCTGTATAGACTGTCTACTTATCAGTACACAGATCCTGGCGTAAAGAAGATCCTGGCTAACAGTTGGGAAGGATTGTACAGTAATATCGCCAATGTAAATAAGATTTTTTCGGTGATAGATGAGAAGCAGCGCTTGTTTACCGGTGATAATTATACCCTGATGAAAGGGGAGTTATATGCATTGAGGGCCTATCTGCATTTTGATGCCTTCCGGCTTTATGGGCCGGTGTATAAGAACGATTCGCTGCAGGCCAGGGTACCCTACTACGACCGTTTTACACCGCAATACCTGCCATTTTTACCAGGGCGTGAGGTAATGGATAAAGTGCTGAAAGACCTGGATAGTGCAATGATCTGCCTGGCAAAAGATCCGGTGATTACATTAGGGACTCGTTTCTCGCCGGACGAGAACGATGATAATACCTGGCGATACCGGTCTTTGCGCATGAACTACTTTGCCGTAATGGCGCTGAAAGCAAGAGTATATTTATATGCTAACAATAAGCCGGCGGCATTGCAGACTGCGAAGGAGGTGATTAGCCGTGCTGGCGCTACTTTCCCTTTGACTACCTCTGTTGTAGGGAATGGTGCTAATCCTAACCGGATTTTCGCTTCTGAATTATTATTTGCCTTACAGTATAGATACATCAACCTGGCCTATATGGCATATTTCAGTCCGGATCTGGGCGAAAAGGAAATTCTGGCAGCAGCTACCAACCGGCTGGATAATGAGTTTGAGAAGAATKAGAATGATCCCCGTTATTCAAAAACCTGGCTGATACCTTCTGGTAATAAGAAATCCTATCGCTGTTTGTATAAGTATGCAGATATCGCAGACATGTCTTTGCCTTATGTAAACCAGATTCCTATGATCCGCATGAGTGAAATGTATTTCATTGCCGCGGAATGTGAAACTGATCCGGTGGCAGCAGTAGCTGATATTAATGTAATCCGGAAAGCAAGAGGAGTGCCGGATGCCGCTACCAATGCAGTTATCAGCAAGGAATTGCTGAAAGACTATAAGCGGGAGTTTTATGCAGAAGGACAAATGTTCTTTTACTATAAAAGGAACTTCACCACCAGCATTCCAAGTGGTACCGGTAGTGGTAACAAGTCACTGGGTGTAAACGAGTATACGTTGCCGTTACCAGACAGCGAAATTCAGTTCAGAAATTAAATCAGCCTATCATGAAGAAGATATTATATATACTGGGAGGCTGCCTATTATTACTGGCAGCCTGCAAAAAAAGTGAGATACCCCATTATAACGCATCTAAGGATATTTATTTTTCTGTAACAGATGGGTTGGGGGTTATTCAGGATACTACCAATTTTTCGTTTGCATTTACCACTAACACAAATGATACGATAGTAAGGTTGCGGGTAAGGGGACTGGGATCAATGTCTACACAAGACCGGGAATACAGTGTAAGTGTAATTGATACGGCACAGGCAGCGGCTAAACAAGGCACACATTTTCAGCTGCCGGCTAAACTGGTGATGCCAGCCGGCCAGCTGGAAACGATATTGCCGGTTACTTTACATAAAACAACGGACATGGAAACGAAAATGTTTTCCGTGACACTGCAACTGGTACCTAATCAAAATTTTGATACCAGCTTGCAATACGCCGTGATTGATAATACCCTGAAAAAGAAGCGCTACGTTTTACGGCACGTGGTTACCGTTACAAATATGCTCAATGTGCCAAAGACATGGATGGTGGAGTATTTTGGTCCCTTTTCAAAGAAGAAATTACTACTGATGAGTGAAATGATTCCCATGAAACTCGAAGAATTCAATCCTCCTGATATCAGTATATTTCCCATTGGGCAATACAGGTATATAGCCAGCTTTATGAAGCGTTACCTGGAAGACAATGAACTGGCTGGTCATCCGATTACAGAAGAAGATGGATCACCTATGGTATTGGGTATATGGGCTAATTAATGGGTCGTTAAAAATTATAACATGAAGACAAACAATATAAAACTGCTCATCACAGGTTTGCTCATTTGCCTGATCTGGAGCGGATGTTACAAGGATAAAGGTAATTATGATTATGTAGCCATTAACCAGGTGGCTGCGGATAACATTTCTAAAGATTATTATCTGCAGAATGGAGATTTACTGGAAATAATGCCCACACTGAAAGGAACTTTAGAAAGCAATCCCCAACGCTTTGACGATACTACCCGTTATAGTTATGCCTGGGATGCTGTTTTAGAGAATGCTGTAAAAGGAGATACCATTCGTCTTCATCTGGCTACCACAAAAGATCTGCGATATAGGATATTGTTGAAACCGGGTGTTTATACCTGTTATTATATTGTTACAGATAAACAAAGTGGTGTTAGCTTTCAGTCGCGGTTTTCCATACATGTTCAAACTTTCATACAGGAAGGATGGGTGGCTCTTTGTAACGTAAACGGTAAAACCCGGTTGGATATGATTTCTTACCTGAATAACCGGGATACGTTAATTACTGATGTGCTGACTTATACCAACGCCGGATTTCCGGATCAGGGGGCTCCTGTCAGTATTAGCCTGCAAGACAATATCACCGGCAATTGCTATTATATTTTTTCCGGGAATGGCGCTAACAAAATAGATCTCGCCACCATGAGATGGAAATCTACCTATGATATCAAGTATAATATGATGGGGCCTATTCCTGCGGGCTTCAAGCCGGAGGGGTATAAAACTGTTGCAACTGGTATGAGTTACCTGGTGGCTAATGGTAACGCCTACTTTGAAAATACAGTGATGGGCGCTCCTGGTTTTGCGCTGCCATTTAACAGACTACAGGGCGAACTGGAAGAATTTAAAGTATCGCCTTATGTATGCGGTGATATGCTTTCTGCGGTGTTGTATGATATGACGAACCGGCGTTTTGTGCAGCATAGTCTCTTTATGAACAAGAGTTATTGCAACCTGTTAATTGGTAACGAGAAACTTGACTTTAATACTGGTAATGATTTGTTGTTCATGCTAAGTACCTATACGGCTAATCGTGATACCTATGCGGTGATGAAGAAGCCTGGCACCAACCAATATTTTTTATACCGTTTCAATATTAACTATGGTAGCATTACACCGATAGATGTTACGGAGTTAACGGGCTTGCCTGGCATAAACGGAGCAGAACAATTTGCTGTGAGTAATGAATATGGTACGCTGTTTTATTCCAATGGCGGAAAGGTATACCAGTTCGATATGTTCACGAAACAGTCGCAGTTAATGCTGGACCTGGGAGTATCCAGGGTTAGTTCGCTGCTTTGTCCAATGACTAACGGAGGTGGTGATATGTATAGGGCTTACAACAAAATGTTGGCGGTTTGCTCTTATAATCCGGGTTTACCGGAAGGGCAGAATGGTACCATTGCCTTCTATACTGTTGGGGGCCGGTTGGAGCCGTTGCAACCAGTGAAATCATTTAGCGGATTAGGAAAGGCGATACAACTGGTATATAAGAAATAGCTGAAAGCAGAAAGTGTCCTGGGTGTATGATAAGCGCGAGTGGTTAAGTTACTCACGCTTATCATACACCCAGGACACTTTTTGCTTCATGCTCCTGCCAAACCAGTGGTACTGTGCCATATATGCAGCTACGCTCACTAATGCCCTGTTATTGCAGCACGTAACCAATAAACGCAGAAATGACGTATTTAACACCCCTTTTTTTCTCTCCAAACTCCCTGCCCTCGTAGCTTTTCTCTCAAATATCAAGGATATGTTAATTGATGTAGATAAATTGCGAAATCCCGGTAAAATCTCTCCCAAATCACCAAATTTATTCCTACTTTTACAGGCCTTGCCCGGAAAACGGTTAAACTGACACCTTGACAGTTTTCCTTTACAAGCACAGTATTTGAGTAATCAGGATGCCGTCTATCCAACTGACTAAGCCCACAGCCTAAGTGCCACAGGCCGGGAAAGCAGGAAATATCAACTGATCATGAACTCAGCCTGGATGGGGGTAGGTTACAATAAATAGAAATCGTAATTCGTAATTAAACATTTAACATGTTAGGTTTTTTATCAAAGCTATTTGGAGGGAATAAATCAGAAAGGGATATCAAATCCATCACTCCAGTGGTGCAGCAGATTAATGAGGAGTACGAAAAGCTATCATCCCTGTCAATAGATGAGCTGCGTCATAAAACGCAGGAATTCCGCGCCCGCATCGCCGAACATCTCGCCAGTATTGATAAAGAAATAGCGGATAAGAAGGTGGCTGCAGACGAAGCAGCAGATGTAACCGAAAAAGATGCCATTTACCAGGAAATAGATATACTTAAAAAAGACCGCGACAAGCAACTGGAAGTAGTACTGAAAGAATTGCTGCCTGCGGCTTTTGCCGTTGTAAAAGAAACCGCCCGCCGGTTTACCAATAATACTTCACTCACCGTAACCGCTACCGACCTGGATCGCCAACTGGCGCTGAAAGGCGACTACGTAAGCATTCAGGGCGATAAAGCCATCTGGCAAAATAGCTGGAATGCTGCCGGCAGCCGCGTTACCTGGAACATGGTTCACTACGATGTACAGCTGATTGGTGGTACCGTATTGCACCAGGGTAAAATCTCTGAAATGGCCACGGGTGAAGGTAAAACCCTMGTATCTACCCTGCCCGCTTACCTCAACGCATTAGCCGGACAAGGTGTTCACATCGTTACCGTGAACGATTACCTGGCGCGTCGTGACTCTGAGTGGAACGGCCCTATCTTCGAATTCCTCGATATTACAGTAGACTGTATCGATAAACACCAACCTAATACCGCTGAGCGTCGTAACGCTTACCTGGCGGATATTACCTACGGTACCAACAATGAATTCGGCTTTGACTACCTCCGTGATAACATGGTACACAATCCCGATGAAATGGTGCAGCGTAAACATCACTACGCCATGGTGGATGAGGTGGATAGCGTATTGGTGGATGATGCCCGTACGCCATTGATCATTTCCGGTCCTATCCCACGCGGAGAAGAACAGGAATTCCATGCACTGAAACCACGTATCGAATACCTGGTGGAAATGCAGAAAAAAGCGGTGAACCAATACCTGCAGGAGGCTAAAAAGCTGATCGCTGAAGGTAAAGATGATCCTAAAACCGGTGGTCTGGCCCTGATGCGCGCCTGGAGAGGCTTGCCTAAGAGCAGCGCCCTGATCAAATTCCTCAGTGAAGCTGGTAACCGCGTATTGTTACAAAAAGCAGAAAACTACTACCTGGCAGATCAGCAACGCGAAATGCCAAAAGTAGATGAAGGCCTGTTCTTTGTAATCGAAGAAAAACAAAACAGCGTAGACCTCACCGATAAAGGTATTCACCTGATCACACAAGGCGGAGAAGATGCTAACTTCTTTATCCTGCCAGACGTGGGTTCTGAATTGGCAGAAATTGAAAAACTGTCAGTATCACCAGAAGAGAAACTGCAGCAGAAAGATGTATTACTACAGGACTTTGCCGCTAAGTCAGATCGTATCCACTCCGTACAGCAATTATTAAAAGCCTACACTTTATTTGATAAAGACGTAGAATACGTAGTAATGGATGGTAAAGTGAAAATCGTAGATGAGCAAACCGGTCGTATCCTCGATGGACGCCGCTACTCCGACGGTTTACACCAGGCCATTGAAGCCAAGGAAAATGTGAAAGTAGAAGCTGCCACCCAAACCTTTGCTACCATTACCCTGCAGAACTTCTTCCGTATGTATCACAAGCTGGCCGGTATGACCGGTACCGCCTCTACAGAAGCTGGTGAGCTGTGGGAAATCTACAAACTGGATGTGGTAACTATTCCTACTAACCTCCCTATCTCCCGTATTGATGCGGAAGACCTGGTATATAAAACCAAAAGGGATAAGTATAAAGCCGTTATCGATGAAATCAAGCAATTACAAGAGAAAGGACGCCCGGTACTGGTAGGTACTACCTCCGTGGAAGTATCCGAATTACTCAGTAAAATGCTGGCCTTCGATAAAGTTCCTCACAATGTATTGAACGCGAAACAACACGCCCGTGAAGCACAGATCGTAGCAGAAGCAGGTTTGCCTGGTGCGGTGACCATCGCCACCAACATGGCTGGTCGTGGTACGGATATCAAGCTCGGACCTGGCGTGAAAGAAGCAGGTGGTTTGGCCATTATTGGTACAGAAAGACATGAAAGCCGTCGTGTAGACAGACAGTTACGTGGTCGTGCCGGTCGTCAGGGTGATCCGGGAACTTCCCAGTTCTTCGTTTCCCTGGAAGATGACCTGATGCGTATGTTCGGTTCAGAACGTATTGCCGGCCTCATGGACCGTATGGGTTATAAAGAAGGAGAAGTGATCCAGCACAGCATGATCACCCGCTCCATCGAAAGAGCACAGAAGAAAGTAGAAGAAAATAACTTCGGTATCCGTAAGCGTTTGCTGGAGTATGATGACGTGATGAATAAACAACGTACCGTGATCTACTCAAAACGTAACCACGCATTGTTTGGCGAACGTCTGGCCATCGACATCGACAACGCCTTCTATGACGTTGCGGAAAACATGGTGAATACCCACAAAGCAAGCGGCGATTATGAAGCTTTCAAAATGGATGCTATCATGAACTTCTCGATTGATACCGCTATCACCCGTGAAGAGCTGAATAAAACCGATGCCAACTCACTGGCTTCCAAATTATATCACGAAGGAAAAGGTAACTATACCCGCAAAGTCAATGAACTGATCAGCAACACGCTGCCKGTAATTGAGCGTATCTACGAAGAACAGGGTCAGCACATCGAAAATATCTCTATTCCGTTCACAGACGGTAAAAAAGGTATCAACGTAATGGCCAACCTGCAGAAAGTAGTAGAAACCAAAGGCATGGAAACCATGAATGCCCTGGAACGCAGCATCACCCTGGCCTTGATCGATGAGTCCTGGAAAGAACACCTGCGTGCGATGGACGACCTGAAACAATCTGTACAGAGTGCCGTGTACGAACAAAAAGATCCATTACTGATCTATAAATTCGAAGCATTCAACCTGTTCAGAGAAATGGACGGTGAAACCAGCCGTGATATCGTTTCCTTCTTATCTAAATGCGGTATCCCTGTAAATAATCAGGCAGAGGAAACAGCGCCTGAAATAAGGGAAGCAGTAGAAGAAAAAACCGATATGAGCCGCATGCGTGCCTCTCATGAAGATCTGGTAGACCACAACGGTCATCAGGCTGGCACCCCGGATTTCCAGGCAGAAGAAGTAAAATCTGAGCCGGTTCGTCATCAGGGACCACAGATTGGCCGCAACGACCTTTGCCCTTGCGGTAGCGGAAAGAAATATAAACAATGCCATGGTAAGAATGCGTAGGTAGCTTTACCGGTAAATGATATCAGAACGGATTACGGCAACGTAATCCGTTTTGCATTAATTTCGCCCTGTAATCCGTAAATGAATGATGATGGAGATTAACCGCTATATTGACCATACTATATTAAAACCTACCACTACGCTGGAAGATGTAAAGAAATTGTGCATGGAATGCGTAGAGTATGATTTTGCCGCCGCCTGTATACCCCCACTGTACGTGAAACTGGCCAAGCAATTCCTGGGTGCTACCAACACCAAAGTGGCCACCGTAATAGGATTCCCCTTTGGTTATTCCGCTATTGAAGCTAAAGTAGCTGAAACAGTACTGGCCATTGTAGACGGGGCAGACGAACTGGATCTGGTGATCAACATCTCCGCTATCAAAAACAACGACTGGGAATACCTGGAAAAGGAGATCGCCAATATCATGTATATCATCCGGGAGAAGAAAAAAGTAATCAAGATCATTATTGAAAGTGGCATATTATTGGAAGAGGAGATCGTGAAATGCTGCGAGCTATATGCCAAATACGGGGTGGATTTCATGAAAACCTCTACCGGCTATGCAGAAAGAGGCGCTACAGTGGAAGCAGTAAGACTGATGCGGGCCAATTTACCAGCTAACATACAAATAAAAGCTTCGGGTGGTATTCGTACCTTTGTATTCGCCCAGGAGCTGATAGCCGCCGGAGCAACCAGAATAGGAGCCAGTGCCAGTGTGAACATTGTGAAGGAAAGTAAGGACGCAGCGGCGAATTAAGTAATTATTCATAGTTAATTATACAGTATTCATGCAAAAGTTATTCATCCTGGTTTGCTGTCTGTTGGGAAGTAGTTGGGCCATGGCGCAAGACAATGCAACAGCAACCAACGGAAGTGTAAGGGTGGTGAAAGATAGTCGTGTGGATGTGCTGATTAAAAAACAGATCTACATTAACACGCTGGCCATCCGCAACCAGTCCGGTTTCCGGGTACAGGTGATTTCCACCAACAAACGCGGCGATGCCAATGAAGCCAAAGCGAAAGTAATGCAGCTTTATGGCGACTATCGTACCTATCTCGATTACCAGGCCCCCTATTTTAAAGTGCGCGTAGGCGATTTTAAAACCCGTGAAGAAGCAGCTGAATTACGGGACAAATTATCTGACCTGTTTTCAGGTGGTGTATTTGTAGTACCTGCCATTATCAACGTGCCACTGGATAAAGAATTATCGAATGAAGAATCGAATTAAAGAACTGGCGAAGGCATATGCACCGGAATTTACTGCTATCAGGCGGCATTTACATGCACATCCGGAGCTATCCTTCCAGGAATTTGAAACCGCTGCTTACATACAGCAGCAGCTAACGGCCTATGGTGTTCCTTTTCAGGGAGGTGTTGCCGGTACCGGCATTATTGCCCTGATTGAAGGAAAGAACCCTGCTTCCAAAGTAATCGCGCTCCGTGCCGATATGGATGCACTGCCTATTACGGAAGCCAATGAAGTCATTTACAAATCCACTAACCCGGGCGTAATGCACGCCTGCGGTCACGATGTACATACTTCCTGTGTATTGGGCGCTACCAAAATATTAAATGAACTGAAAGATCAGTTTGAAGGAACTATCAAAGTATTGTTTCAGCCGGGAGAGGAAAAACATCCCGGTGGCGCCAGCATCATGATTGAAGAAGGCGCCCTCGAAAATCCACGACCAGACGCTATCCTGGGTATGCACGTGCATCCTACGCTGGAAGCGGGTAAGCTGGGTTTCCGGGAAGGCAAATACATGGCTAGTGCAGATGAAATATATATCACGATCAAAGGAAAAGGCGGCCACGCAGCGCAGCCACATCTTACTGTAGATACCATCCTGGTGGCGTCTCAGCTGGTAGTGAGCCTGCAACAAATTATTTCCCGTAACAACAATCCTTTCTCTCCTTCTGTATTATCTATCTGTGCTTTCAACGGCGGATTTACTACTAACGTAATTCCAAGCGAAGTAAAGCTGATGGGTACTTTCCGGGCAATGGATGAAACCTGGCGCTTCAAAGCACATGAGTTGATCCGTAAGCAGGCCATTGGTATTGCAGAAGCGATGGGGGCTGAAATAGACATTGAAATACTGGTGGGCTACCCTACGCTGTATAACAATGAAGAAGTGACCCGCAAGGCACGTCATTTCGCTACAGAATACCTGGACGCGGAACATGTAGGAGATACTGAAATCAGAATGGGCGCAGAAGATTTTGCTTTTTATTCACAGGTAATACCTGCCTGCTTTTTCAGATTAGGTACCGGCAATGTAGCCAGGGGAATTACTTCCGGTGTACATACCCCTACTTTTGATATTGATGAACATGCAATAGAAGTAGGAATGGGCGCTATGGCTTATTTGGCGACGCAGTTTTAAGATACTACGTATATAGAAAAAGCTCCGATGAAAATCGGAGCTTTTTTATTTTTTGAAGAAAAGAAGGCTGATTAGAAAATAAGCCCTTACTATATCGATAGAAATTATTGCTTAGAGCGTGTGTCACGCTTGTTAATGTATTTGTTTAATGTTGTTGATAGCACCGCCATACACCGCCAGTTCTCTTAGGCTATCTACTTTAATATCAGCTACTTTGTACTTGATATCATCCATCCGGAGCGTTCCTTTTTTTCCCATTGTTATCTTTAAGCTATCCAGTGTAGAGCCTCCGCTTAGGGAGAAGTCATTTTCAAGCTCGCCGGTATATATGAGAGCGTTTATCTGACAATTGTAAAGATTAGCGCCTGCTTTAGGGCCGGCGGAAATCTGCAGTCGCGGTAGTTTGAATTCAAATATGGATACATGGCAATAGTTGTTCTGAATAGCACTTAATGACGGACAGGTAAGGGTAATGTCTCCTTGTTCACTCAGGTTGATGAACAAGGTATCTCCTGACTGCCGGCTAGTTACCGGGGTGTAATGTTCCAGCGTATATACGTCTCCGTGTCGGATGGTGACATTATTAATGCTTCGTGTCTCCGTGTTGCCGTTACCGTAGTCTTCTGTTTTTGTAGTCGCTAAATCCTGCTGCCCGTTTATAAACACTACTGTTTGAAACGGTTGCAGTGTTTCCTTTTTATAATTAGGATCAGGTTCATCATACCGGTGCTTATTGTATTGTTCCTCGTTGGTAACGCCTTTACTATAATTCACTCTCAACGTGATGGCAGAAAATACCATCAAAAACACGAGTATGCCAGTAAAACCGATCATTAATTTTTTACTCGTTTTCATATCAGTTGAAATTAGTTTTTTTGAATTTCTCATAATGAGGTTTCAGTTCATCAACGCTGAGATCCAGCAAATACAGGTTGCGGAAGAAGCTGGGCAGTTCATTACTGATGAATGCATCTTTTTTAGCCTGCCTGATTTTTTTAAGTGCATCAGGACTGATGAAGTAGCCGATACCTCTTTTATTGTAAATGATTTCCTGTTGCTGTAGCAGCTCGAAGGTGCGCATCACAGTATTGGGATTTACTTCCAGTGATACTGCGAGTTCCCTTACAGAAGGGATGCGCTCCTCTGGTTGCCACTTATGAAGGAGTACCTGTTCGCAGACATAATCCGCGATTTGTACGTATATGGCTTGTGTTTCTTTGAATTCCATCTCACAAAAATTTTATATTTCCTGGTCTTTCAACCTGAAATAGGCTAATGTCCAAAATACGGGTGCTAATATAAACCGGACAATAAAGAGATATGTATCTGACAACCAGCGCGGAATAACATAGGTGGTAGTATGCCAGCTGACAGGCCCTCCTTCCAGTTTGGCGACCATGAAAAACGGTACGGATCTTTTCCAGAATTCCCCTTGCCAGCCAAAGAGTACTGTAACCAGTATACAATTAATCACATATAGCCCAAACAGAAAGATGAATATGCAGAGCAGCGTTTTAATGAAACTATATTTATGAAAACAGGTAGCGCCAAAGAGGAAAATGGATTGCAATACAAAGTACGCGTAGTAGAAATAGGCTTTTTCGTCCGGGTCACTGAGGAATTGATAATCTCTCCGTATGGGGCGGTCTATCATAGCCATTTGTACCTTTTCAAAGATATTAATAGCCAGGTAGCAACTTATATGGTAAAATACGAAGAAGCCAATAGTGCTGATAAGAAATGTAGTAAGGAATTTTTCGAATTGAGAGGCCGGGAGCAGTAGATAATCCATTCCTTTTTCTTTATGAGCCAGTTCATTAAAAGATCTGCTGGTAAACAGCAGGCCGCCGGCAAACAAGCCTATATAGTAAAACGGAACGATATTGCTGGTTTGAAAAATCTCGGTATGCGCGAGGGGCATTAGTATGCCAAATGCAGCGGCTAATCCGAGTACCGCTAAGGTCCCCATCAGGTAAAACCGGAGTTGATCTGCTAAATGCTTCTGCAGGTAAAGCTGCATGCGCTGTAAATTGAAAACGTTATTTGCTTGCATGAGATATAATTAGTTGAATATTTCCTGGATAGGTTGCTGATTAGTCAATACCGCGTTGAACAAGAGTTCCATGTCGATTTTGCTTTGTTCGTTACCGGTGTTTTTAGTGATAATAGTATGGCCGCGGAGGCTACTGTCGGCAAACAATACACCGGAGGTTTCTTCCATACGGCTCACTGTTTTGAAGCTCAGTTTATCCGTTACCGTTTGTACATCTTCCCGGAAAATAATTTTATGACCATCTATGATCACAATACTATCAATCAGGTTGTCGAGGTCGCGAACCTGGTGGGTGGAGATGACAATGCATTTATCTTCTGTAACAGCGGCTGCAATTACTTTACGGAACTGGCTTTTGGAGGGGATGTCCAGGCCATTGGTGGGTTCGTCCATGATCAGTACTTTGGTGTTGGTAGCCAATGCAAAGCTGATCAGCACTTTTTTCTTTTGTCCGTACGACATCTCCGTTAATTGTTGTTCACGGGGAATTTCAAACTCTTTCAGGTAGCGGAAAAAGGCGGCCTCGTCGAAGTTGGGATAAAACGGACCGTAGAGGTTCACATATTTTTTCACGCTCACTTTAGGCAGGTAGAATTCTTCCGGTACCAGGAACAATTCGCGGAGAAAGGCCGGTTGTCTTTTGGCGGCGGTATAGCCCATTACCTCGCAGGTGCCTCCATCGGGGAATAGCAGGCCGGCTATTTGCTTCAGCAGGGTAGATTTACCTGCCCCGTTTTTTCCAAGCAAACCATAGATGTGGCCTGCTTCCAGGGTGAGTTGCAGGTTCTCAAACAGTGGCTTGTTTTTCCGATAGCTGAATGACAGGGATTGGATGTTAATCATATCTCGTGATTTAGTGTACTACTTAACTAGTACACTGTAAAGATAATAGAGATTTTAATATTTCAAAGAATTTTTTTGGGAGATAAAAGATTAATCAGCTAAAGGCATAAAGCAGAAAGCAAAAAGCAAAAAGCCATTGCCGCGAGTGATATACGCGACAATGGCTTTTTGCTTTCTGCTTTATACTTTCGCCTCTATCCCAGTTCAGGATACAGGGTAAACTGTTTCATGAAGGTATTTACTTCACCTCTGATGCTGGTGATGAGTGCTTCGTTATCAGCATCCATCAGCAGTTGATCGATCCAGTCAACGATCTGGCCCATATGGCCTTCCTGCAGGCCACGGGTAGTGATAGCAGGTACGCCCACGCGGATACCGGAAGTAACGAAGGCAGATTTATCGTCGAAAGGCACCATGTTTTTATTAACAGTGATATCGGCTTTAACGAGTGTTTGTTCTGCTTTTTTACCGGAGATATTTTTGTTGCGGAGGTCAATCAGCATCAGGTGGTTATCGGTACCACCGGAGATGATTTCGTAGCCTTTACCTACCAGGCTTTTCGCCATCGCCTGTGCATTTTTCAGGATTTGGTTGGCGTAAACGGTATAGTCGTCAGATAATATTTCGAAGAAAGACACTGCTTTAGCGGCAATGATATGTTCGAGCGGACCACCCTGGATACCTGGGAATACAGCGGTATCAATGAGGGAGCTCATCATGCGGGTTTCGCCTTTTGGTGTTTTCAGACCAAATGGATTTTCGAAATCGGCGCCCATCATGATCATACCACCGCGAGGTCCACGCAATGTTTTGTGAGTAGTAGTAGTAACGAAATGGCAATGTGCAAATGGAGAGTTCAGCAAACCTTTGGCGATCAAACCTGCAGGGTGTGCAATATCAGCCATTACAAAGGCGCCTACTGAGTCAGCAATCTCGCGGATACGTTTGTAGTCCCAGTCGCGGCTGTAAGCAGATGCACCACACACGATCAACTTTGGTTTTTCGCGTTGTGCCACTTCTTCCATCTTATCATATTCTATCAGGCCGGTTTCTTTGTTAACACCGTAGAAATGAGGTTGGTAGAGCTTTCCGGAGTAGTTTACAGCAGAACCATGGGTTAAGTGACCGCCCATGCTCAGATCCAGTCCGAGGATTTTATCGCCCGGTTGGAGAATAGCCAGCATTACTGCGGCATTGGCTTGTGCGCCGGAGTGAGGTTGTACGTTTACGTAAGCAGCACCAAATATTTGTTTAGCCCTGTCTATTGCCAGTTGCTCGCTTTGGTCTACAATTTCACAGCCTGCATAATATCTTTTGCCAGGATAGCCCTCGGCATATTTATTTGTCATCACCTGCCCCATTGCCTGCATTACCTGGTAGCTGGTGAAGTTTTCAGATGCGATTAATTCAATGCCATGGCGCTGACGCTCCAATTCCTGGCCAATTAAATCAAATATTTGCTGGTCTCTTTGCATGTTGCCCAAATTTTTGGGCAAAATTAAATGAAAGGAGGATGAATTGCAAGCGGAAAGCAGAAAGGATAAAGCAAAAAGCTATCAGAGCGAAGATAATAGGTAATATTTGACTGGTTAATCGCTTCAATCATCCGCTACAATGGCTTTTTGCTTTCGCCTTTATGCTTTCCGCTAAATATAGTATTTTCGCACATTCGAGTGCAATAGTAACATCCTAACTACAACAAATAATGAAGGCAATCATACCCGTGGCTGGGGCAGGCACCAAGCTTCGTCCACATACATATACACAGCCTAAAGCATTAATACCTTTAGCCGGCAGAACCATTCTTAGTATCATTATTGATCAGCTGAGGGATGCAGGTATCACCGAGTTTGTATTTGTGGTTGGTTACCTGGGCGAAAAGATCCAGCATTATGTGGAGAAGAAATACCCACAACTGACCTGTCACTTTGTACAACAAAACAGCCGCGAAGGCACCGGACACGCATTATCACTTACCCGCGATATAGTAGGCAACGACGAAATACTGATTGTATTAGGCGATACCATTTGTGAATGTGATTTCAAAGAAATAATAGCCTCCCCGTATTCTATGCTGGGGCTTAAGAAAGTAGATGATCCGCGTAATTTCGGCGTGGCAGAACTGGATGAACATGGTAAAATTACCCGCGTGGTGGAAAAACCGCAGATTCCTAAGTCAAACCTTGCACTGGTAGGCCTTTACAAAATCAAAGAAACTACGCAACTATACGATTGCCTGCAAAGCAATATCGATAATAAGGTCAAATCACATGATGAGTTCCAGCTCACAGATGCGCTGGAATGCATGATTGAGCATGGCGTTCAGTTTAATTCCTTTAAAGTATCTAACTGGTTTGACTGCGGTCGTAAAGATACCCTGCTGGAAACCAACGCTATCTTGCTGAAGAAGTATAAACTGGCTAATAATCCTGTATTACCGTACGAAAATACGATCATCATTCCCCCGGTGAGTATAGGGGAAGGCTGTAATATTAAAAACGCTATTATAGGCCCTAATGTGGCCATTGGCGACAACACCGTGATCAACTACTCTATTGTGAAGGATTCCATTATTGGCTCCTTCAGTAACCTGTATGAAGTAGTACTGAAGTCCTCCCTGATTGGTAGCGATGCCAATATCCGGGGACTGAGTCAAAGCCTGAATATTGGCGATAATACTGAAATAGATTTAGGATAAGCTAAAAGCATAAAGCGTAAAGCAAAAAGCTATTGTCACGAGTAACATCCGCGACAATAGCTTTTTGCTTTACGCTTTTAGCTTTTAAGTATATTCGCTTCATGAGTAATCGTATCTCTTCTTTATTCAATATTCAATACCCGTTGATCCAGGCAGGAATGATCTGGGCCAGCGGTTGGCGTTTAGCCAGCGCTGTTAGTAATGCCGGCGGTCTGGGGCTGATCGGTGCTGGGAGCATGTATCCGGATGTATTGCGGGAGCATATACAGCAATGTAAAAAAGCTACGAGTAAGCCTTTTGGCGTGAATGTACCTTTGCTATATCCTGATATAGAACAGCTGATAAATATTATTTTGGAAGAAGGGGTACAAGTGGTGTTTACTTCTGCCGGCAATCCCAAAACGTGGACGCCGGTATTGAAAGCCGCCGGCGTAAAAGTGGTACATGTGGTATCCAGTGCCGCTTTTGCCTTGAAAAGTGAAGCGGCCGGCGTAGATGCCGTAGTGGCTGAAGGCTTCGAGGCAGGTGGCCACAATGGCCGCGAAGAAACCACCACCATGGTATTGATTCCATCTGTTTGCGAACAGGTGAAAATTCCGGTAATAGCCGCAGGCGGTATTGCTACCGGAAAGGCTATGGCAGCTGCTTTTGCGCTGGGCGCCTCCGGAGTACAGATAGGCAGCCGTTTTGTAGCTACCCCTGAAGCATCTTCCCATATAAATTTTAAACAAGCGGTGATCAACGCAAAAGAAGGGGATACCATGCTCAGTTTAAAGAAACTGACCCCCGTGCGTTTAATCAAAAATCATTTCTATCAGGCCATCAAGGCTGCAGAAGATAACGGCGCCGATGCCGAAGCGCTGAAAACCCTGCTGGGACGGGCCCGTGCAAAAACCGGTATGTTTGAAGGCAATCTGGAAGAAGGAGAACTGGAAATAGGCCAGGTAAGTGCGCTGATACATGAAATAAAACCTGCTGCACTGGTAGTTGAAGAAATCTGGACCGAGTACAGGGAAACGATACAGCGGTTAGCAACCAGCCTTTAGCTTTTAGCAGTTAGCTTTTAGCAAAATGCAGCGGAGATATATGGGAATAATCCTCATCATCTTCGCTGCATTTTGCTAAAAGCTAAAAGCTAACTGCTAATCGCTATCACGGCTTTCTCACCACCCACTTCATGGCCTCTTTCAGCGTAATTTTTTTACCATACATCAGGATGCCTGTACGATATATTCTGCCGGCTGCCCAGGTAGTACCAATAAAGCCCCCTATCAGGCATAATAACGACAGTGCCAGTTGCCAGTAAGGTACCGTGCCGGGCACGCCGTATGGCAGGCGGGCCATCATCACCATTGGTGAGGTAAAAGGAATAATACTACCCCATACTGCCAGCGCACTATCCGGATCACGCACCGCTTTCATCATGATCATAATACCAATGATAATGGGCACCGTAATAGGAATGGTTAATTGTTGGATATCGCTGGCATCTTCATTGGCTAAACTGCCAACGGCTGCATACAACGAGGAGTAGAACAGGTAGCCACCCAGGAAATATAAGAAGAAGCAGGGAATGAGCAGGCCCCATGAAATGCTGCCTACCAGTTCCCGGATTTTATGAATCATCTCTATCTGATCAGCATGACTGACCTGCGCCATTGCGCCACTACCCTGTGAGGCAGCCTGCACGCTTTCCGGAGAAAAGAACAACGGTATCAATGAATATATGGCTGTGATGAGGATGCCCCAGATGCAGAACTGCAGCAGGCCAACGGCGGCAATGCCAATGATTTTACCCATCATAAGCTGAAAGGGTTTTACACTGGATATCATCACTTCCGCAATACGGCTTACTTTTTCTTCCATCACCCCACGCATGACGGAGGTACCAAATAATAACAGCACAATGTAGATGATAAACCCACTGGCATAACCCACCCCATAAGCAACCCAGGAGCTGCCTTTCTTTTCATCGCGTCCGTTTTTGAAGGTCACTTCCACATCGGAGCGGATACCATCCATTTTAGACTGGTCAATTCCCTGTAGCTCCAGCCGCTTCTTTTCAATGACATCGTTGATGTCTTTGTTGATGCTGCTTTCCATGGTAACACTGGCGCCGCTGCTATAGTATTCGAATCCTGAAGGGCGGCTGATGTCAAACTTTGGAATGTAGAGCAGACCTTGATAGCCCTGGTCTTCGTAGTGCTGTTTGAGGCTATCGATGTTTTGATGAGACAGGTACTTGTAATAGGAGCCTTTGGAGTCAGGGAACTTATTATCAAATAAGCCACTATCGTCTATTACCGCAATGCGCTTGTGTTCTGATGACGAAGTAGCCAGCAGGATGGGTACAATGATCATTGCCGCAAAGGCAAGTGGTACCAGTAGTGTAGTAACGAGGAAAGATTTTTTACGAACGCGGGTAAAAAATTCCCGCTTTATAATGAGCCAGATTTTTTCCATAAATGTATAGTGTAATCAGATGAGTGGGGCCGCCGCCAGGTTAGCATTGGCTGCTTCAGTTTGCTCTACCTGGGTGATAAATACCTCGTTGATGGAGGGCAGCATTTCTTCGAAATAAGTTACCGGGATATCCTGGCGGATGAAATGCAGTAGAATATCGTTGGTGGTGCTGTCTGCATTCATTTTTACGGTAAACGCTTTATCATGTGTTTCCACAATATTGAAGTGCCAGGTAGCCATTTGCGCCGGGTTAGGCATGGTACCCAAACCTATTTTGAAGAGTCCCTGTTTGAAGTCCTGTTGTATTTGTTGTACACCGCCATCCAGTATTTTATGCCCTTTGTTGATGAGCATGATATGATCACAGATCTCTTCTACCTGTTCCATACGGTGGGTAGAAAAGATGATGGTAGTACCTTGTTTGCTGAGCTGAAAAATTTCCTGTTTGATCAGGTTGGAGTTGATAGGGTCAAGTCCGGAAAACGGTTCATCGAGTATCAGCAGTTTAGGGTCATGCAGGATGGTGGAAATGAACTGTACTTTTTGCTGCATGCCTTTACTGAGTTCGTCTACCTTCTTATGGTACCAGGAGTTGATATCGAACTTATCGAACCAGTATTTGATTTTTTGAGTGGCCTCTTTTTTGGAGAGGCCTTTTAGCTGGGCGAGATAGAGGGTTTGTTCCCCTACCATCATCTTTTTATAAAGTCCTCTTTCTTCGGGCATATAACCGATGTAATGCACATCGCTTTCAGGGTTAAACTTTTTACCATTGAAAAGTATTTCGCCTTCATCGGGATAGAAGATGCCGGTAATCATGCGTAGTAGCGTGGTTTTGCCGGCGCCGTTGGGGCCCAGTAGTCCGAAGATGCTGCCTTGCTGTATATCAAAGCTTACATCATCTACTGCCTTATGGGTTTGATAATGTTTTTTCAGGTGTTTGACTTCGAGTAAGTTCATGGTGAAAAATTAATGATTAATCGGCAATAAATAATCATCAATGTTTACCTGCTTCCTTATCGCAGTTTATCTGCAATGATGGCGGCTACGCGTTCTCCATCCATTGCAGCGGAAACAATGCCACCGGCATATCCGGCGCCTTCTGCGCAGGGATACAGTCCGGCTACCTGTGGGTGTTCGAGCGTATCATTATCGCGGGGAATGCGTACCGGGGAAGAAGTGCGCGATTCGGTGGCTACCAGTACCGCGTTTTCTGTATAGTATCCTTTCATTTTGCGGCCAAATGCTTTGAAGGCGCCAGCCAGGCGTTGGTGTACTACTTTAGGTAATACGCTGCGCAAGTCGGCGCTTTGGAGGCCTGGCACATAGGAGCAGTCGGGCAACGAAGCGGATACTTTTTTGCTGACGAAGTCGGTCATCCTTTGTGCGGGAGCTACGAAGTTGCCACCACCGGCAATATAGGCCTGTTTTTCTACGGCTTGCTGGAAGTACATGGCGGCCAATGGGCCGTGTTTGGCGAAGGGTGCGAAGTCGGATTCGTCTACGGTCACCACCATGCCGGAATTAGCGAAGGGGTTGTTGCGTTTGGAAGGCGACCATCCATTTACCACCAGTTCGCCGGGATCAGTAGCGGCGGGTGCAATGATACCTCCGGGGCACATGCAGAAAGAGAACACACCGCGACCATCTACCTGTTCTACCAGGCTATAGCTGGCGGGTGGCAGGAATTCGCCGCGTGTAGGGCAGTGATATTGGGCGCTGTCGATCAGCTCTTGCGGATGTTCTACCCGTACGCCGAGGGCGAAGGGTTTGGCTTCCAGTAAAATACCCTGTTGGTGCAGCATGATAAAAATATCGCGGGCAGAGTGGCCGGTAGCGAGGATGAGTTGTTTGCCTTCGAAGTATTGTCCGGAGGCGGTTTGTACGCCGGTAACGGCGCCATCTTTTATTTGTATAGATGATACTTTTTGTTCAAAGTGTACTTCTCCGCCACTGTTGATAATTTGCTCACGCATAGCGGTGATGATATGCGGGAGTTTGTTGGTACCAATATGTGGGTGCGCATCGATCATGATTTTTTCTTCTGCGCCGAAGTGAACAAAAATATTGAGTATGCGGTTAATATCGCCACGCTTATTGGAGCGGGTATATAGTTTACCATCGGAGTAAGTGCCGGCGCCACCTTCGCCGAAGCAGTAGTTGGAGTTGGGGTTTACGATACCGGTTTTATTGAGTGCGGCGAGGTCTCTGCGTCTGGCGCGTACATCTTTGCCTCGTTCAATAATGATGGGTTTCAGGCCAGCTTCTATGAGTCGTAATGCAGCAAAGAGTCCTGCGGGACCTGCGCCGGCGATTAGTACCCTTGGAGCATTGGCCGGGAGAGAAGGATATACCGGATGGGTATGTTGGCGTTCGGCAAAGGGTTCGTTTACAAATACCTGTATGGTAAGTACAAAGAATGCTTGTCTGGAACGGGCGTCTATAGAGCGTTTCAGCAGATTGAAACCGGTAATATCAGTGGGTTTTACACTCAGTGCAGCAGCGGCGTGCTGTATGATATGTGTATGAGAGGCGGCATCAGCCGGCAGTAATTTAAGAGACAGTTGTTGTATCATGCTAACGGTTAGGTGTTTATCCTAAAACTGTGGCAAAGATAAGGAAAAGCTGAAAGCATAAAGCGAAAAGCACAAAGCTATTGAAGCGAATGTCCGTAGCGTATATATTTTCGCAACAGTCATTCGCTTCAATAGCTTTGTGCTTTTCGCTTTATGCTTTCAGCCTTTAGAACGGAAGATCGTCTCCACCGTCGCCAGCAGGCATTTGTGGTGCGTTGTAGTTAGGCATTGGGTCTGCGCCTGGAGCAGGTGCTGCCATTACAGATTCCATACGCCATGCGTCCAGGTTGGTGATGTAATTTACTTTACCATCTTTTTCCCATCTGGTGCCTTTGATATTGAAATAAACTTTAACGTTTTCACCTTCATTGAACCGGTCAACAATACCAGTGCGGTCTTGCACCGACTGAAACTTAATGTAGTTATTGATAACACGGCCATTGATGTCATCGGACTTCTCTATAACGAACTCTCTTGTTTTAAAAGTTTCGCTACGTTGTACCGTGTTGTACTTCACAATCAGCTTTCCGGTAATTTCAAAACTCATAGAAAAATTATTTTAAATTCAGAAGGGTCAAAGATAAGGTATTCGACTTAGTGCGGGCAAATATTTTTTATTAACCCAGTGCGCGCGGGTATAAAAAAATAGTTTCATAATAACTATTGCTGAATTCATTTTTTTTAATGGAGATACTAACATAGTTTTGCACCCTCTCCGGAAAAAGTGTGAATATCTCACACTTCACCAGTGAACGATTTTTTTCAGAAGATGGGATACAATATTATTTTATCAATTATATATCCATATTTATGATAAAAAGGAGAATGAGGAAGATAAATGTACTGTTAATCAATGGGGTTCATAGTATTGAAAACCGTGTCACGTCAGGGTTGTAAAGCCACGGCAGTATTGGAACGAGGGGTTTGGGTACTCTGTAATCAGGAGAATATAAACAAGGGTAGATAAATTTTTTTTTTCAACATTTTCTACAGATATTCGTCGTCCTGTCTGAAAATTTTTCAACATCCTGCGTTGAGGAATTTCGAATTCGAGAACTAAGCATCCTTAATTAAGAAACAATCTAATTTTTTTTATCTCAATGAATAAAACTTGCGAACAAGTTTGGGAAAAGTGTCTTAATATAATTAGGGATATAGTAGAATGGCAGCCGTTTAAGACATGGTTTGAACCTATTAAACCCATTAAACTTGAAAACAATGTTTTAACCATCCAGGTCCCCAGCCAATTCTTTTATGAATACCTTGAGGAGCATTATGTGGGATTGTTAGGAAAAACTATTAAAAGAGAATTAGGTAAAGAAGCCAGGTTGGAGTATCGCATTGTAGTCGAGAACGGTACGCCACATCAGCATCCCAGAACAGTAAACATGCCCACGCAGTTTACAAAACCTCAGAAAGACAATGAAGTAGATTTTCCTTTAACGATTCACAACCCGGTTAAGAACCCCTTTGTTATTCCGGGTATTAAAAGAGTACAGATTGACTCACAGCTCAATCCAAATTATACCTTTGACGCGTATGTAGAAGGTGACAGTAATCGGGTAGCAAGACGCGCAGGGAAAACCGTGGCTGAAAAGCCAGGTGGTACGTCTTTTAATCCACTGGTAATATATGGTGGCGTAGGATTGGGGAAAACCCATCTGGCGCAGGCTGTAGGCAATGATGTAAAACGTATACATCCGAATAAAGCGGTGTTATATGTTAGTGCAGAGAAATTTATTAACCAGTTTATAGATCACTCAAAGAATAATATCATCAACGACTTTATTCACTTCTACCAATTGATAGATGTGTTGATTGTAGATGATATTCAATTTTTTGCACGTGCAGAGAAAACGCAGGATGCGTTCTTTGCGATCTTCAACCATTTGCACCAGTCTGGTAAGCAGTTGATCTTAACGTCTGATAAGGCGCCTAAAGATCTGGATGGTGTACAGGAAAGATTGTTGAGCCGCTTCCGTTGGGGCCTTAGCGCAGACATTCAGATTCCGGATTTTGAAACGAGGATGGAAATCCTTGAAATGAAAATGCGGAACGATGGACTGGAAATGCCCAAAGAAGTAGTGAAATATGTAGCCTATAATATTCAAACGAATGTACGTGAACTGGAAGGCGCATTAATTTCCTTGCTGGCACAATCTTCACTGAACCGCAAAGAAATAGACCTGGAGTTGGCGAAGCGTGTATTGAAATCTTTTGTGAAAACATCTTCCAAAGAAATTACCATCGAGAGTATACAGAAAATGGTATGTGAATACTTTGATGTACCATATGATAAGTTGCTGCAGAAAACACGTAAACGTGAAATTGTGCAAGCCAGACAGATTACCATGTATCTCGCTAAATCATTTACTAAAAATTCACTCAAAACTATTGGTGAACATTTTGGTGGTCGTGATCATACTACAGTGATTCATAGTTGTCAGACCGTGAAGGATCTGATGGATACCGATAATAACTTCCGTGACAGCGTCATTGAATTGCAACAGAAAGTACAACTGGCTGCAATGTAAGACCAGCAATAACCCTGATAACCTATTTAAAAAAGCTCCGTAATCATTGCGGAGCTTTTTTTATTTCTTCCAAAAAAATAAATTAATACTATTTTATATGTAAAAAAATATTACTATTATTACAGTATATAACCCACACATGATTACAAGAATTATTTGGGGCCTATTACTGTTAGCAAGCCTCTACTATTTTAATATTCAAATAGGCGTTCCCACGTACTATCATTCGGAGATTATTCTACCCTTGATTGCCGGTGTATTGGCTGCCATTTGTTTATTACAGGCCATCTGCGGATTTCGCAGCATCAGTGATTTAAGTCCTTATGAAGATGAAAGAGACTGGCGGCATCCCTTGATTAAATTCACACCACTGGCAGCTATTTTCTTTGGTATCATTTGCTATGTCGTGGGCGGCTATCGGGTAGATCATCTGCTGGAAACGCAAGGAGTGAATGCATGGGGCCAAATACAGGATGGTGTTAGTATTACAGGCGGCCGAAATCCAACCAGTGCCCTCACCGTCAGATTTACTACAAAAGACGGGCAGGATATTTCACAGGGTATTACAGTTGATCCCGGTGAGTTTAATCGTCGGTATCGTGGACAGGAAGTAATGGTGCGCTATTATCCCGGAGATCCCAGTATCTGCAGGATGGTAAAGGATAATGCCACTACTTTGGGAGATACCGGTGAGAAAAGCAGGAGGCTTGAAATAAGTGATCTTGAAAAGCTGTTGACAGAAGTCACCAACGAAGATTCTGTTGGCGCCCGTTTGAACCGGATCAATTCCCGCTGGACTAAAGATAAGCACAGTGAATCCAATTTAATCACCTGGAATAATCAGGCAAATCTCTGGTCAGTTACCGTGAAACCGGGCGTATTAGTGTCGGTTGTAATGCCGCTGGAGGAACTGGGGAATGGGAATCCTTTTGAAAATGCGATGTATAAAAAGGTACCAGACTTTAAAGATCCCGATTCAATGAACCTGGAAAATGGGGGGCATCCGGGTGAATTATATGAAAGCAACCAATATGCTTTATTCGTTAAAACAGCGCGCCTATATAACGATAACACGCGGAACAAAGATGCGCAAAAGGAGGAAGACGAAGATGTCATCGTTAAAGCTTTCGGGATGGAAGGCAAGTTGGGTGTACGGGTGATACTGCGCGCCAAGTAATGGTTTCAACTTTTTTTATAAAAAGATGAAAAACTTTTGGTGAATATAAAACTTTGTTTATTTTTGCAACCCCTAACGGGGAATACGGAGAGATGCCTGAGTGGCCGAAAGGAACGGTTTGCTAAACCGTCATACGGGTTAAACTGTATCGAGGGTTCGAATCCCTCTCTCTCCGCAGAACAGAAAAGCCGCATATAATTATGCGGCTTTTCTGTTTTTAGCCATATATGTTTATCAACATCATTTCAAATTCCTTTTAAAAAAGTCAGTGACAAGACTGTCTACTTTTAAATGTACCTGATGCCTGTTTACAGAAGGATCATCTACAAAGGGAATCGGGGCTTCTTTCTTTAGTTCGTCATCTGCTTCGCCTAACATTACATAATGCCCCACTTTACCACCAAACTCATAATAACCGGCACCTTTGATGAGCTGATGATATACCCTCGCATTGCTTTTAACAGGTGCCATGCTATCTGCCAATGAGCCGGTAATAAAAACAGGTCCATGAACATTTTTAAACTGCTGTTTACGGATAAACCCCGGCCCTGTGCCCGGAGATAAGGCGAAGAAGGCACTGATGCGACTATCTTTTAAATTGGGAACGTGTTTAGTGGCTGCAAGTAAGGTACTGTCGTACAACAAGCGGCCCAACCCCGGGTATTCGGGAAACTCCACCTCCCGGCGGCCTATGGTGCGATAATAATGTATCAAAAAAGGATAATCAACTACCCCCCCTGCCAAAGCGATGACGGTATAACCTCCAAATGAAAAACCCAATGCGCCGATTCTTTGTGCATCTATCACGGTACTAAAATCCTTTTCTTTTAGCAGTTGAGTAAGCGCAAAGCTAATATCCTGGGGCCTTTCCCAGCCTTTCATAAATTCAGCCGGAATTTTATTATCGCTCGTATTGCCCCAGTGATCCACCGCAGCTACCACAAAGCCGGATTGAACCAAATTTTGTGCTAACCATTCCAATGAATGCCTGTTTCCACCAGTACCATGTGAAACCATAATAAGCGGGTACTTACCCGTTGGCAAACTTCCATCACGCACCGTGTAGTTGCGCAAAAAAGGGATATATTTTTTATCACTTACTTTAAGTGTATCTATTGTTGGATACCATACCTCCGTCACTATAGGCCGGTTACGTTTTTCATCTTTAAAATGAAAAGTACGCTGACCAATGTTATAGGACGGTGCTTTCTGCGCAAAAACACCCAGATGAATGAATAGTAATAGCATGGTGAGCATCTTCCTATGCATCGTCCTGCAATAATTCAGGGTTGATGCTATGGAGATCTTTCGCAACCCGGCCATCATATGGTATTCGTTGCTTTTCATGGTTGTTTGGGTTTAAATTTTGTCAGGGTTATTCTACTTCAAGAAACGGGAATCCATTCTTAAATTTAAGGAATTGCGCAGTTTAATTTATTAAGATTTACAACAAACTTAAAACGCCTGTTCTCCTGATTCAGCGGCTTTGCAATTTAGCTCTCAATATCAATGCAATAGATGCTTGTTGGATCTGCCTGAATCATGTAACTTTATTAAGGTGTCTTTTAAATGTACATCGGCATTGCATGGAACAGCCCCTATTATTTTTCTCAACCGGATACTTTATATATATAGGTCGTGCTTTAGATACCGTCGTGCACGAGCATCACGCGCTACAAATTGCTATCAGTTTCGAAGATAAAATAGACATCATCTCATCTAATTCAATGCTGAAACAGCAGGCGGTGATCATCGCCTCCGATGAGCCACATGAATGCAGAACCCACAGCAATACTTTTCTACTGATCAATATAGACCCGGAATGTAAAATAGGTAGAGGTCTTAAGAAGGCTTACCTGGCCGATAAACAGATCGCGGCATTACCTGAAGCAACTGTGGAGGTATTATTGAAAGAAGTAAAACCACTATTAGCGGATAACACTGCTGTTGACCGTATTTTTAATATTACGCTCCAATTCCTCTGGGAACTTTCAAATACAGTGGGTAATGAGGATATGGATGACCGGATCGCCAGGGTATTGGAAGTGCTTAAGCAGCCGGGAAAGATACCACTAAAGATCAGTCATTTGTCCGCTATTGTCTATCTTTCTCCCAGTCGTCTTATTCACTTATTTACAACGCAGGTAGGTATTCCAATCAGGAAATACATCCTGTGGGTCAGGATTTTAACAGCACTACAGTACATCTTTAACGCCAGGGGGATCACAGATGCGGCCCTCGAAGCCGGTTTCTCCGATGCTCCGCATTTCAACCGGACATTTAAAAGAATGTTTGGGCTGGCACCTTCATTCTTATTGAAGAATAGCCAAATCGTACAAGCTTATGTAAAGTAGCTGTAAGACCTTTGCATAAGTAAATCCAAATGCTATTTTATGTATGCAATTAACCATGCAGCAACAGCTTTGTTGTTAAAGAAAAAGGAGCCTAAACTACCATTACTGCCGCTGTTGATCGCCGTGCAATTGGTGGAAGTATTATGGGTGCTTTTTAACTACCTGGGATGGGAACATTTCTCCATTTCCGCCGGCCACATTCATCTCGACTACCTGCCTTATTCACATTCCATTTTTTCGGGAGTGGTAGCGGCGGCCCTTTCATTTTGTGTGATTAACTGGGGATATCACAATAGAAAGCTTGCAGTGGCCTTTGCTATTGGTGTKGTGTCGCATGTTATCATTGACCTGATTTTCCATGAAAAGGATATTCAGTTATCGCCTTTCTCCGCCACACCTGTTGTAGGATTTGGTATTATCGATTACCCCATTCTTAATTTCATCATTGAATTTGCGTATGGCATATTCTGCTGGTGGTATTTTAAAGGAAGCAAGGCATTGCTTTGGGTAATTATTGTGTTCAACGTAATTGATCTGCCGATCATGTTGGCACATGGCGATGCGCTGACTCCTTTTATACATTATCCATTTCTTTTGCCAACAGTGATATTATTTCAGATACTTATTACGTGGTATTTTGTGTATCGTTATGCTGGTTCGAAAGGGAAGTCAGTTGAATAAAAAAAGGATGGCCTAGGCCATCCTTTTTTATATTTTGAAATATAAATACTTATTGTGCACGTTTAACAATACTATTAAGTTCAGCCATGAAGTTTTCAGCATCCTTTTGAGAACGGATTACCTGGGCTAAGCCATCAACACGAACTGATTTAGATGGTGCAGGTTTAGGAGCATTGTCCTGATTGCTCTGGGCAAATTTCTTATACTGCTCTATTTTCTGTTGAATGTTTTGATTCATAAAACAAAAGGATGATGACCAAAATAGGTGTATATAGATAGAGGTAACGTTTCTTCTACCTGATTATTCTATCATGTACAAAATATACACATGATGAAACGAATTGGTACCGTAAAAAATGGAGTCAATCTTAAATTAATTCGAACCTGGTCGTCAGGAAAAATAAAAGCCTTCAAATTTTTCGATTTGAAGGCTTTTATTTTTATCATTTTGATACGCTATCACAACACCACTACTTTTCCCGCCGCAACAATCCTTAATTTCTTTGCATAGGCCGTACTATCCAATGTTTGTTGAAGTTTCGTAATCGGCTCAATATACATAGAGAAGGTAGAATGATGCACTGGTGCAATCAGGTCAGGATGCAGGGTTTCTATAATTTTCAAACAATCCGTTGAGTTTAATCCGCGGCGCCCAATTTTACCGTCGGAGCCTACGGCGCCCATGTCGGGGATAAACAGGTTGATTTTGCCGTAACGCGTATATTGTTGCATGTCATCAAACCAAACGGTATCTCCCGTCCAGTATATCCGATATACTTTATGGTTGACGGTATATTCAATGATGTAACCATTCCCTTTTCCTAATGCTGTTTTTAATGGATCATCTTTGGCGTGCATGGCTTCTACTGCTATGATTCGCAGGGTTTCATTGCCTTTTTTAAATTCTGTGCTATCGCCCCAGTTAAGCCCTGTCAGGTGGGTAAAGCCCCAGCCTTGTATGGTGGAGGCATCGGCTCCGGGAGCTACTACCGACAGTTGTTTATTCAGTGCGTTTCTTGCCTCCTGGTCAAAATGATCCGCATGTGGGTGGCTTACCAGGAGTACGTCTATATGAGCAGTATCAAATGCTGCAGGTGCAATATACCGTTGAATATATGCATTGGTAGCGCCGGTAGACGGATGCTTTTTAATCATAAATGCAGAATCTCCCTTGGCACTGAACATGGGGTCTGTTAGTATTTTAAAGCTTCCCAGTTGCAATACGTAGGTGGGGCCGCCTATCCATTGAAACGTTTTTTTGTGCTGAGCGTTCGCGGATGCTGCGAATAAGATACCAAGGATAAGCAGGTGGATTTTTAAGGATTTCATGTTGCTATTCTTTTATTGTTTCATTTGACGATACAAAGCTATTATGTAAACAGCATCCTAAACATGGACAAAAACGGATATTGCATGGATGAATCCATTATGGTCATTGCAAGACATAATGCACCCAGCCATACGCCATACTTAACCCGATCAGGTATAAAATATTTACCTGCCATCGTAGTATCAGCACCAATGAAACAATAATCCATATCAGCGCCATGTAATCAAGGTTGTTGATATGGATACCCTGTGGGAATAATGCATCTTTCCCAAGGTAAATAGTAAGATGCAGGATAACCCCTACTACGGCGGCGGTAATGAAGCTCAGGGTGTTCTCAATTAAGGCATTCCCATGAGTTTTTTCAATGAGTGGGGCACCGATGAAAATCAGCCCAAAGCAAGGGAGGAATGTAAACCACGTGGTAGCTAATAATCCAATGGTGCCCATCCATAAGGAGCCGTTGAAATGGTTGTAGCCTGCCATAAAGCCTACATATGACAGCACGATGATCAATGGGCCCGGAGTGGTTTCTGCCAGTGCAAATCCATCCATCATTTGTAGTTTACTGAGCCAGTTTAATTTGGTGACGGTAAACTGCGCTACATATGGTAACACCGTGTAGGAGCCGCCCACGGTCACAAAGGCCGTTTGCGTGAAAAAGAGGCTCAGCTGTTTCCAGAAAGTAAAATCCGGGAGTAGTAAAAAGAATAACAGAAATGGGAGTAGCCAGAGAATGATGCCTACCGCCAGTATTTGAACGATCGTTTTTATAGTGAATTGATTACTTACCTGCGCCGTTTTTTGATCCAGTACGTAGCTACTTTCAACTGCATGCTGTACTTGTCCGGTAGCAGGTTGCAGGGCCCGTGGATAGATGACTTTACAGCAGATAGCAAATATAATCACCCCTCCTATGATAGCGAGCAGGGAGATGTTGAAGAAGAAGATGCACACAAAGGCGATAGCTGCCAGGAAATAATGCAGGGGGCTATGCAATGCTTTCTTTGCTATTTTATACATCGCTACTATGATGAGTGCAATCACGGCGGGTTTCAATCCCGCAAACAGTGCTGTTACCCAAGGGATGTTCCCAAACAGCACATAAGTAATGCTTAATCCCAGCAGGATAAACATGGATGGTAATACAAACAATATCCCTGCTGCCAGTCCTCCCCGTTTTCCGTGTAACAGCCAGCCGATATAGATGGAGAGCTGCTGGGCTTCCGGACCCGGTAACAACATACAATGATTGAGTGCATGCAGGAATTTGGTGTTGCTGATCCATTGCTTTTTGTCTACGAGGTAGTCGTGCATAATGGCAATATGTCCTGCTGTGCCACCGAAGCTGATCCAACCTAATTTGAACCAGAATTTCAAAGCTGTTTTAAACCCCGGATGTGTGTTAGTAGTTCCTTCCATAATTAATAATGTCTGCTCCGTTGCTTTGCAAATCGTTATGGGCATAGCAGTGCCTGACTGATTATGTTGGATAATCAGTTTTCATCATAGCTGTGCAAAGCGGGGGAAATATGTGGCGATAAAAGCCGGTGAATATTTTTCAGACGCAACAACCGGTTGTCTGAATACCTGCATTGTTGATAATGTAAAGATAGTTTGAAAATGCGGTGTGTGCAAGGTTTTTGACGCCTTTTTTGATGCTAAATGAGGCTAATTTTGCGACGAAAAACAGTGTTCTTAATCGAGGGGCTGTGAGGGTGTTTTTGATTGGCGGAAATCGGCTGTATTTCGCTTTTTGTAAAATGATTTTGTGCCGTATTGGGATGATGAKGCAGTGTACGGCAATGTTATTTGTCGTACGCTGCCTGAAAATGACTGATTACACCCCAAATTGTGTTAAGTGGTGGTCCAGGTGTTTATAAAACATATTATTCCATTCGTTTTTATTTAAAACCCCAAAGGAGTGAGAGGGTAGCTGATCAAAATGTGCTTCGCCCAATTGCTGTGTTTTCCGGATATAATCAGTCAGTCGTTGCTTTTCGGGTTCAAAGTTGCGGCTGTCAGTTATCAGAAAATCTTTGCCGGTAGGTCCGTTGTGTTTGTACGGCACTTCGTTGGTGACCAACTTTTTGACGAATGCCTTCATGAGAAGCTTTGCGAAAAAATTCGGTGCAGGATGTTTGTTTTCATACACCAGTTCGTAGGTGACATTGCAATGCGCCAGCATTTGTGCTACATTCATTTTGMCCCAGTTAGGAGTAGATTGAGGCGTTAGTTGATTAATACGTTGAATGACGTTGTTTGAAACGGCTTCGGTAAAGATGTTTGGTAAAGGCATGACATTATGTTTGTTTAATTAAGTTGTAGGAATAACCAGTTTGCCACACATGACGTTTGAGATGCTTAAAGATGGACAGCGTACCTTAAATAAGCCTAAGGTAGCGAAAATATGGCTATGCTGAAAGTCTGGCTGAACAAGCATCTATTGCCTTTTAAGGATATTTTAAGCTGCTATTAACCCAGTTTCGGAGCGCTGGCAGGAAAATTGGTTTATCCTTCTTACAAAACAATAAACACACATGAAAAAGTTAATTACTGCAATTGCTATCCTGCTGGCGGTATCTCCGGCTTTCGCACAAACTGCTACTCCAAAACAAACGCCAGCTACAAAGCAAGTCACTGCTGCTACGCCGGCCGCGACCCCGAAAGCATTGCCTGCTCCTGAAAAGCGTGCCATTGCTTATACAGATGAGCTCAAAGCAAAGCTTCACCTTACGGATGATCAATACCAGAAAGTATTGGCGGTAAATACAGAGTGTATCAAACGTAAAGATGCCCTGAAAGCCAGCGGACAAAAAGGCGGACCTGGTGGCAAAGAAATATCTACTTACCGCAAACAGCAGTATCAGACCATTCTCACACCAGATCAGCTGACCCAGCTGAAAGCGATGAATGCACAGAACAATTCTAAAAAGAGCGCAGAATAAGGATATTCACCCCCTGAAGTTAAAGAGGGAGCAGTTCACTGCTCCCTCTTTTGCGTATTTATTGTCGGCTGGAAATGCTTTGTGCTGGCTGGATTTTGCGTGTTTTTCCTTTTTTAGGAAAAAAAATTTGTTTTTATGTGAAACAATTTCCTACATTTGCACTCCGCAATTGAAGCAAAGGAACACCACAAGGGTTACTGCTAAAGCAACAAAAGCGGATTTAAGAAGGGATTTCGGGGCGTAGCGTAGCCCGGTATCGCGCCTGCTTTGGGAGCAGGAGGTCGCAGGTTCGAATCCTGCCGCCCCGACTTAAGAAAGAAGCCTACTTGGAAACGAGTAGGCTTTTTTGTTTTTGGTAGAATTAGTTTGTTATGCCCCACTATGTTTATATCCTTCAAAGCGATAGCACTGCGCGCTATTATGCAGGCGAAACCGCCGATGTGTCTGCGCGGTTAAATAAGCACAATTCGAAATCAACAACAAGTACCCGTCATGGAGTGCCTTGGCGGGTTATTCACGTAATTCCATGTGAAAGCCGGTCAGATGCGCTTCATTTGGAGAAACAAATAAAGAAACGGGGCATATCACGTTGGCTATTTGACCATGGCGTAGCGTTATGATATCGCGTACCGCTGGAAGCGGCAAGGTCGCAGGTTCGAATCCTGCCGCCCCGACTTAAGAAAGAAGCCTACTTGGAAACGAGTAGGCTTTTTTGTTTTTGGTAAGTTATATTGTAGCGTTTTTGATATCGCGTACCGCTGGAAGCGGCAAGGTCGCAGGTTTGCATGCTGCTGCCCCGACCTGACAGGACAAATGAAATTTATTCTCGTTTGTCCTGTTTTTAGTTTCGATGAAACCTTGTTCAGGATGTAAATGTTGCACAAAAAAACACGCTGCACAATTTAGCGTCTTACCAATTAAACGAGCCAATCAAAAGCATAAGCATAAGCTTGCAACTAGCCCTTAACGTTAGCGTAACATGGATGGATTAATTTTGTACCAGCTCAATTTAATTTATATTCATGGCTGTTGACCGTGTCGTGCCCAAACATTCCGAACCCAGTGATGAAACATTGCTGGAACGGATGCGTATGGGGGAAATGCCTGCATTCAACACTCTTTTTGAACGGCACAGCCGTCGGGGGGTGGAATTGGCTGCAACTATAGCAGACGATCATTTTACAGCCGAAGAAATTGTATCGGACGTTTTTTTTAGCTTTTGGGTAAGAAGGCAGGAACTTCCGCCCATTTCCCTGTTTCAATCATATTTGTTCACCGCCATTCGCTATCGGGCGAAAACAGCCGCCCAATTCAGGAAAGCGGGGACAAAGATCGTTTCGCTGGATAATTATGAAACCCCGCCTCAGGATTCACCCGTAGACCCCTTCCAGCAACTACATGCCACAGAACTGGCTGAAGCGTTGCATGGCCTTATTGAACGGCTCCCTGCCCAACGTAAGCTTATCTTTAAACTCAGCCGCATTGACGGACTTTCCTACAAAGCTATTGCTGAGGTCTTACATATATCGGAAAGCACGGTAAAGAACCAATTGGCAACAGCAATTAAAACACTACGAAACGACCTTTCCGTTTACCCTCCTTCCCTTTTCAATGCTGCTATGGCTATCCTTCTCACTTTTCCGGCAGACTATTATTTTTCCTGCATTTAATATTATGGTAACATTGGCCAATAGGCCATTTATCCTGTAAAATGAGATATGTATATGGAGGCTCTTTAATTCTATATACAAATACAGGATGAACATGGTTGATAAAAATGAGTTCTGGTTGCTGACCAGTAAATATCTGAGCGGTGAAATAAGCGAATACGAAAAGGACAAACTTTTCGGAATGCTGGAAAGTGCTCCTCTACTGAAGGAGGAATTTCAGGAAGCAAAAAAAATGTGGCAGCAAACGGCGGACAGTGAACCGGGATACAACAGCAGCCTTTTACACCGCACCCACCAGAAGATCAGAGATTACGAAGCGGGGAAGCGGGAAGCCCCCTCATTGCCTCCTTTTGAACCCGCTGTAAACACCCCGGTTTATACCTTGCCAGCCAACCGGAAAACTGGTTGGAAAAAATGGATGGCGGCTGCCGCTGTTCTTGCAGGCATCAGCCTTTATTCTTATTGGTTTTTTCAAAATAATCCAACCACTCATAGTCCGGTACAATGGGCATCAATAGATGTATTACCCGGTCAGCAGCAAAAAATAATGCTGGCAGATAGTTCCATTGTATATATCAATGCAGGTTCTCATTTAGAATACCCGCTTTCTTTTTCTGATAGTATCCGGGAAATCCGTTTGGAAGGGGAGGCTTTCTTTAAGGTCACCAAAAATGCCAGTCAACCTTTTGTGGTGCATAGCGGGGACATACATACCAGGGTACTGGGAACCTCCTTTAACGTGCGGGCTTATAAAGGCGAAGAAATACAAAGCGTATTGGTAGCAACTGGTAAAGTACAGGTAAATGCCAATGGAAAAGGACCGGATTCACTGCTCCCCAATCAACTGCTTACCTATCATGTGCAGGAAAAAACAACTGCCGTCGCTACTCAATCCTATGAAGCCATGGACTGGCGGCAAAACCGGATGGACTTTAATGATATTTCCTTTAAAGACCTGGCAGCAGAGCTGGGCAGGCGTTACGGAAAAACACTGGTGTTTAACAACCCTGAAATGAAAGGTTGCCGCTACAGGGCCATCTTTAATGATCTTCCGCTGGAGAAAATATTACAACAGTTGAGCCTGACCAATGGGTTCAGCTATACCACTAAAAGTGACAGTATTTACCTGAATGGGAAGGGCTGTGAGTAAACAATTATTTCATCATTTAAAAGTATGGCATCAACAGCAGCACATGGAAACATAGACAACCAAAAAGTAAAAAAAACCGGAACCACGAAGGCTCCGGTCCTACTGCGATAACGGCCGGTGAATTTTGGAAGAACGAACCGGCGCATCATTTAAAGTATATCAACGCACCCGAAGGTGTATTAACGCTCTAAAAATATGACAAAATTGACATTTGCTGGAAGGTCCGCATTTCTAATAGCTATTTTCTGTATGCTGTTTGGCGTGTTGGGACAAGCGCAATCATCCGGTAAAATAAGTCTGGACATGACAAATGCGCCGCTCACCGCTGTGTTAGCGGCTATTGAAAAACAAACCGGTACCCCTTTTATATACAACCGGCAGCAGGTAGATAAAGTGGTAGTGGCCCATGCCTCCTATCAGCAGAAAAGTCTTGCGGAAGTATTGAACCATCTGCTAGGCCAGTACCACTTTGGGTACAAGTTGGAAGGTGCCAATATTATACTTTTCCCACAAGTAAAAAGAGAAGAGAAGAATCCTGCTGCTAACCCTGGCAAAGTAACCGGAAAGGTCATTGATGAAGAAAACGGGCAGCCCTTGCAAGGAGCTACCATCCGAATCGGTAATAAGGGCATTACTTCCGGTATAGATGGTTCTTTCAGTATTTCCTTACCCCAAGGCAGCTACACGGCTGCGGTTAGTTATCTAGGCTATGGTACTAAAGAAGTGAATAAGATTGAAGTAAAAGACAATGAAACTTTCCCGCTCAATATTACCCTGAAAGGAGGGAAAGGGCAACTGGCCGTTGTGGTGGTAAAGGCATCCGCCAAAAAGGAGGGGGTAGCCGCATTATATGCCCAGCAAAAAGCCAGCATATCGATGACCGATGGTGTCTCGGCTGCCCAGATAGGGCGAACCGCAGATAATAACGTTGCCCAGGCATTGCGCCGTATGCCGGGTGTAACAATCAGTGAAGGAAAATTTGTTACCATCCGCGGCCTTAGCGAACGTTATAACAATGTAAAACTTAACGGAGCTGAAATGCCTTCCACGGAACCTAACCGCAAGAACTTTTCTTTCGATGTGATCCCGACAGCACTGGTTGACAATATCGTTGTGGCAAAAACCTTTATACCAGAAATGTCCGCAGAATTTGCCGGAGGTTCAGTTAGCGTAAACACACTTTCCATTCCCAATAAAAAGTTTCTGACCCTGGGCCTCGGTACTGGTTTTAATACAAACAGCACGGGTAAAGACTTCTGGGGAGGTAAACGCTACCGTTCGGATTTTCAGTTGGGTAATGCGAAAGAACGCTATTGGTTCGGGCGGGATTGGAATCCACGGTGGTATAGCGACATAACTGCCGGAGATGCTTACAATACACCGCCGAATAAATTTAAGAACCTGGGTGCAGCTAATCAAATGAATGCAAAGGTGCCTAACCATTGGAATCTTTACCGGTACACAGGTGCTCCTACCCAGAGTTATTCGATCAGCGCAGGCATTCCTATTACGGTAAAGAAAAATCGTTTCGGTATTGTTGCCGGTGCCAGTTACCGTCATGAAGAACTTACAGAAGATTATGGTTCAGATACTGAACTGGATCCCGATAACGAACAATATAATAATGACGAAAATTTCACCAAGCTCTATGCCTCCAAAAGATTCAATTTTATAACAGGTGTGAGTGTACTGGCCAATATAGGTTGGCAAAACGGTGGCAATAAGATCAGTTGGAAGAATATGTACAATAACCGCTTTGTGAATGGCAGTTATTATCAACAGTCCCGCAAAGAAAATGAAACCAAGAACGTTACTTTTTTCAATGACCCACGCCGCACGCAGGTTTTGCAAACCCGGCTGGAGGGATCACATAAGGTTTTACATGACCGGGTTAATTTTTCCTGGTATGCCGATTACAATGATTTAACCAGGGAACAATTGGATGAGCGCAATATAAGGGGGGATGTTATTAACGGAGATAATGATAATGGATATAATCCCTTCGTGTCCTGGGGTTATCTGGGAGTAACGGATGGCGGGTATTCCCATATCTTCAGGGGCAAACTAAGCGAAAAGAAAAAGAATTATGGTGCAGATGTAGAAGTGCCATTTACAATACTGGGTAATTTGCAAAAGATCAAGGCTGGTTACCAGAGTAGTTTCCGCGACGCCCATTACACACAAAGTGTTTTAAATGTTGGTATTAATAAGCCCGGGAATGGAAACACCACCTCCCTGGAGGATCTCCTTACACCAGAAAAATTCCTGGACTCTTCCTATTATTATATGGGATATTTAAGCGTACAGATGCCAAATGCAGTGGAAGACTATTATAATGGATCACTGAATATAAGATCTTCTTTCATCCAGGGTGATTTTAGCTTCTTTAACAAACTACATGTTTCCGGAGGTGTGCGCCGCGAGGATTCTCATTTTTTTACAGACGGAGTGCAATTGGACATTGGTAACAGTAGATTTATTGACTCTTCCCGTATAGACGATGAGATCAACTGGTATCCATCGGCCAGTGTGATCTATAACCTCACCAGCAAACTCAATCTGCGGGGTAGTTATTCCAAGACCATTTCCCGCTTCGATTTCCGGGAGCTGTCTTCCTCTACTTACTTCGACATTGCACAGAATATGAAAACCTATGGTACCGACTCCCTTCGTAATACCTATATCAAGAATTATGATTTGCGGGTGGAATGGTATCCATCACCGGACGAGATTATTAGTATCACCGGTTTTGTGAAGAAATTTACGGATCCTATTGAATTGAATGTCAGTATGCGTGCAGGCAGATTAGTCGCCAGGCCAATGAACCTGAAATCTGCTACCGGAAAAGGACTTGAACTGAATCTGCGTAAATCCCTCGGATTCATCAACTCCGCTCCCAAATGGTTTAAAAATATCTATGTTTCAGGTAACGCCATGTATATGAAAATGAACGTGGAATATCAGCAGGAAGAAGGGTACGGTAAAGATTCTGTGCGTAACCGGCCGTTGCAGGATCTCGTGCCTTATTCCATCAATGCCGCGCTTAGCTATGAAGGAGGCCGTTTTGGAGCCTCCGTCAATTATGGAACTACAGGGCGCAAGCTTACGCGGTCTTCTATCACTGAATTTGAGGATGAATACCTGGCGCCCAGGCATGTTGTAGACCTTCAACTGAGTGCCCGCTTTCTGAAGAACAGAATGCTGGTGAAAGCCAACGTAAGCGATCTGCTGGCGCAGCCTTTTATTATTTATAGAAATATGGGATTCAAACATCCTATAAAGGGTTGTCTTACAGACCAGCAGGATTATTTTAAACCCTATACCGATGATATGAACTATAACAAGGGGAAAGACTGGGTGAACCGCAAGTTCAACAGAGGGTCCAGCTACTCTTTGTCTATAAGTTATAATTTTTAAAGGTCCCAAAAACAGATGTAAGATGAAAAGATTAATAATATATATACTCGTACTGCTGATCACAGGCTGTGCAAAAGATTACAACGGCCTGTACGACAAAGATTTTATCCAGTTTAGTATTAAGATCGATTATTCCTCGCCTAATTATGAATATGAGGCGCGGTTCGGTGATATGACATATAAAATAGTAAAGACCAACCCTTCATATACTGACAATCCAGGTATTTCCAAGTCTATGTTGGACGCGAATGGTGCTGTAAATGGAGACTTGGTGATAACACCCATCTATCTTGGAGTACGGCAAAAGCCGGTCGTATTTAATGTGATCATCAAAGCCGGCACTGAACTGCGTTTTCGCCAAGCCTTGGGTGACGAGTTGCGGATGATAAGCAAACCGGAAGACGAGGAGCGTTATACAAGCTTCTCTTTTCAACAAATGACAGACTGGAGTAAGTACTTTGCTCCCATGGTCACATTCAATGGCGAATTGATCCAGACATTTGGTATTAACTATATTCCTAAAGATAAAATGACCGGAACGTTTCGTTTTTATCAGGCCCGGGGCAATAACCTGAACAGGTATGAAGGAAAATTCGATACCAGTATCCAGACGCCGGAGAATGTTATACCAAATATTACCATTGCCGGGAATGAAACTTTTATGCTTGCCAAACCGATAGGTTCGCCTATGTTGATCTGGAATGATGAAATAGCTAATCAATATACCACGCTGAATGTAAGGATCGTTTATGGCAGCCCAAGTGGGACCAACTGGTACTATACCTATAAACATGACTGGATGTCGCCTAATTATGATAATTATGTATTGAAGAACAATCTTTCTGATACATTACGATTGTATAAAATAAACAACAATGATAAAGATACTACGCTTGCCCGGGTAATTCCGGGGCCATTTAAGGAAGGGCAAACGGTCGATTTTATTATGAATGGCGACGAAATGGTTCCCAACGTATACACTGGGGCAGAGCCCACCAACCGTTCAAATGTTTTCTTGAAAATGGGCTATAAGAGAGCTACTCAGGGGCCCCTGACAACTACAGCAGTCAAAGTAAAAGTTTACCTTGCCAAAGAAGATGCAGCCATCGGAATGCATAAGGTTAAACTGCTCAAAGAGGTAGACATTAACAGCCCATCAGCAAATGGTGCAGTGGTGTATGCCGACCCTTTTGAAACGAATATGATGGATGTGGTTCCAACAGGAACCCCCGAGCCGGGCGAAGATGTAATTTTGGAATATATCCCCAATTATATAGTTGAAGTAACTGATGCTTCTAACGGAATACTTTTAACGAGCCGCACGCTCAATGTAATCCCATATTTTAAAATGAAAAACCCAAACATGCCTGTTTGGCCTCTTGCGCTGAATTATAAGTTGCTGAATTTTATTATCGATGGAAGCAATGGAGATATTGCCATTGCTTACGGGAGCGGAGCCTGGTAATACCTGGGCCGACCAAAGAGGCAATCTCCGGTTTTTATTATGCTTCTTATGGCCCGTGGTTAAAGATCATAGTGGCTCAATTACCAGCCATTCACCCCTACGCCGTTGGCCAAATCTTCGATTAAAAGGTTCGAACCCGGTCCAATTATCCTGGCTTAAGAAAGAAGCCTACCTGGAAACGAGTAGGCTTCTTTGTTTTTCTTAGAATTAGTTTGTTATGCCCCACTATGTTTATATCCTTCAAAGCGATAGCACCGCCCGTCACTATGGAGGTGAAACCGCCAATTGACAGAATTGGTATTTTCTGTTAGGACGATTATAAAGATCCTTTCGCTATTATGCTTTTCAAGCTTCCACTAAATTTTTAAAACTTTCCAGAATTTGGATAGATTTGCCTTTCTTTATATATCAACGCTACAATCCTATATACCTAAGCATTACTTTATGAATTCATTCCTTGGAACTCGCTCATTATTACTTTTATTAGGAATAGTGTACTTATTCGGTTGCGCTAAAAATAATCAACCGGTACCGAGAGGAACAGGAGCGGATACTGCATTGCCTTCAGGGCCTGAATTACCTACCGGGCCTGGTCTATCTTCAGCTGTTTTATATATTGATGGCGGTATAACGCTTTACAAAATAAATGCCGTTGATAGCTCTCTGGTGTGGCAAAATAGTAGCGGTAATTTATTTGCATCATCAGGAAGCCCAATGTTATTGGATTCTACAGCTTTTTATACTGGAAGTACCGGTGCTGTGGCTGCATACAGTAAAAAGAATGGAGGAACGTTGTGGTTATTTCGCTGGTTGTTGTATGGGACGACCGGAATTCAATATAGAGAACCCGTGGTAACTGACAGCCTGATTTTGTTTACTTCCTCCAGCTATGAATACATGACCTCAGTTCCTGCTAAGCTGCATTGTGTTAACAAGAATACCGGCGCAGTGAAATGGTCAAATAATGTAGACAGCAATGCTGTAGGCTCTATATTTAATACTACTCCTGTATTGGCGGCTGATAAAGTGATACTTATTACTACGGGCAAAAATAGTGAGAAGTATTTGACTGCTTATCGAATATCGGATGGTTCAGCTTTGTGGTCCTCTGCCGTAAGTAATTATTCGAGTACCAGGCTGAAAGTGGAAAATAACCAGGTTTATTTGTTCGAAGCTGCTAAGGTAACTTGCTATAGTATCGCTGATGGATCATTGCAATGGCAAACAAATTGGGGTGGTAATGCCTGGGATGGACAGGCAATTTTTTTTGAAAATGGCCAGCTAATTTTGGCGGCGTTATCTTACCCCAAGTTTGATGTCTATACGATAAACACTACAGATGGAGCGATTTTTAAAAAGGTAAGTGTTCAGGTACCTCCCGCAGGTTGTAAGCCTGAATATATTAGAGGAGGCTGCATTTACCATGATAATAAATTGATTGTAACTAACAGGTGTGATAAGGATTCAATACATGTCAGGTGCTTTAATCTATTGAATCAGACGCAGAGTTGGGAGCTGACATTTGAGGAGAATGTAGAATATGGTTATGGTGAAATGTCCGCACCACTGTTTGCCAATAACTGTATTGTTTTTCCTACCCTTACCTCGTCAGGAGGTGACGACTATAAAGGCCTTATGCATTTCGTAAATTTGAGGGGTGAAGAAATTAAAAGCATCCCGTTTGTTTCAGGTGTTTCGATTGTAAGATTTGCTTATGAAGAAAAGAACATTATCTACAACCAGACAAGGGGTATTAAGTACTAAAAAGTAAAATTGCTAGATTTATTAATAGCGAACTGATTTCTATTTTAGACATGGTTTAAGCAAGTGTGGGTATCCCCCATCTGCGCAGATCCGAATCCCGTTATCTCCGGAATACTGGAAATAGGTAATCTCAGCAATTGAATGCAAACCAACAGATATGATTTCTAAGTTTTTGATCCTCCATTACAAGCTCGCGAATATCATCCGGTAGTTGATTACGCTGCCATTGACATTCTTTTTTGCCCATCTCTTCTTTCTCATTTTCTTTAACAGATGCCTTCACTGCTTTAATGGCATAGGCGGCCGCTCCAAGTTCATGGGCTGCCACGTGCGCCGTCACAGCTGCTTGCCCTGCAGCATAAGCCGCATTTCTGGCAGCGCCTTTTAAATCTCTTGCTGCAGCCATAGCATGGCCACCTGCAGCCCGGCACTCCATCATTTTAATCTCACCACGCACCCATGCCTGAATCTGCTCGATAGCCAATCGTGGACGAGGGTCAGAAGGCCGTACTGCTTCGAAAAAATGCAATACATGCGCTGCGCAATCAGCGGCCCATAGGGCCAGTAAATGATGATTTGAATCTGTTAGCGTTCCACCTCGTCTTATGGTGATAAATCTTGGGTCTCTATCTTTGGGCAGGATCATCGTTTTCTAATTGTGATGGTGTTTAAAAAAAACGGCATGAAAGGCGAATTTAGTTAATTAGATGCTCTTCCGCCTAAAGTATCCAATCCGGCGACTGTTTTTTGTAACCACCAGTCCAATGAAAATGATTAATTTGCTGTGTAAGTAGCATTGTTGGTAAAATAATCTTCTCCTCATATGCTGTTTAAACAGGTACATCTTAACGGAATAAAAACAGGTAGCATTACACTGGCTTTTCGCAAGTGGAAGCAGCCGGCTGTTAAGGAACATAGCGAAATGAAAACAACCATCGGAGTAGTGAATATCGGTAAAGTGAAAACGATACAATTATCCGCCATTACGCAAAAGGAGGCGATCGCAGCTGGCTATCTGCAATTGGAGGATCTGCTGAAACTATTGACAGCCGTACCTGACGGCGAAATTTATAAAATAGCAGTGTCCTACCAGGGAGAAGATCCCCGTATCGCTTTACGGGAGCAAGACACGTTAACCGTCGACGCTTTGGAAATACTCCGCACAAAGCTGAACCGGCTGGATCAATATAGTAAAACAGGCCCATGGACCATCCAGCTATTGACGCTGATAAAAGCTTATCCAAAGCTGAAGGCGGCAGATCTGGCTGCCAAAACCGGGGAGGAAAAAGAAGTATTAAAGCTGAATGTCAGAAAGCTAAAGAACCTGGGGCTTACCATTAGCCACGATCCCGGATATACGCTTTCACCGTTGGGGTTGGCGCTTCTTCACAAATGGTAATTATTTATCCAGCCATTGCTTAAACAAAGGAACTTTCTCTTTACTCACCAATACTTCTCTCTCCGGATCTCGTTTAAGTGAGATTTTCAGTTTTCCGTTAAAGTAATGCTGGATATTATCAATGCTGCTGATATTGATGATATGCTGGCGGTTGGCGCGGAAAAACTGCGAAGGGTCCAGCTGCTCTTCCAGTTCGTCCATGGTATGCGTGAGGGCGACTTGTGTTTTGTCTTTCAGGGCAAGATGAGTAACATTGAAGGCATAGAAGATATAGTCTACATCTGCTACCAATACGGTTTTATAACCGTCGCGGAAAGGCAGCATAAACCGGCTGCGATAAGTCACTTCTTTTTGTTTGAAAAACTCGAGCAGTTGTTGTACCATTTCAGTAGGTCCGGCTGGTGCGGGTTGTTGGTGTATACGTTCCAGTGCTTGCTGGAGATCGTCTTTTTCAATGGGTTTTAAAAGGTAATCAACACTATTTACTTTGAAGGCGCGGATGGCGTATTCATCGTAGGCGGTGGTGAAAATAACGGGGCAGGTAAGCGTTACCTGTGGAAATATATCGAACGATAAGCCATCGGCCAAACGGATATCCATCAGGGCTACGTCCGGGTGTGGGTGTTGTTTAAACCAGGCCACACTGGCAGATACTGTATCAAGGACCGCTTCTATAATGATGTCTGGCGCAATGTCCAGCAGTATGTTTTTTAAACGGGTCGCATTTGGTTTTTCATCTTCAATAATTACAACACGCATGACAGTTATTTTTTAAAAATCAAGTAAAGGCAGTATCACCATAAATTGACCATGCTCCTGTTTGATGGTGGTGTACTGATCAGATAACAACCGATACCGGTTCCGGATATTTTCCAGCCCCAGTTTGGTAGATGGGATATTAGTTGGGATGAGCTGTATATTGTTGCTGACAATAAGCTGGTGGGTGTCATCCAGGTAAATGTGTATATGTAGTGGTTGTGCAGTGGAGGCTACATTATGCTTGATGGCATTTTCAATGAGCAGCTGCAATGTTATGGGGGGAATACCTTTTGACTGGCTCGATTCCGGAATGGTGATTTGTATATCTACGTTATCGCCGTGGCGGATTTTAATCAGGTACGTGAACGCCTGTATGAATTTCAGTTCTTCCCGCAGGGTGATAATATCGTTGTGGAGATTAATAATCATATACCGGTATACCCTGGAAAGATTTTCCAGGAAAGCGAGTGCGGTATTTTTATCTTCTTCAATAAGGGCAGAAAGTGTGCTGAAGTTATTGAACATGAAATGTGGGTCCAGCTGCAGTTTCAGCGACTGTAACTCTGCCTGCATGGCAATCTGTTTCAGTTCTGCCGCTTTGAGTTTCAGGGCGGCAGCTTCCAGCATGGATGTTTTCCAGCGTTGTAGCAGGTAATTACCTGTTTGCACGGCGCTGAGGAGAATAGATACCATGACGCATACAAACACTACCTGCCATTCATCCAGCTTTTCAGGGCCATTGTCTTTCGGCTCTGGTGCCGGACCAAAAATGAGGTTGAGTACAATGGTGAGTATCGTTAATAAGAGGAATACAGAGATGATCTGACAAAACAGCTGTGCAATGAATCGCCTTAACGGCCATTGTTCCCAGGGAATTCGTTTGTCCATCCACCTGGCAGATAGCAGGCTGATTTCTGTTACCAGTCCACAGAAGATCATCAGCACCAGCCATTCGATGAGCAGTTCATTCCAGGGCCGGGTAGACAAGTCGTCCCAGTATTTGCTAAAGGGGTTTACCAGGTAAGACAGCAGGTAATACAGGAGGAATATAATGGGAATAATAAGTATCCTGTAATACCTGTTGAATAATCTGTTTTGTTTTTTTTGATATTGATTCATGCTGCGTATTTAGCCACGCTTAAATATAGATAATTCGGTGGTACTTCCTACTTCCAGCCTCCTCCCAGTGAGCGGTAAAGATCTACGGCGGCGCTTAGCTGATCGCGTTGCAGGGCTGCCAGATCCAGTTCACTTTGCAGTACGTTGCTTTGTGCATTAAGTACTTCCAGGTAGGTGGCCATACCACTTTGAAACAGCAGGCCGGCATGGTGGGTGGCGCTTTGCAGCTGTTCCACCCTTATCTGTGTGATGGCGTGCTGCGCTTGCAGCTTGTCTAACCGGACCAACGCATCAGATACTTCTCCAACAGCCGTGAGTACAGATTGTTTAAACTCAATGACTGACTTTTCTTCTTCCAGTTTCGCTATTTCCCAGTCTGTTTTTAACTTTTTCCGTTGGAAGATGGGTTGAGTAATGCTGCCGCCTACTGTTTCAAAAAGGCTGCCTGGTATGTTGAACCAATTACTGGCTTTAAATGAGTTGACGCCTGCGCTGGCGGTGATATTCAGTGCGGGGTACATGTTGGCCCGGGCTACGCCGGTACGGGCATTGGCTGCTTTCGCGGCCAGTTCAGCGGCATGTACGTCTGGCCGTTGCGTGAGCAGGGCTGCTGGCACGCCGGCTGATAGTGGGAGGTTGTAACGAATGGATTCCAGGCGGCTCTGGCGGATAATGGCGCCCGGTAAGGCACCGGTGAGCAGTTGCAAGGCATTTTCCTGCAGCGTAATTTCCTGTGCTATTTTAGGAATCAGGGCGGCGGCTACCTGCCGCTGCGCCTGCGTTTGCTCAATGGCCAGTGTCGTGATCTGCCCGGAGGTAAATTGTAGTTGCATGATCTGCAAGGTGCTGTCTGTCAGCGCCAGGTTTTTGGCAGCAATTTCCTGTTGGGTATCCAGCATCAGCAGGTTGTAGTATCCCTGTGCCACATCACTCACAATTTTTGTTTGCACCGCTTTGGAGGCCTCCGTACTTTGCAGGTAAGTGGCCAGGGCGGCTTCTTTCAGCCGGTTGATTTTCCCCCACGCCATTACTTCCCAGCTCAATCCCAGGTTGGCGTTGTAGTCGTCCATGTATTTGGTTCCCATGAACTCCTGCGATAAAGAGCCATTTAAGCTGTTTTTAGAGGGATAGTTGCGATTGCCTTGTACTTGTAGACTCAGATCGGGCAAGGCGCCTAAACGGGCTGTTTTAACCGTTTGGGCGGCAATGGCAACATTCCGGATGGCTACCTGTATATCAAAGTTTTTAACCAGGGCGCTATCGATCAGCGTTTGCAGTACCGGATCGGTGAAAAATGCTTTGGCCGGTAGTAAACCAATATTGTTGCTGTCTGCCGGCAACGTAGCGCTGCGGTATTGGGTGGGCAGCGCGGTGTCGGGTCTGCTGAAATCCTTACCCACCCGGCAGGCCATCATCATACTGCTTAATCCTGCCACCATCAGCAACGGTGTGATATATTTATTCATTTTTTTTCTGTTTTGGAAGATGATGATTAAACGGTGGTAGCGGCCATCGTCGGTTCAGGTATCGTGGTGATTTTTTTACTGCTTACCTTCTCCTGTAAAAACTGGAATACCACGAATAATACCGGGATGATAAACACACCAAGGATAACGCCGGATAACATACCACCGGCGGTGCCAATACTGATGGAATGGTTACCCAGTGCAGACGGCCCTTTTACCACCATCAGCGGAATCAGTCCGGCCACAAAAGCCAGCGATGTCATGATGATAGGCCGCAACCTTAGCTTCGCTGCTTCCAGTGCTGCCGACAAAAGTGTTTTCCCTGCACTGCGACGTTGTACTGCAAACTCCACAATGAGGATGGCATTTTTAGCCAGCAGGCCTATCAGCATCACCAGTCCTACCTGTACATAAATATTGTTATCAATACCAGCCAGCGAAATGGCTACAAACACACCAAGTATACCGGTAGGAATGGAGAACAATACGGCCAGTGGCAGCAAATAACTTTCGTATTGCGCGGCCAGCAGGAAGTACACGAAAATGATAGCCAGTGCAAAAATCATGATCATCTGGTTGCCGGCAGTAGTTTCTTCTTTACTTAACCCTGTCCACTCGTAACTATAACCTACAGGCAGTTTAGCGGCTGCCAGTTTTTCCACTGCTTTGATAGCCTCGCCGGTGCTGTGTCCGGGTTTCGGCATGGCATTAATGGCAATGGAATTAAAAAGATTATAGCGGTTCATCATCTCCGGTCCATATACTTTTTTCAGCGTAATGATACTGTTGACAGGTACCATCTGTCCCTGATCATTTTTAACAAAAATTCCTTCCAGGCTGGCTGCATTACTGCGCGATTCAGGAGTGGCCTGCACCATTACACGGTAGTATTTACCAAAGCGGTTAAAGTCGTTCGCCTGGTTGCTACCATAATAAGTTTGTACGGTCATCATCAGGTCGCTCACACTTACGCCCAGCTGTTTGGCTTTCACCGCATCTACCATGATTTCATACTGAGGGAAGTCCGCTTTGAACATAGTAAACGCTACGCCTATTTCCGGTGTCTGCATCATTTCACCAATAAAGCGATTTGTCACCTCACTGAATTTTTCAATAGATCCGCCGGTGCGGTCCTGTAACACCATTTCCAGTCCGTTGAAAGTACCAAACCCTGGTACGGTCGGGAAAGTAAATACACTGAAAGTACCTTCTTTGAGGGCCCCTAACTTCATGTTCAGCAGGCCTACGATATCATCAATTTGTTGTACTTCGCCACGTTCTTTAATCGGTTTCAGTTTCACAAACCCCATCGCATAAGCCGGACTGGCGCCATTACTCAGGATATTATAACCAGAGATACTGGTTTCAGATTCTACCATCGGCAGCTTTTTAAGGATGCTGTCTGCCTGATGTAAAACTTTGGTAGTACGATCCAATCCCGCTCCGGGAGGGAGTGATAAAGAGTATGCCACAAAGCTGCCGTCTTCATTAGGGATAAAGCCTTTTGGAGTAGTCATCATCAACCATCCGGTAGCCAGTGTTATCAATAATAAGCCACCGAGGCTTACCCATTTATGTGCGATCAGCCATTTTACCCCACGGGTATATTTGCTGGTCATCGCCTGGAAGCTGGTATTGAAAGCCGTGAAAAATCTGCGGGAGAATCCTTGTGGATCATGGCTGGCGCCATCTTCCCCGGCATGTGTATTTTTCAAAAATAATGCGCACAACGCAGGACTCAGTGTCAAGGCATTTAATGCCGAGATAAGAATGGCGATCGCCAGCGTGAACGCAAACTGCCGGTAAAATACACCTGTAGGGCCTTCCATGAATCCTACCGGAAGAAATACCGCTGCCATCACCATGGTAATGGATAATATAGCGCCGGTAATTTCACTCATCGCCGACAGCGTAGCGGCTCTGGCAGGCAGGTGCGTACGTTCCATTTTACTGTGCACCGCTTCTACCACTACAATGGCATCATCTACCACAATACCAATCGCCAGTACCAGGGCAAACAAGGTGAGCATGTTGATAGAGAAGCCCATCATCTGCAAAAAGAAGAAGGTACCTACCAGCGACACGGGAACGGCTATAGCAGGAATCAGGGTAGATCTGAAGTCTTGTAGAAACAGGAATACGATCACGAATACCAGTATGAATGCTTCTATCAGCGTTGACTTCACCTGCGCAATAGACACATCCAGCTGCTCTTTGGTGCTCATGGTCACCTGGTATTTAATGCCTTTGGGAAATGTTTTGGACGCATTATCCATTACCTGCTGTATGCTGGTTTGTATTTGGTTGGCATTAGATCCATTGGTCTGGAAAATGGCCATGGTAACGGCGTCTTTACCATTTACCTTGTTGTCGGTAGTATAGTTGGCAGATCCCAGCTCTATGCGGGCCAGGTCTTTCAGGTATAATACGGAGCCATCTGCGGCGGCACGGATCACGATTTTTTCAAACTGTTCGGGCTTGTTGAATTTACCCTGGTAGTTGATCACATACGACAATGGTTCATTGGTGCCTTCGCCAAATTTACCGGGAGCCGCTTCGAGGCTCTGGTCGCGGATGGCGTTCATGACTTCGGTGGGCGTAACGTTGTAGGCCGACAGCTGTTCCGGCTTCAGCCAGATACGCATGGCGTAATCTTTGGCGCCGAAGATCTGTGCCTGTCCTACGCCGGGGATACGTTTAATTTCCGGGATGACGTTGATCTTGGCGAAATTTTGCAGGAAAGCTTCATCATATTTCTCTTTGTCCTCGCTGAGGATATCGAGGATCATAATCATGCCGCTCTGCTGTTTGGTGGTGGTAACGCCTGCCTGCACTACTTCTGCAGGAAGCTGACTGGTTACCTGTGCCACTCGGTTTTGTACATTTACGGCCGCCTGATCGGGATCGGTGCCCAGCTTAAAGAAAACGGTAACAGAACCAAAACCATCATTGCCGGCATTGGATTGAATATAGGTCATGTTTTCCACGCCGTTGATCGCTTCTTCCAGTGGTGTTACCACAGAACGTAATACTGTAGCGGCATTACCACCAGGAAAAGAGGCGCTGACTACCACGCTGGGTGGCGCAATATCGGGAAACTGTGTAATAGGCAGGCGGGAAAGGCCTACCAGTCCCAGTATAACCAGGATAACAGAAATCACCGTAGCTAATACGGGACGTTGTATGATTTTATTCAGCATAACTCAGTATCATTTTGTGCAGCGGGGGCTGCGCACTTACTTTTTGGGTGTGGGTTTGGTGCCGGCAGGTGTTACAACAGTGCCTTCTACCAGGGTTTCTATGCCTGCAGTGATAATTTTATCGCCGCGTTTCAATCCTTCTTTTACAATAAAATTATCGCCATTGCTACCTGCCAGTTGGATAATCCGGCGTTTTACCACGTTGCTGTCGCCCAGTTCATATACAAACACTTTGTCCTGCATTTCCAGGGTAGCTGCTTGAGGTACCTGTATTACGCCGGTGTAGAGTTGTTCGATTTTCACTTTACCGGTGTTGCCGGAACGCAGCACTGCGCCGGGATTGGGGAAGGTGGCTCTTAAGCTGATGGCTGCTGTGGTTTTATTAAACTGTCCATCTACCATTTCAATGCGGCCTTTTTGCTGGAATTCATCTCCATTGGAAAGCTGCAGGGAAACGGGGCGCAGCTGACGTAGCTGTTGCTGTAAGCTGGCGCCGGAAGCGCCTTTGCTGAAGTTCATGAAATCATTTTCACTCATAGAGAAGTACGCATATACTTCGCTGATATCAGATAAGGTGGTCAGTGGTGTGGCATCTGCTCTGCCCACGAGGTTACCCACTCTTTTGGGGATACGGCCAATGTATCCGCTTACCGGGGCTTTCACCAGGGTGAAATCAACATTGATGCGGGAGGCTGCCACAGCGGCTTTGGCTTGTTCTACATTTGCTTTAGCGGTTTGGACTGCTGCATTGGCGGTTTTTAGCTGCATTTCGGCCACTACTTTGTTTGTTACCAGTGGCCTTATTTTGTCTGCTTCCAGTTCGGCGGTGGTAACAGCCGATTCCATGGCATGCAGGTTGGCAATGTCTTTATTCAGCTGCTCCCGGTAAGGGCGGTCGTTGATTTGAAAAAGCGGTTGTCCGGCTTTTACAAAGCTACCTTCGTCTATAAATATTTTATCGAGATAGCCATCTACTTGTGGCCGTATATCTACATTCACTTTTCCTTCCAGCAAAGCCGCGTATTGGCTGCTGGTCATGGCGCTGCTGGTATCCAGTGTAATCACTGGCAGCTCAGGTGCAGGCATAGCGGCGTTTCCAGCTTCAGCTCCTGCGTTGCTGCCACAGCTATATAGGGCTACTGCCATCAGTAATCCGGGTAAAATAGTAAGGTAAGCGGTTTTATATCTCATTGCCATCTGATTATTTTTTATATAATAGAAGGCAAATATCACCAGGACCAGTGGCTGAGTGGGGGATAAAATAAATGAACCGGAAAAAAAAGAAGGTGAACCGGAAAAACGCGAAAGTGAAATTTTGATGGTAGCTACTGCCTGTTGACGGAGGCAGCAGGTAGTAGCCGTGGTTTTAGAGAACCATCAAACAGGAAATTCCGTCGGAGATACTACAAGGCTATTTCAAACAGGCTGGAAGTACCGCCCCGATAGTGTGCCGGCAGTTCCGGTGCATCCCCGGTAGCTACCACGCCAAGATAGTTGAACCCGCAACTAACATAGTAGTTGTTTAGTTTGTCGTTGCCACTGCCGGTATCCATTCTCACAAATTGTTTATGATGTTCGGTGGCATAGCTTTTAGACCAATCCACTATTTTCTTCACGTAGCCATTGCCACGAAAGTCAGGGTGGGTAGCTATCCGGTGGATATATATGGAAGGGTCTTTATCTTTCACTTTCCAGATAAACGGATCTTCAAAGGCAATAGAGAAAACGCATACGACCTGTTGGTTCACGATTATCTTCCATAATCTTTTTTCCCGTATTTCATTTTCTATCAGTGATCTGTCAAAGCCCTGCCAATGCTTTTGTGCTACTTTTTTCTGCAGGATGGTGCCGGCATCATACAAGCTGAAGATAATGTCAATGTCTTCGATAGTGCTGTTAATAATTTCCATGAGATATGAATTTTTATGCCTGTAAAATTCAAACTTTATTATTATTTAAAACAGATTCACTTTTGTGTATTTTGACCAGATCAGATTTTGTGTAAGTCTTTATAGTAGAGCTTTCGTAAAATATATGTATCTTCATAATGTAACAATAGCTGAAAGATGAGCATCACCATATCAGGATACTCCACTGCCTTATTCTCCACCTGGTATCTGCTGGAAGAATTAGGGATTTTAATGGATGCAGGCGATGGGCTTACATCGGCCTTACTGCAAAAGAGCAGGAAAATTAACTATGTATTTATATCACATGCCGACCGGGACCACCTCACAGGTCTGGTACAATTGAACCAGCTCAACGCACGCGATGGCTTCCCCGTGATCTGCTATCCCCGCGACAGCAAATCATTCCCCGCCATGGCCGATTTCCTGCAAAGATTTGATCCGCACACCAGCGGTATACAATGGCGGGCAGTAGGTCCCGGTGACGAAATTTGGGTGAAAGATGACGTAGTGGTAATCCCCATCCGGAATGAACATGTAACCACCGACAGCCATATTATCAGAAGTCTGAGCTATAAAGTGATGCAGGTAAAACAAAAAGTAAAACCGGAACTGACAACTTTACCCCCCGCCACACTGAAGCAAATCATTATGGAAAAAGGAAAAGAAAGCACCACCATGGAGGTGAGAACCAATCTGGTAGGCTATTCTGGCGATACTCCCGTAAAAGACCTGCAACGCTGGGATCAATCGGGCATCCTGATACATGAAGCCACTTTCTTAGCCAGCGAAGGAGATGTAAAAGTGGTAGCGCATAAAAATAAGCACAGCAAACTGGAGGAAGTGATGGAAATGGTGAGCCACATCCGCGTGGAACAGCTTATCCTGGGACATTTTTCCTCCCGATATTCCGCAGAGCAAATAGACCATGCCATTAAAGATTTGTGCAACAAATACGCGATTAATATCCCGGTATTCCGTTTACTACCCGGACTAACAGTAAAGGATATACTATCTGGCAGTCCGGTTAATAAGTAATGTGGTAGCGTGTTTGGAAGAATGGGTTTAAAATTTTTTCAAAATTTTTTTCAGAAGATTTGTTTTTGTGAGATTTAATTTCCTACATTTGCATCCCGCTACAAAAGGTCGGAGACGGGGCGTAGCGTAGCCCGGTATCGCGCCTGCTTTGGGAGCAGGAGGTCGCAGGTTCGAATCCTGCCGCCCCGACTTGACAGGACAAATGAGATTCATTCTCGTTTGTCCTGTTTTTATTTAGGCCAAAATCTTTGTCCAGTGAGTATATGAGGCGCACCGCTTCATTGATGCGGGTAGTTCGAAGTATAAATCCGTCAAAACTTAATTTTTCAGGATACATCGAACTAATTATTTCCCGCTTCTTCTCTATATCTCCGTTTTCATACACATAATCCAGTTTTAAAAGGTTGTTCAGCCCCTTTTCTAACAGATCGCTAATATTAACTTGGTCGTGGTTATTGGTGCTTAGTTTTGCTTCCAGTTTTTCTAACTTGCTACTACATTCCGTTTTCATGTCTCGAAAGTCCGCAGGCTCTATTTGCTTGGAGGTAAGTAAATCTCTGATATAAGACAGCTTTTCTTCCTGCTTACCTATTTCGGCCAACAGTTGTTTACGGTCGTCTTGCAGGTGGTTCGTTTGTTCGTACCATGCTTCTGATAATGTTATTTTGTACAGGTCTATCATTTCAGGGCGCGGAATGTACTTTTTAAGTTCATGCACAAACAAGTCATTTATATTATCAGCTCTAAAGCGGCTGTTACAGCCATCAAAGCAATGGTAGTAGGAATAGTATTTTGTATGGCCCTTAGATGCGCTTCCCGTTAGCAATTTGTTGCATTTAGGGCAGATAAGAAAGCCTCGTAAGGGCAACGTAGCGTTTGACATTACTTTGAGGCGATAATGCCTTTTTCGGCCATCCAGTACATCCTGCACCTGATAATATAATGCCTCTGAAATAATAGGTTCATGTTGACCTTTTACAAAACGGGCTTCTTCCTCTTTATACTTGGCTATAAATATTTTTCCGCAATAGACAGGGTTACGAATTGCAAACCAGAAAAGGCTTTTAGTCCCTTTAAACCCTTTTTCTTTAGCCAACTTAAATACCTGTTCCGTATTAAATACGCTTTCTGCTATTTGTTCAAATGCCCACCGGATAATTCCCGCTTGCGGTTCCTTGGGTTCTATATACTTTCTTCCCGCTTCATCTGTTTTATTTACATATCCGATCGGAGCCAAACCCATATAACGCCCCTCTTTCCTCGCTCTGCGCATACCGTGAATAACGTTTAAAGCCCTTCTGTCATTCTCTACTTCGGGAGCTGCTAAATAAAAGGCCAGCATCATTTTATTTTCCGGTATGGATAAATCCAGCGGCTGTTCAATGGCTTGCGGTTCTACGCCTAATTTGCGAAGGGTGTTAATCATTTGGTAGGCATCCCCGGCATTACGGCTAAACCTGTCCCATTTAAGGAATAGCACAAGATCAGCTTTCCCTTTATGCTTCTTTAGTTCTAACAGGTATTTTTTCCATTCAGGTCGGTTGAAGGTTTTGGCAGAATGATCTTCAAAAATCACTTTGCGGACGGATATACCGTTTATGTCGCAGTATCTGCGTAAAAATTCTTCCTGGCTACGCTGTGAATAGCCTTTATCGGCCTGTTCATCTGTGCTTACCCGGATGTATAAATCAGCAATCTTCATGTTTTATTCAATTTGTTATTCTTCTATACTTTCATCATCCATTATCTTGGTCTAATTCACTATTACAATATCTTTCATTATCCAAGTAATATTGATTTTGAGAAATATTTGGATGGTGGCCTTTTTTCTTGGTGAGTGGTTCATAAACCTTTCCATTGTAAAAAAATACTATGATGTAAATAAGGATTACCGCATGAAAAAAAATCGCATTCCACCTAATATTTGAGGTAGTATCAAAATGACAACTATTGAGCCAAAGGAAAAACGAGGATATTGTAACAATGTCCCAAACTAAGATAGTCAACTTTGATACAGAGAATCTCCGGGCTTTAGTGAACGGATTTTCATTTTTACCAAGAATACCTGCATCTAAGTAATATTTCTCATCCTTAGCATATTTTTGAGTTTTTGTTAAATCAATTTTCAGAATTGACTCACTGTTCTTTGTTTTACTTTCCCACCTTTCTTGCCAATATTTACTGCCCCTGTTCATAAGTGACTGAAAAAAAGAAACCAAAAATCCAACAAAAGCGATGTAGATGCAATATTCTTCTTTATCAACAATCAATTTAAAATATCCTGTCGCTAGTAAAACTAGTAACGCTCCAAAGAACCAACCTCTTTTCCAGAAGTTTTCTATTTCAAATTTTCTCTGATCAAGCGATTTTTCAAATCCAAGTTTTTTTAAATCAATTTCATTTTCTGCCATAATCAATATTTTTTTTTAAAATTTAGTTATATGCCTTTTCTATGCCTTTCTTTTATGTATTGTACCACAACAATTGTAGCCAGTTTGCGCAGAAATCCAAGTATAACTTCTGCCTGCTCTACCGTTACTTCTACCCCCTTTTGTTTTAGCATTTCCACCGCTTTTTCCGGCTTTATTTTTTCCATTTGCACCTCCTGCTTTAATCAAGTTCACAAAATCCCTGTGCAAGGGAATACTCTTCTATGCTAATATAATAAATTTGTTTTGTTAATTTATGTTTTACCAAAACTTTTTATAAAATATGGCAAATTTTACTGAACTTTACTTGTATTAATGCGATTTACTATGTTTTGATACAATTTTAACTGTAAAACAATGCCTACAAACTGATTGTTATACATTTTGTATACAAACGAACATAAAAGCGATTAAAAATGACTAAAACCTATAAGGTTAGCTATAAAACATATTTCAATGACCGGCTTAAACAAGTGTCCTTTCATGGAAAACTTACCTATCCACTGTATGTACAGGTAACATTTGACAGAAAGACAATCTTTTTTAAAAGCTACTATTTTGAACTGTTTTCTAAACCTCGGTATTTTTTATCTGTAGCGGGGCTGACAGGTGGGCCATCTATTGAAGATATTATTAAAAAAGAAAATACATTAATTGATTTCATTGTTGACAAAAACCTACCGGATTTTTCTTTAGACCTGTTTAAACAGGAATACGCTTACTATAGCAAAGATTTATGTGACGTAACGGAAGAAGGTTTTATTGATTATATGTACGTCTTTTTTCAAGATAAGGGAATGCCGGCATTTGCTGTCATGGTACAGCAAGGTAGCAGATTTCGTATTGTCTATGATGTAGTACGGGATATGAAAAGGGCTTTTAACAAGCCCCTATATGATGAATTGGTAGAAAATTCGTTTTATTATGCCCCGCCATACCTGCCGCTATACGGCTTTATGCAGCAAACAAAGAAGTGGCCAATGTTAAGCCTTACTGTACTGGAATGGGAAGATGAAAAAACAAAAGCCCAGTTTGCAGACTATGTACAGAAATATTATCCCAATATAGATTTAAAAGAAGTAATGGAACTGGTGAATAAATGGCTCGATCATCTGAGGAAGGAAGCCAAATAGTGTATGCCCTTAAATGCTAAATAAAATCTGCTGTAAAATGCTTGTCGTACCTTAACCAGTGCATATTTGGACAAAGGGAGCGACTGAAATTTCAGTCGCTCCCTTTGTCCAAAAACAGTTACGGCATTGTTTTCTATGATTGTTACCCGTTATCTTCGCTAGCCTTTCCATTTATGCTCGTTACATAGTCTAATCTAAATTCTCTAATATCAATAAGGTGCGAAGCATCAATAAGTTTTAACAGGTGTTTTTCTACACTTAAAATATCGGTATCCAGTCCATCATCTAGCAAACTTTCTTTTGATAAAGCCATATTGAAAAGATTGGATAACTCCTGCCGCCATTCACCAAGAGAGTAAAATCTGAAAGTCTTTTTGAACACGGAGTAAGGATTGAAAAACTCTTTTGTGTTTAGGCTCCGCGGGAAGTCCTGCCAAATTAGTTTTGCTGGATTTTGTGTGAATTTTGAGGAACCCCAAGCACAAAAGTATTCAGCACTCATGATATTAAAATCTTCATTTTTGCTGTCATTCTGTAATACAGCTTTTCTTTCAGAATTGTTTAGCTGAGAGATTAAATAGGCTGCTTCAATAAGATATTCAATTTTCTCATAGAAAAACAACAGTGTAGAGGGGCTTTCTTTACATTTTTTGTTAGAGCAAACCGAATACAACCAGCGTTGAAGTATGGTGATTGTGCGGTGTTTTTCAAAGGCAGAAAAAAAATCATGGATAACCTCGTAAGGCTGGCTGATTTCCTCATTAGAAAGGCGAAGCGGGAGATTATCCCACGGGCGGGGTGCATCAAATATCATACGTTTGTAGATTATGAGGGTTAAACAAAGGGGATTGAGATTTCAGAAAACCGGGAAAAGCTGTAATGATACGGCCACCACTATCTGTTAGCACGGTTAAAAAACTGGTAGGGAGCTGGTTATAATCAAAACCTATAATATTGCCGGTGTTGATAACCCTCTGGAAATTGAGGGAACCAGAAACCGGACTTATAGGGGCAGTAAAGGCATCCCGTAGCAGTGCTAATATGTCGATGACAGGAATCGTAAACTTGCTGACAGAGGGATGCCGTGGAATTTTGTAGTGATGCCTTTCCATAATATGTGCCAGTGCGTTCACATTGATGTAATATGATCGCCGGAATAGCTTTCTCCTGTCCTTCATAGGCACCTGTAGCATGGCTGTACCTACTAGGTCATTGAGCCAATTTTGAGTATCACTAAGCAGGAAGACCAGTTTAAGCCATTCATCTTCATTAAAAGGAGGGCTGAGATGTATTTTATCTGTTTGAGCCATAGATTTAATATTTAAGAGGTTTTAAATCATAGACACAAGTTCAGATATAATAAAAAGGTAATCTATACGCTAATGGGATGGATTACTGGGATAAAAGAGATACTTTAGTAAGTAATTAATCCTATTTTCAGGGATATTCTAGTAGTTAGAAAATTATTTATATTTGTATTATGACATCCACTGATATGCGTAACAAGACCCACGAAGGCCATAACATTAAGAGATTCCGCGAAATGCTGGGCATTAAGCAGGAAGCATTGGCGTTTGAATTAGGTGACGATTGGAACCAAAAGAAAATTTCCTTACTGGAAGGAAAAGAAACAGTTGAACCGGATATATTGGAACAGGTTGCAAGGGCATTGAAAGTGCCAGCAGAAGCGATAAAGAATTTTAGCGAAGAAGCAGCGGTTAATATTATATCCAATACTTTTCAAGATGAATCTGTTGCATACGCTCAATATTATAAATGCACCTTTAACCCTTTTGAAAAATGGGTAGAAACGGCAGAGAAGAATGAGAAACTATATGAGGCTTTATTGCAAAGTGAACGAGAAAAGATTGCACTTTTAGAAAAGTTGCTGGAAGAAAGAAAGATCAAGTAACCTAATTGAAAAGATAGTGTGAAGCCACTATAGTTAGTGGCTTTTTATTTTTAGTGATAGTTAATGTCTCAAAATCAACCCCGCCAGTTAAATTCTACGTATGGCAAATAAGCACCTCTATCTAAGAAATGAAATAGGCAAAAACGATGGGTTTAGTAAAAGTCGTAATGTTCAACCGAATACAACTGACGAAGGAGAGCCAGAACCGTCAAAAACTCCAAGCCCTGCTCAGCAGGATAGGTTACGTAGATGTAGTGCTATCTTTTATTTAGACCGAAAACAAAGGATTGACCAAAGAACTTTAAATTTACCCGGAATAATTGACCTTGTTTTCGTCCGATTTTATAAAGTATTCAATGATAGTTTGAAAAAGGAGTTTTATGAAAGGTATGGTTTACTTGTATCTTCCTATGAAGATTTTAATAAATCAGTATTGTTTGAAATAGCCGATTCTGAATTATTTAAAACATTTATTAAACACCTCGAACTATTTTATGAAAGTCCAATAACAGAAACATATCAGGGGAAAGACTATAACTTAATTGTTCTAATAAATGACTTTCGATTTTTAACTAGTAGACGGAGAATAAAATCTTATTCTTCAGATGTGCTTTCATTGAGCTTAATTCCACCTCAGAGTGTTAATGCGAATGCTATATATGAATCCTTATTGGCTTATCTAATTGAAAAGAATAAGCCTGTAAATCGAACAGAAATTACATCAGAGATTATTGAAGTTTCAAATTTAACCGAAGATGATATTAAGGAGATTGCGGATAACTTTGACATAGTTAAGGCTGTAATAAGTTCCCGTACAGAAAGAAGAAGACCAGGTGAGTTTGGCCAGGAAAGAAGGGATTATGGATTTACTGTTACAGTCGCAGAAAACCTACCTGTAGTTGGAGTAATAGATACTGGATTTTTCCCTATTGAACCACTAAGGCAATGTATAAGTCCTATTGGAATCGACCTCACCAATACAGGTACTTTTATAGACGAAAGTGGACACGGTACCGCAGTAGGGTCTTTAGTAATTCTAGGATATGAGTTTATTACTGATATTAGAGAAAATTATCAAGCAAAAGCTCGAATTGCTGTCATAAAAGCGATTCAACAGGATAATGATACTCTTAACATAGTATTACTTGCAGAAGCTATTAAAGAGGCTAATAGCACTCACGGTATTAGGTTGTTTAATTTGTCTTTGAATGACCCTATGCCAAAGGGTTATAATAAAACTATTAGTGACTATGCTTACTTGCTGGATAAACTGGCGTATGAAAAGGATCTACTTATCTTCATTTCAGTTGGGAATATTTCCGAGCAAAGACTCAAAGAATTAATCATCGATGAGGCTCATCAATCACATGAATACCCGACTATCTTTTATTCTTTGGATAATGGGAGTGAAATACATAGTTGTGAAACAACAAATATTTCTGAACCATCTGAATCATTAAATAATATCTCCATTGGAGCGTTAGCTGGAAATCTTGAAAATAGACTAAATTCAGATATTACGCCTGCGGAAGAGTTTCCAGCATATTATACGCGAAAATTCCATTATGACTATGAACAATMAGTGAATGGCTCGGAGTTTATGAGGTCACAAAAGAATAAGCATCTAAATAAACCAGATCTTGTATTTGAAGGGGGGGACCTTTTTAATCGTGAATCGGGAATGGAAATTCTTCGATCACCCATAGATCCGGATGGTCAAAGGTATTACTCAAGAAGTTGTGGCACAAGTTTGGCCACTCCACTAATTACATCTTTGGCTTCGGAGATTTTGAGAGAATATCCCACATTTAGGGCACAGACAATAAAAGCACTCCTAATAAATTCTGCTACAGCACCAGCTGGTACTTATACTAATCCACCAGCAGCGTTTAGAGGATTTCCCATAAATTTATTCAAAAAGCTAACTGGCTTTGGTCGCCCCAATCCCCAAATACTTACTTCGACAGATAATAACTCTATAACATTTGTTATTGAAAGTGAGATTAAAGCAGAGGAATTGCAAACTGTTATTGTTTCAATACCTGAATACATAAATAATAGTGGGAATAAATTAAATTTTAAGGGTACTCTTTGCTATAGCTTTTCGCCTATAAAAGAAAATCATCTATCATATTTACCTTTACAAATTACATTTGGCATATTTAAGCCTATTGATGCAAACGAAATGGGTAAGAAAGTTGATAAGACCAATAATCAAAAGGCTACCCAAACTGCGGATTATATAATAAAAACAGGAATGAGCTGGTCTGAGGATTTCTTCGGCGTTGAAAATCGGTTATTTTCGAATGTGCAAGAAATCGATCATAATGTATCAGGAGCGCAAATAGCAAATTTGGGAAATAAGGTGTCTCTAGCTTTTAGATGTGTTGTTAAAAAAGATGTCCCTGATTCGCACAAACGAGATCTTGAAACATTAGCACATAAATTTTCACTCATTTTAACTATAAGCGAGCTACCGACATCAAGAGCTAATAATAAATTATATAAAGAAATTATTGCAATAAATACCGTTGAGGCAATTATAAATATTGAGGGAGAGGCAACCACTCATGCAGAAGCCGAATCTTAATTTAGTCTTCTTTATTTGCTGTTTTCAATAGTGCTTTTTTTTCTGACGCAATTAAATCCTTCCATATCGAAGTGCTTATTTTCGCGGTGAGGGGCAGTGTTTTTTTTGCTGTTCTATCGAAAAGGCTTCTTTTTATGGCTGTAATAAGAGTCTTTTGAATACTGTAATATGATAAACCTAGACAGGATTTTATTACTGTACGGGCGGAAACTTTGTTATCAAAATCAAACTTGCCATTTCTCAATGTAAGAGCTATAAGTGCATCAATTTGTTTCTGATTGGGTAAATCAAACTGAATACTTAAATCAAACCTTCTTAGTAAGGCGCTATCAAGCATACTTTTCTGATTCGTAGCAGCAATGAGAATACTAGTTTGTGGCAAATAGTCAAAAAGTTGCAGAATTGTATTAACAACTCTTTTCATTTCACCATGATCTTGACTATAATCTCTTACTTTACCAAGAGAATCAAACTCATCAATAAAAATTACACTATCCTCTGAAGCAGCTCGCTTGAATATTTTTGCTAGATTTTTACTCGTTTCACCTAATTTTGAAGATACAATCGCTCCGAGGTTAACAACTACCATCATTTTCTGCAACTCACCCGCGATAACATAAGAGGCAAGAGTTTTCCCACATCCGGGGGGACCATGAAGCAATATTTTATTGGCAACTGGTAAGTCAAATGAACGTAAGAGTTCTATTTCTTCATGCTCTTGTATGAAATAATTAAGCTCACTCTTTACATCTTCACTACAAATAAGATTTTCGAATTTATAATCAGACGTAATTTTCTCAATAATAAATTCGTTTATTTCTCTATCATCCTCTTTAAGTATGTGCTTTGCAGAACCTACTTTGGCTAACCCGCTTATTTGCTGTTGCCTTATTGAATCTTTCAATAAAGACTGAAGTTGTATAGCAAAGTTTATTTTCTTAGTTTTCTTGGAATGTTCAATCAATTCATTAAGTACAGACAATAGCTTCTCCTGATCATTTTCTAATCCAAATTTTGCTATATCTTTTATATAATCGAATTGACTCATGTATCTAACCCTTTTCTATGGGAATATACGCAAAGTTATCTTTTTTGCCATATCTTTGCACCTCTTTTAATAAAAAAAGTACCATTTCATAAATAGGTGTGACTATTTAGCAGTTGTCTATAAAGGGAATAACATCATTTATTGCTTTTAAAACTTTTAGTGTAGGCGCTGTCCATCATTCGTTTTACACCTCTTTCCTGTTGGTAGTATAAATAGTACCATGCTTTTTTTATCCTATCATTTTCTAGCTGTTGCAGCTTTATTTCCTTCTGGTTATCGCTCCAATGGATACCGAATTTATACAGATTAGAAAGGAATAACATTACTACCAGCCAAAGGAACCAACGGCCAAAAACAACCCTATAAAACAATTTTGCATCCTGTTCCGGGAAAAGCAATAACTGGAATTTTCGTATCACATTTTTAGGCTGTCCGGCAACCGTCAATTTCATGTCTATAATGCCTTTTTTTACAATGTCCTCAATCGGCTTGGTATCTGTTGAAATGTCGATTCCCTTCGGCTTTTCCAGTTTACCTTCAAACTCGGTAAGTTTCCCGGATAAACTGTTGACTGCTTTAACCAGGTCATCAACGGTTTTTGTGTGTAACTTTTGTTCCTCTGTAAATTCTTCCAGTACCAGTTCTAAACTATCTTTTTCAATATCTATTTTCTTTGTGGTATCCATAAAATTGCAATTTTTACGATTAGTGATTCATGCCTGTATTTTGGGATTTTTGTTTCTTCTTTCTTCGCTTGATACCCTCTTCCGTTAACTCATAAGGCAGATAGTTAGATGTTTCTACAGGCTGTAGAAGCTGTTCTAAAAGGCTGCTCAAATCCTTTATTATGGGAACAATGAGTGAATGTTCAATATGTGCTGCCCGCTGCGTTTCGCGGAGCATCCTTTGAGCAGGGGATAACGTTTGTTGTTTTATAGTATCGTACCGGATAGCTGTGTAAGCTTCCCTTAAAACTAGGCCACTAGGGATTAGAGATTTTGGCTTCGAGCTGCTTTTGGGCATACTTTACAGGCGACAGATATCCGAGTGACTTATGAGGTCTCTCCATATTGTAATCCTGTTGCCATTCCTCAGCCATAAAC